>CAZVXK010000186.1:0-1664 GCA_964631665.1 uncultured Candidatus Cloacimonadota bacterium | reverse complement strand
GGCTGCACGAATTCGGTGATGTCGTCCTGTTCCGGGCGCAGGGGCTGAAACTTGGTGTCATCCGGGTTGCGTCCCGTCAGCAGCCAGTATTTCTCATTGGCGGTGCGGCGGGGGGCATAATTGAAGGAATAGGGGTTGTAATCGTCCGGCCCGTCGTCGCTTTTCCAATACCAGCAGTGGAATCTGAGCTGTTCCGGATCGGGGGTGCAGACCCGGGCGCCGATCAGGCCCGTGGTAAGGCCGCCGTCGCCGTCCGCGTCGTAGGTATAGGCAAATTCATAGCCGGTGCCCTTCACATAGCCGGAAAGGTCGTCCTCATAGATGCCGGTCATGGTCTGCGGCCCGCAGTCGCAATCCATATAGATGCCCATGGTGCAGTCGAACAGGGTGTCCTGGGTGGCGATGTTCATGTTGGTGATGTTGAATTCCACATAGACCAGATTTTTGATGTAGTCATAGCTCCATTGGTAGCTCATCTGGCGCACCCGCACCCGCAGCGGATAATGCCGGTTCATGGCTCTGTCCCGTCCCAGGTCGCGGTCGCCCACCGTGCCGAAAGGGCAGTAGTCGTAATAGTAGGAGATGAAATCCTGTTCGGAGACCGGCGCTCCATCCTCATCCAGACGGTTGTCCCCATCATCGTCGTAGGGGGCGGAGAAGGCATAGCTGGCAAAGCTGCGGTCGGAGAGGTCCATAAATCCCAGGGGGAACCAGATCTCGGAGTTGAAGCCTTCGGTGATGGTGGCATAGTTGTTGGTCTGGGCAATGTGCTGGCCGCCAAAGTGTTGGAACTGGACAGGCAGCTCGTCAGCCTGGCGCAGGGGGAAGGTGTAGCCCACAAAATCCTCATCGATGATGCCATCGCCGTCGTCATCCACGCCGCGTTTCTGATGCCGGCTGCTGGCAGTGGTGATCCCGTCCAGCGAATTCCAGGCGGTATAAAGATCGACGGCGTCGGGATTGCCCGCCACCAAGGGATTGTAGGCCGGCAGGAGTTCATAGATATACCATTCCCCATCAAAGCCTTCCACCACCAGAGTGTCCACCACCGGTTTCATCCAGGGCTGCCAGCCGGTGGTGCCTTCCGCCACGGTCTGCGTGCTGTCCGCCGAGGGATTCAAAGCCTTCCAGAACAGCTTCCTGCCCGCGGCATCACGGCGGTATTTCTTTGCCCCAAACCAGAGGGAACCCCGGTAGAGGTAATCTATGCCGCTGCCACCGGGATATTCCAGCGAGGGATAACGCGGAACCACATCGTTACCGGAGCCGAAGAAGCCATAATTGCTCACCCGCATCCAGATATTGCCCACATTGTGATAGCGGGATAGATCCAGCTTCCTGCCGCCCTCCACAGGGCTTGAAGTTGCGCCGAAAGCCGTTCCCAGGCTGAATAGCAGGATCAGCGCCAGCAGTGGTGTAAGCATGTTTGTTTTCATGTTGTCCCTTCTGGATGAGGATGGAGTACTATTTATCGATGAGCGTGATTCTGTCAATCAGATTTGTGGATCAAAGCCCGCGCGACGACAGGAGTGGCCACCCCCGGTATCAGAAAAACCCATTTCAGAGGTTGTGAAAAATCCAGCCATGCTTGCCATCAGAGTTCCGTAGGAACGGTATTTACATGAAACGAGAACCAATTTATTCGTACACAACTCCCTTCTGAG
>CAZVXK010000185.1:0-1780 GCA_964631665.1 uncultured Candidatus Cloacimonadota bacterium | reverse complement strand
GCGTTAATCAAGCGTTAATTGTTAACGCTTGATTAACGCTTGATTAAGACTTGATAAAGGCCTTATAAAGAGGGAGAAACAAGTGACTTCTTCCATCAAATAGATGCCAAAGAGATGCCACGTCCGCCACAATCCCCATCACCTGGCAGCGATGCCAGGCTTCGGATCGGACCAGGTGCCGTTCAAGCACAGGATGCCGAGGCAATAGGTCGGATGAAGCGCTGCCGAGAAGTCAGTAACGGCGTGGCAACAGCGGAACAAGAAATAAACCTTGACGAAAACCTGCTTCGGGAAAAGATATGGATATGATTTGAATTGAATCAGATCACAGCAGGGGAAAGACTGGCTGGCGGGTTTGCTGATTTGGGAAACAGATCAGGCAAGTGATCAACCTCCAGGGCTGTGGTCAACTATTTTTAACAAAGGAGCGCTAATGAAACTGAGAGTTTTAGTGGCACTGGCAGCATTGGTCTTGATGGTGGCGGGATGCACCGACAACGGCATACTGAAGGTTACCAACACCTCCGATGGCGTGGTGGTGATCAGCATCAACAGCGGATCGCTGATAACCCTGCTCTCCCAGTATTTTCACACCCAATCCTGGAAGCTGAAGAAATCCATCTTCAATACCGAGGAAAAGACCGTGAATCTGAGCTATACGGGCTATTATGTGTTCACGAACAGCCAGAATCTGAAGGTTACCGCCGGAAAGACAAAAAGCTATAACATTGAAGCCGATGCCGGCGTGATCCAAATCAAGAACAATTGCCCCTACAACATCACCCACGTATATATCAGCCCTTCCAGCTCACCCTATTGGGGCGATAACCAGCTGAGTTCCATCCTGCCCCCGGGTGCGATCAACGAATGGATGGCCACTCCGGGGACCTGGGATGTGAAAGTGAGGGATGCCAGCGGTTATGAAGGATCTTCCTTCTACAACCAGGTGAACCTGAACGAGACCATCCTGCTCATCTATACCCATAAAGGAAGTAAAACAGCCGATCCCGCTGGTGGACAGTTCACTTTCAGCCCCAATCCCGATCTGGAAAAACAGCAGAGTGCCGCCAGCCTTGGCATCAAACCATCCGAAGGCCGGATCGAGGAACATCGCTCCAGGGAGTTATATTCTCGCTGAAATAGTTTCGAATGTCAAAAGTCCTCTGTTGTAAATTCAGCAAAGTAGATCAAACTATTGGTATGATATGCTATTATCCAGATGGATCAACCCAAGTAATCTTCATATGCTGGAATTGTAACTCTGCCTGAGGGAAAATATTACTTGACGGCTGGAGGCAATGATAAATATAGTGTATCCATCATAGAAAAAGGAGTTCGACCATGAGAACAAGACTTCTGATCGTGGCAGCTTTGCTGCTGATCCTGTTCCTCACCGCCTGCACCATCAACAGACCCGTGGCAGCCACCACGAATCCGCTGGGTTCAAAGACTGGCGTTTATACCCAGATGGGAATTCTGGGATTTCCGCCCTTCATGAACAACAACGCAGCGATCGCCCAGGCTGCCCGCAACGGTGGCATCACCAAGATCTCCACGGTTGATTACAACATGACCTGGATGATTTTTATCATGAAGTATGAGACCATCGTAACCGGTGAATGAAACAGTGATATCCTGACTATGCGAGGGGCTGCAGAGCCCCTCTTTTTTTTGTCTGAGCAAAAATCCGGAGGCGGACTCAAGCAATACCCTGAATACTGAAAAATCTTGACTGATTAGGTGGTTCATTGAAATTTTGTTCAAAAGAATAACTTGCTGC
>CAZVXK010000184.1:0-2107 GCA_964631665.1 uncultured Candidatus Cloacimonadota bacterium | reverse complement strand
CTGGCAGATTTCAAGGGCAAAAAACTGCTGCTCAACATCTTCCCCAGCATCGACACCGGCGTTTGCGCCATGAGCGTGCGCAAATTCAATTCCGATGCCGCCAAAGCCAAAAACACCTATATTCTGGGCATCTCACGTGATCTGCCCTTTGCCCTGTCCCGCTTCTGTGCCGCCGAGGGGATCGACAAAGTGATCACCCTCTCCGAACTGCGCGACCGCTGCTTTGGCAAGAATTACGGGCTGGAGATCGTGGACGGCCCCATGGCCGGGCTATTGGCCCGCGCCGTGATCATCATCGATGAAGCCGGCAAGGTTATCTACCGCGAACTGGTGGACGACATCACCCACGAACCGGATTACCAGTCCGCGCTCAAAGCATTGAAATAAAGGCGCTCAGATCACATCCCCCGGCTGCATGATCTGGCAGCGGACACCCAATTTCTCCACCGCGGTCTGGAACTGGACAGGATCGGCCGCGATCAGCGGGAAAGTATTGTAATGCATGGGGATGGCCGTCTGGGGGCGCGCCAGTTCCACCGCCTTGACGGCATCCGGGATCCCCATCGTATAGTTGTCCCCGATCGGCAGCAGCATATAATCTATCCGGTTCAGCTCGCCGATCAGCTTCATATCATAGAACAAACCGGTGTCGCCGGTGTGATAGATGCACAGCCCGTCCACGAACAGCAGCACCCCTGCCGCCAAACCGGCATACACCCCATCCGGGGTTTGGCTGCCGTGCTGGGCGATGGTGAATTTCAGCCGCCCAAAAGGAAATTCATGGCTGCCGCCGATGTGCATTCCATGCGAGCGGAATCCCTTCTTGGCCACATACGCTGCCAGCTCGTGCACACAGATGAACAGCGGATTCCCCTGTTTGGCGATCTTGAAGGCGTCCCCCAGATGATCTCCGTGCGCGTGGGTGAGCACGATAAAATCGGCCTTCACCTCCCTGGACTTCACCGGCGAGGACGGATTATCGTCCAGATAGGGGTCGATCAGGATGCTCTGGCCGGCCAGCGTCTCCACCCCAAAGGCGGAATGCCCGAAATACTTCAGTTTCATTATCTTATACCTCCCTGTTGCTGATGCCAAACTGCCGCCGATGCTGCCTGAAGTCAAGAGGTTTTTTGGGTCGGATGGAACTACGGAGGAGATAAAACGGATGAGATACTGATGAAATTATAGTTGGATGGGTGTGATTGCCACCCTCCGCTCCCATTAGCAATACGGAATCATTACGGAGTCATTACGGAGTTAATCCGTAATGACTCCGTAATGATTCCGTATTGCTAATGGGAGCGATGCCAGGGCAGAGCAAGGGAGCGCTTGACAATATAACAGCGTAAGATGCTGTTTCAGTGAGCCTTCAGCCAGACCAGCACTTTTTGGATGACTTCTTCGCGGGTTTGGCGGAAATGTTGCAAGGTCGTCTCTTCATCGGCAAAGGTATAGGGGGCGGGATCTGCGATGCCGAGGTGCACCTGGGGAATGGGTTTGAGGAAGATGGGACAGCTTTCCCGGGCATGGTCGCACACGGTGATCACCAGATCAAGATCGTCCCGCGCCAGGAATTCGGAGACGCTTTTGGAACGATAGGAGGAAGTGTCGATGCCCATCTCCCGCAGGACCCTTTCCGCCAGGGGATTGACGCGGGAGGGTTCAACTCCGGCGGAAAAAGCCTGCCAATCGTCACCCAGGAAGTGATTGATCAAAGCTTCCGCCATGATGCTGCGGCAGGAATTTCCGGTGCACAGAATCAATACCTTTCTCATTTTGTTGCTCACGCTCCGGTTGGAAACCAATGGGCGGTCCGGTTGGCGATCCTGACCAGGGTAAGCATCACCGGCACTTCCACCAGGACCCCCACCACGGTGGCCAGCGCCACCGGCGAAGCGGCTCCAAAGAGCGAGATCGCCACCGCCACCGCCAGTTCAAAGAAATTAGAGGCGCCGATCATTCCGGCCGGAGCGGCGATCTCATGCCTGAGTTTCAAGCTCCGGCTGGCCAGATAGGCGATGAAGAAGATCAGGAAGGTCTGCAGGCTGAGGGGGATGGCGATCAGCAGGATGTGGAGCGGATTTTCGATGATAACCCTGCCCTGGGA
>CAZVXK010000183.1:0-2108 GCA_964631665.1 uncultured Candidatus Cloacimonadota bacterium | reverse complement strand
TCTGCTGCCACCCTGGTTTTTCTATCTGATTGCCAGACAAAGTAATGCTGGTGGAAAAAAATCCACAGGCAGGGTAAAATCAGGCTCAGAATTTGAATTCGATCCCCACACTGATGACCTCGATGATCTCGTCCCGGCCTTTGATCCTGCCGTCAGAATTGAGGTCGTTGTAATATTCGGTGTATTTTCCCACCAGGTTCGTGCCTTCCGAGATCTGATACACCAGCCTGCCAGCCACATGGGCGTTCAGGTTGCGCAGATTGATGAAATCCACATAGGGCACATTATGCTGGGCATAGTAGAGGGTGATTTCCTGCAGCCGGGGAATGGTTTCCGGCGTGGCGGACAGCTTCCACCAGAAGGATTTTCCGGCGATGTTCCGGCTGCCATACATATCCAGGAAGGCCAGGCTCAGATACACGGTATTGGCAAAATTGGCGCGCAGGCTGCCGAACCAGCCAAAGGTGGATCCGATCTGGGGCAGGATGCTGTCCTTGGGGTTGAGCGAATAGGTGCGGCTTTGGTTATCCTCTTCCGGCAGGCTGTAGATCATCTGGCTGCGCTGTTCGTCATAGAGATTGTTGAAATAGGCGGGCAGGAATTCATCGCTGAAGTTCCTGATCTCCAGCCTGGCATCGAAGTTCTTATAGTTGATGCCGAAGCCGGGGAAGATCAGCCCGTTGCCGTGATCTTTGATGATGGCGAATTCTGCGTAGTTGGTGAGGCTGAAGTCATCGCTCTCGGTGAGGGGCAGTTCATAATCCAGGCTGTAGATCGTAACCGGCCGCTTGGTCAGATATTGTTCCGCCCGATCCGGATAGACTTCCGTGTCGAAGGGATAATCCGGATAGTTGACCGCGATTCCGGGGAAGGTGGCTTCCACAAAGGGATTGAGGTCAGGATGGTCGATGCTGCCGTTTCCGTTCAGATCGAGATCCATTTCATCGGCGATCCCGTCGTCGTCGCTATCCAACCAGAGATCGGGATCGTGGGGGAATTTGTCATAGATGTCCGGATAGCCGTCGCCATCGCTGTCCGGATATTTGCCATATTGGTTGCGGTCCGCCCCGATATTGATGCCCAGCTTGAAGTTAGCCCAGAAGGGGCTGTTCAGCACGGACAGGGGTTTGATGAAGGCTTTGGCACCCAGGATCTCGTTCTTTTGGATATCGTGGGTGTAGGCTTCGAAACCCATGCCCAGAAGCTTGGTATTCAGGCCAAAATAACCGCCGATGGACTTGAAATTGGGATAGCGCAGCATGTTTGAATAGTCGTCGAAGATCATCCCCTGTCCCATCGTATAGCCCGGAATGCAGCCGATCTTGAAATAGAAGGGGTCTCTGCGGTTGGCATAGCGGAAATAATAGATCTTGCGCACCAGGTCGTCCAGATGGGTCCACTCCTCTTTCCGAAGCCTGCCATGGCTGTCGAACAGCAGGTCCAGATCCAACCCGAAGCCAAACTTCCAGAAGGAGATCTCCGGTTTCAGACGCACCTGCGAATAGGTGACTCCGTCCACCGTGATCGTGCCAACCATCGTTTGCATGCCATATTCCACTTCCTCGGCGATCTCATATTCCGGTTCCTCCCAAAATTCCTCGCCGGGAAAGGTGGCATTCACAGACTGGTATTGCGCCGGCAGCAACAATGGCAGCAGCAGTGCCAGCAAAAATAAGGATCGCTTCATGCTGATTTCCTCGCTTTCCCTTGAATGAAAGCCTTTTCCGGCAGACGAGAGCTGCTGTCAAGGGAAAGTTTCGATGTGTTAAGGGAAAAAGGGAAAAAGGGCAAAAGGGCAAAGGGGCAAAAGGGCAAAGGGGCAAAGGGGCAAAGGGGCTGCTGGCGCAGAATTGTTATCGGGAGACGATGATCCATGGTATGTGTTACACGCTTTCACGATAAAAGACAAACTGCGCCTGGGGTATAGGGGTGGCGAGCTCCTGTTCGCCACAGCGGCCGATAGGCCGCTTCAGCAGTGACCGAACAGGCCCGCAGCATAGTATACCGCTGCTGTGGTATGGTGGGATTGCCGCCCCTTCCCTCATAAACAGCCCCAGTTTTAACTCATAATTCCGCCGAACCGACCGCTGCAAGTTGCTGCCCTGCAA
>CAZVXK010000182.1:0-2264 GCA_964631665.1 uncultured Candidatus Cloacimonadota bacterium | reverse complement strand
ACGAACAGCATCCTGGCCCGGCAGAAGCCTCCGGAAGCTTGATCAGGAGGTGGACTCAGAAATCTGAGACACAAAGCTCAGATTATTGTTGACAAGTAGTTGCCTCTTGGCATCATGGGAATCGTGTGTGCCAAGAGCCGCCCCGACTAATATAAGTAATAGCAATATAGATAGATAGCCCGCAAGGGTTGAAAGGACGATGTTTATAGCAAAGTAACAATAAACAAAGGAGTCTGTCATGAAACAGCTATTGCTTATCTTCATGATGGCTGCGATCGCAACGCTTGCCTTTGCCGGCATTGACGAGTTTTATACCTTCAATGCCACCACAGGTACCTACACGGCGATCACAGGAACAGCTATCACCAGCATCCTGGGTGATGATATGCTATCGGAACTCATCAATATCGGATTCAACTTTCCCTATGGAGAGGATAATTTCACCCAGGTGAGGGTGTCCTCAAACGGCTGGGTGGGGTTAGGCACCTCACTCACCCACAGCAATCTCACCAATCAGCTCTCATCCCTGGATTGGCGTCCGGTTCTGGCACCCTTATGGGACGATACCAGCCTCTCCGGTGGAAACTGCCAGTATCTGCTTTCCGGAACCGCTCCGAACCGCATCTTCACCATCCAATACAGTGGACTGCAGTGGAACTACTACTCGGGAAATTCGCATGAACTGCAGGTGCGCCTCTATGAGAACGGAAAGGTGGATTTCATATATGGAGTTGAATCTGGAGCACCGCAAAACGCCTCCGCCTCGATTGGCATCAATATGGCTCCGGGCGGGGTGAACTGGTTCTACAGTGTAACTCCCGGCCCCCCTGCCACCGTCTCTCAAACTGTGGAGAATTCCTCGATCAGCACCTATCCGGCGCTGGGAACAATCTACGAATTCCTACCTTTGGAACCGGCGGAGAACGATCTGGCGGCGGTCGGCCTGGTTGGAAACACCACCCCCTCGGTGGGAACGCCATCGAACTATACGGTATCCATCCGCAACCGGGGCAGCAATCCCCAGACCACTTATCAGGTGAAGCTGATCACCTCCACCAATGTGGAACTGGTCTCGATCCCCGGCACTCCGATCCAGCCGGGTGAAGTGATAGACTTCACCCTCACCTGGACCCCGACCGAGGAAGGGCCTCTGATCCTGCGGGGGAAAGTGGTGCTGGCTGGAGATGAGAATCCCAATAACGACCTCACCCAACCCTTGAGCATAACGGTGATGCCAGCCGGAGTGGTGGTGATCACCATTGGGGCGGGAGATCAGCAAGCCCAGATCCCAGTGAACATGTGGTGGAGGAACAGCCTCTATGAAACGCTGTATTACCCTGCCGAGATCACCATGGTGGGCAACATCATGGCGCTGAGCTTCTATAACAACTTCCAGAGCAACCTGCCCAACATGCCCACCCGCATCTGGTTGGGGACCACCCAGAATCCCGATCTTGCCGCCGGCTGGATACCCTCTACCCAGCTGACCCTGGTTTTCGACGGCAATGTGAACTATCCCAGCGGGCAGAATACCATCATGATCCCGCTGCAAACGGTCTACACCTACACCGGGGGCAATCTGGTGATGATGGTGCAGCGTCCCATGGATACGCAGTATTACAGCTCCATGGATTACTTCTATTGCCAGACGGTGGGAACCAACCGGGCCCGGGATATCTATAGCGACAGCACCACCTACGATCCGGCCAATCCTCCTGCCGGGGCCACGGTTTCCGGTCAGTTCCCCAAAACTTCGATCCATCTCACCCCCCTGGGTACCGATCCCCTGGCCATCATCTCTCCGGATAACCTGAACTATGGCCAAGCCCTGATGGGCACCACCCACACGCGCCAGCTTACCATCCTGAACGGTGGCGGCGGGACTTTGGGGATCACCAGTATCACGATTTCCGGCAGTCCTTTCTTCAGCATTGCCAATATGCCCAATCTCCCGGCCAGCCTGGTGACCGGACAGACCATCCCGCTCAATGTGGTCTATGCCCCTACCGCGGCCGGAACGCATACCGGCACGATCACCATCACCGATGATCAGAACCGCATCATCCACACTGTGCCACTCACCGCCACCTGCATCGATCCCACCATCTACTCTCTGCCCTATGCCCAGAACTTTGACAATGTGACTGCTCCCAACATTCCTCTGGACTGGACGGTGATCAATCAGGCCAACAACACCACCTATGCCTATCTGCGCACCATCACCGACAACAGCTACAGCCCTCCCAACAATGTGGCTTTCTATA
>CAZVXK010000181.1:0-2322 GCA_964631665.1 uncultured Candidatus Cloacimonadota bacterium | reverse complement strand
TTATCAGAGTGGGGGCTCTTATCCCACGGCGCAGATCGAATATAGCGATCCCATGATCCTGCGGGATTTCCGCATCATCAACATCCAGGTGAATCCCTTCAGCTACAATGCCGGCAATCAGGAGCTTACCCTGAACAGCAGCATCGATTTCCGGTTGAACTACACTTCCACCCCTGGTATCAATGAACTTGAGGGAGAGCTGACCTCGGTTTCCCCGGCCTTCTCCAACATCTACGAATCCATAATCCTGAACTATGATGACTACCGCAACCTGATGTATGCCAATACCCCACCGCGCTATCTGATCATCTATGGCAACAATACCGATCCCAATTTCATTACTGCCATGAACGAATTTGTGCTGTGGAAACGGCAAAAGGGCGCAGATGTGGACCTTGCCAGCACTGCAGCCAACGAAGCCGGTTCCAGCACCACCAGCATCAAGAACTACATCCAGGCTGCCTATAACAACCCCGCCACCCGGCCGGATTATGTGATCCTGATCGGTGATACCAGTGGTTCCTATACCATCCCCACCTATACTGTGGGTGGTGGTGTGGGGGATTATCCCTACACCCATCTGGCGGGAAATGACGGACTGGGCGATGTTTTCATCGGACGCATCTCCGCGGAGAACCTTTCCCAGCTTCAACTGCTGTTTGCCAAGATCTATCTGGTGGAGAGAGATGTAAACCTTGACACTGCCCAATGGCTGAATCGTATGCTGCTGGTGGGGGATTGGGCTCCCTCGGGGATCTCGACTGTTTACACCAACAAATACATCAAGGAAAGAGCCCTGTTCATCAATCCGGATTACACTTTCACCGAGATCTATGGAGACCAGCCTTCCCCCACGCTGATGAATCAGGCCCTAAACCAGGGAGTGGGCTTCTTCAGTTATCGCGGTTATCTTGGCATGAGCGGTTGGTCCCCCTCCGAAAGCAGCCTGTTCAATGCCTTCCGTCTGTCCCATGCCATCATACTCACTTGTTCCACCGGGAATTTTGGAGGAACTGCCACCACTGAGTCCTTCATCCGTCTGGGCACGGTCGCTGTTCCCAAGGGAGCCGTAACCGCCATCGGCATGGCAACCTCCAGCACCCACACCACTTTCAACAATGCCCTGCACGGCGGGATCTGGGGTGGCTTGCTCCAATACAACATGCGCACCATCGGGGAAGCCCTGCTCAATGGCAGGCTCTACATCCACCAGATCTATGGCGTCTCCTCTCCCACCAATGCGGTGAACTTTGCCCACTGGTGCAATCTGATGGGTGATCCCACCATGGAAGCCTTCACCGGGATTCCCAATCACTTCAACGTAACCGTCCAAAGCACCATCCCGCTGGGCTTGAGCCTGTTGGATGTGGCGGTGCAGGACTCGCTCAATTTACCCGTTTCCGGTGCCAGCGTAACCCTCACCCAGAACAGCTCAATCATCAGCCGGGGCTACACCGATGAGGAAGGCAACCTGATCCTGGTTCTACCCTCTGGCATGACGATCAACGACTGCACCCTCACCATCTCCAAGCATGAATTCAAACCGCTGCAACAGGTGATCGAAGTGGACAACAGCGGCACCCTGATCCCGGGTATAATCGTGATCGATGATGACAACACCGGCCCTTCCAATGGCAACGACGACGGTCTGGTGAATGCGGGTGAGACTGTGGAAGTCCTGTTTGGCCTGATCAATACCAGCAGTTCCACCATCTCCGGTATCAGCGGCTATGTTACCACCAACAGTCCCTGGGTAACTTTCGCCGATTCCCTGATCACCTATCCCGCCATCAATGCCACCGAACTGGGCTTCAACCTGAACCCGGTGGTCATGCAGATCGCGCCCGAGGCTCCCCATGAAGCCATGATCCGCATACATCTGATCCTCACCGACAGCCAGGGCAATAGCTATGACATCTCGGAATTCGTCCCGATCTACAATGCCAAGATACTCTACCATTCCTACCTGGTGATCGGAGGCAATCAGGCACTCGATCCGGGTGAGACTGCGCGTCTGAACATCACCCTCAGCAATATCGGGGCCATGGGTCTCAGCGACGTGTATGGAAAACTTTACACCCTGAACGACCTGGTGGCGGTCACCGACAACATCGGCTATTACGGAGATATGTTGCAGAATATACAGGTGACTCCAACCGGCGACAACTTCGAGCTGTTCGCCCGGCCCCAGGTCCTGCCCGGGATGCTGATCCCAATGCAGCTTAAGCTGTATAATGACACCGGCTTCGTACAATGGGTGGATTTCACTCTGACCATAGGTGTGGTCACGGTGAACGATCCCCTGGGCCCGGATACCTATGG
>CAZVXK010000180.1:0-2432 GCA_964631665.1 uncultured Candidatus Cloacimonadota bacterium | reverse complement strand
GCATACTCCGTCGGTTGCAGTATTCGATGGCATTGAACCAGGAAACCCGCTCCACCGGACCATTTGTAACACCGGTAAAGTAGGAAGGATTCACCCCCATCACTGCTTGATAGTCGGCCTGAGTGAGCTCATACTTGTCTATATAGAAGCTGCTGATGGTTACAATGGAAGTGCCGTTGCTGAAAGTGCCGCCCTCCACCAGGATGAAGTTCTCCGGTATTGGCGATCCAGAATGGTCTTCAGCTATGATCCTCAGCCTGAATTGGTCGTTGTCATAGGGCACGCCTTCCGCACCGGCATTCCAGACGATGTGTTTGCCGCTGCCGTTGGTGATGCCGTATCCAACATCTCCGCTCAGGTTGGATGGGTCGGGGCTGAGGTTATAGTTTGCCCCGCCATCTTCGGAGAGTAGTAGGCTTACTTCACAGGTATCGGCATTGGCATCGAAAAGGTCATACCAGATATCCACCAAACCGCTGCCGTCCGTGCGTTGGGCTGCGCTGGCGTTATTAACCACAGGCGGTGTGGGAGGCGTGGGGGTGTTCGAGATCAGGAAATTGTCCCAGTGCACATACTTGGCGATGCCGTTGGTCTGGGCGGACACCTTCAGGCGCACGGTGCTGGCCCAGGCGGGGATGTCCAGCTGCACCAGGACCCAGGCATCGGTGTCCGGCTGCAGGGGCACCCAGTTCTCCCACGCGGTTCCGTCGTCATATTCCACGCAGAACCGGGCGTGGTCGGTTCCGGGCACCAGCCCGTTGGTGAAGTAGTAAAAGCTGAGGCTGTGCAGATAACCGAAGGGCAGGCTGACCGGGGCAAAGGTGAGGCTGGCCTCGGTGGCGGTGAGGTTCCAGCTGGCCCAATACCAGTCCCCACTCTGGGCAGAGGCTCCGCCCAGGGGCTGGTCGGTGCGCCCCCACCAGATCAAACGGTCCATTCCGGGGGGATCGGCAGTGTAGCTCCAGTTGTCCTCCGGGCTGGCTTCGAAATCCTGCCGGGCCAGGGTTTCGGCGCAGAGATTGCTGGCCAGCAGTAGCAGGGGCAGCAACAGCAGGATCGCCCCCAGCAGCGTCTGCAGACTTGCTGGCAGCGATGTCCACAGCCTCGCGGGCAGCGGCGTCCACAGCCTTGCGGGCAGCGGTGTCCGCAGCGTAACGCTGGCTTCAGCCGGCCGTTTCTCTGGCTTTAGCCGGAAAGAGGATGGGGCCGCAGTCTGGGTTGGCAGCACCGGCTGAAGCCGGCGGCCCGACCGGCTGAAGCCTGTGTTACAACGGCATTGGCAGTGTTTTGTGTTTCTCATTTCACACCTCCTGTTAGCAGCAGCAGCGCTTCGCCCCAGGGCAGGGATCTTTCCCCGGCCAGCAGTTCCAGCCGGGTGAAATCCTCATCCCGGTAATACTTGTAGGCAACCACGCGGTAAAACATCTGATCTCTGAATTCCGCCACATCGTGATGGGTGTAGCTGGTGGTGAAGGTGCGGCCCAGAAAGTAGAAAAACTGCTCATCCTCATAGGGAGTCTCGTTGTAGAGCACGATATAGCCGTCCGGGGTGATCGGCGTGCCATAGATGGTTTGGGTTACCGGCTGCCAGGAGATCACGGCGTCGAGGCCGTTCAGGATGTCCACCAACACGCCTTCCGGTTCCGCCGGCGGCACATAGCTGATGGTGAAGTTGGCCAGGCTGGTTTTCTGGGTGATATAGCCAAAATCGTCGCTCACCCGCACCCGCACCCGGGCCAGGTTGGTTTGCACGGCTGGAATTTCCCAGGGATGGCTGCCGCTGTTGGCGATCGCCTCCGCCAGGGAAAGGTATTCCAGGCCGCCATTGACGCTATACCACAGATACACGGAATTGGGGGTGAGGTTGGTGTCGGAAGCCGTCCAGGTGATGTCGTGGGTGTCGCCAATGTACCAGAGCTCCCCGCCGTTGGGGCTGTGGAGCTGGAGTTCCGGCGGCACCGTGTCCAGGGTGAAAAGCTCAGTATCCGCATAGCCGCTGAGGGCGAAGGCCAGGCAAACCCAGCCGCTGAGCAAGGCGGGCAACAGTGCTTTTTTCATCTTTCCTCCTTGGTAAGGTTCTTTCTGATTCTTCCGGGGAAGCAGATCAGAAGCCACCTTCTGGTTTATTATGGAAGCAGATCAGAGACCAGCTTATGTTTCTTCCCGGGAAGTAAATCAGAAGCTGATTCAAAGAAATAAAAGCGGAATATCTTGTCAAGCATTTATCCGCCGGGGCTAAGAAATTGACCGCCAGAATGATATGGCATATGCTGGCTTTTATAGGTTCTCACCAGTCATCGGTCGTTCCCCTCCAGATGATGATGTGAAAGCCCTGGAAGGGCGCAGACTGTTGACAAATCCGCTCAGCGGGTGTGAAAAAAAACTCGTGTTGCGAGTCCCAGCGGGACGATATTTTAGATAGCATGTGAAAT
>CAZVXK010000179.1:0-2459 GCA_964631665.1 uncultured Candidatus Cloacimonadota bacterium | reverse complement strand
ACTAGTGATTAGTGATTAGTGCTGGCGCTTGATGTGGAGTTGGGGGATTGATAAGAGGGTAAAAGGGCAAAAGGGCAATAGGGCAAGAGGGCAAAAGGGCAATAGGGCAAAAGGGCAATAGGGCAAGAGGGCAAAAGGGCAAAAGGGAAAGTGCACAAATATGTCTGTGGCAGATGAAGACAGGGATGCATGTTATTATTTTCCCCCATTATCAAGAACCTTGATTCCAATCACCGACACTTCATCCTTGCACAGCTTCCGGTTCTCAGCTCCAATTAAGCGCAGCTTCCTCTTTTGCCCCTTTGCCCTTTTGCCCCCTTGCCCTATTATCAACCCAAATCAGAGCCTGATCTGTTTAAGCTGGCGGACCGAGCTGAGGTCATAAAAATCGGCCCGGTTGTCGATGATGCTCACATTCTTGCGTTGCTCGAAATACCAGTCGTTGAGGTGCTTCTGGCGGGCTTCGTTCCGGGCTTGGTCGATGAGGGAAGCCTTGTCCTTTTCCCACAGTTGCAGGTCGGGCTGGTTCCGCCGGGTAACCTTGGCCAGGAACCAGCGGTTGTTATCTTCGACCAGGGTGCTGAAACTGCCCACCGGTGTATCGAACAGAGCCCGGTTCAGAGCTTCAATTCTCCCCACAGGGGTGATGCCATCGTCGCGCTTATGTCCGGAAACCTCGATCACCAAGAGGCTATCCCGGTCGGCATAGGCCAGATAGAGCTCCGGGGAAACGTTTTTATAGAAATCCTGAACATATTGATGCATATAATACATACGCTTGGTGCGGGTGGCACGGCTGGTGATATTTGCCTTCTCATCTTCGAAGGGGACATACCACTCGGGAAGGATGGCTGAGACCGCGCAGATAAAGATATCCCCACTGGGTGAAAAAACAGGCTCCGCCAGAGTTCCGATCGGATTGGCAAAGGCAAAAGCGACCAGATTGGGTTCCCTGCCGATATTGCGGATCATGACGTCGGTTTCCTGGAAGGGCGGGGTTTCCTCAAGTTTGAATCCCCCTTCCCTCGCTGCCGTGGCCAGACCCTTTTCCCGTGCTTGATAATAGAGGGAAGCGCTGTCAGTCTTCATCTTTTGCAGGGTGGTTTCGCTGGGATCGATGCGCAGCAGGATATGGCGGGCGGAAACCTCCTCCCCGTCTTCAGAACTGCGGCGGTCGGTGGTCTGGATCAGGTGCCAGCCAAAGCGGGTGAGCACGGGATCGGCGATATTGCCGGTTTTGGTGGCAAAAGCTGCAGCCTCGAATTCCGGAACCATCCGGCCCCGGGTGAACCAGCCCAGATCGCCACCCTTTTGGGCAGAACCCGGATCCTGCGATATCTCGCGTGCCAATTCGGCGAAATCCGCTCCGCCCCTCAGTTCGGAAAGCAACTGCTGCACCCTGGCATACACCGCCAAGGAATCTGCCGCGGAGGGTTCTTTGGCGATCCGCACATAATGCAGCTGGCGTCCGTTTTCCCGGCGGTATTCCTCCATTTTCTCATGATAGTACATTTCCAGCTCCGCCTCGGAGGGGTTGATATGGGTCAACTTGTTGAAATCGAAGAAGATGATCTGGGCATCGACGGTATCGTTCTCGCTCAGCCACTTTTGTTTCACGCTGTCCGCCACCACATCGACCTCGGCTTTGATAGTGGTCAGAAGCTTGGTATATTGGTAAAATTCACGCACTGCGTCCAGCACCTGGCGGCGGAAATCGGGTACCTCGCTCAAAGCCCGTTCATACTTTTTTTGGTCGAATCTGCCATTGGTCTGCAGGTCCTTGAGTTCCCTCACCCCATCCGGAGGATTCTTTTTCGCCTCGTCCAGCAGCTCCTGATCGGTGATCCTGATCTTCCCGGCCTTGATCGCCTGGTCATAGATATAACGCCCCACCAGTTCTTCCCAGCACTGGTCGTTGAGCTTGGCTTTGTCCTCTTCGCTGAGCGTTTTTCCCTGGCCGTGATAGGCATAGTAATTGGCCAGAATGCGCTCATATTCGGCATAACTGTAGCTGCGGTCATCGATCTTGCCGATGACAGCCTTGGGATCAGGCGCTTCAGCCCATAACAAAGCTGTCAGCGCCACCAGAATAATGATATATCTGTTCACGGATTCTCCCTGATTCTGTGCTAAAGGGTTCTCTTATCAATACCAGCCCGGGATGGCTTTCCTGCACGGGAACTGCTGAGTACTGGATTCCCGGAAACCTGGTTTGATGCAAACCCAAAAATACGAGGCGGGATTTGAGTCAACACAAATATGCCATCCATAATGTGGAGACTTCGCTCCCATTAGCAATACGGAATCATTACGGAGTCATTACGGATTAACTCCGTAATGACTCCGTAATGATTCCGTATTGCTAACGGGAGCGAAGGGTGAAATCTGGCGTCTGGCCGGTGGAAACAATGATAGAAACTTCGCTGAAAATGAATTTCGTTTACGTTTCTGAATGCATA
>CAZVXK010000178.1:0-2464 GCA_964631665.1 uncultured Candidatus Cloacimonadota bacterium | reverse complement strand
TGAAGAAAATGAAATACACGCATGAAGAGATCCGCAATGCGATCCGGGACTACTTGGAGGAATTGCCGGGGCTCTACACTTACAAGTTTGTGCAGAGCACCTCCGGCCCGCCCATCGGCAACGATGTGGAATTGCGGATCAAGGGCGAAAGCCTCGAGCGTCTGGCTTACATTAGCGAAAGCGTGAAGGGAATTCTGGCCAAGATTCCCGGCGTAACCGATATCGATGACAGCTATGACAAGGGCAAAAAGGAAGTGCAGATCATTCCCCGCCATGAAGTTCTGTCCATGGCAGGTCTCAGCGTGGCCCAGATCGCCTCCACCATCCGCACCGCCTCCACCGGCACCGAAGTGGGAAAATACCGGGGCGAGGGTGTGGACGAATATCCCCTGATCGTGAAACTCTCCGATCGATACACCGAGGATTTGGAAAACCTGAAGGACCTGAAGATCAGGACTCGCACCGGAAATCTGATCGCCCTCCGCGATCTGGCGGAATTCGAGATCACCTCCTCCCTGTCCAAGATCTACCATCGCGACCTGGACCGGGTGATAACTGTAACTGCATCCGTAACTTCCTATGAAGAGGAGGGCCGGCAGAAGCGACGGACTGCCTCTGAAGTGAACGGTTTGCTGTTTGGAAACAGGCTGAAGGGGGAGGAGGGCCTGCTGTCCAATTTTGAACTGCGCTACCCGGGCTACACCATCGAAAGCGGCGGCATCCAGGAAGAGCAGCGGCGCAGCTATGCCTCGCTCTATCGCTTGTTCGCTCTGGCGGTGCTGGTGATCTTCACCATTCTGGCCTCCCAATTCAAAAGCTATGTGCAGCCGCTGATCGTGATGATGACCATCCCCTTTGCCTTCATCGGCGTCATCTTCGGTTTGCTGGTCACGGGCCTGCCCTTTTCGCTGAACACCATGATCTCGGTGGTCGCCCTGGCGGGAGTGGTGGTGAACAATGCCATCATTCTGATCGATTTCATCAATAACGAACGCGAACGGGGCGTTGACCGCTGGCACGCCATCATCGAAAGCGGTTCCAAACGCCTGCGCCCCATCCTGCTGACCACTGCCACCACGGTGGCCGGCATGTTGCCGCTGGTCTTTTCCACCGATCCTTCCGCCCAGGCTTGGAGGCCTTTGGCGGTGAGTTTCGTGTTTGGCCTGCTATTTGCTTCCTTCCTCACGCTATTCATCATTCCCGTGATCTATAGCATTGTGGATTCTTTCTTTGGCAAATTCCACATGACGCGCTTCACCGAACATCTCAAGTTCAAGGATGCGGTGGAATGCAAAACCCTGCAGGACGAGCAGAGCTGAAACTGAGATAATACTGCCAGAAAGGCGGGATCCGGCATCAGGCCTGAATTCTGCTTCCGGAATCCGGAAGCTGAATTCGCCGGTCCGCTGATCCTGCCTTTCTGATGCTTATCAGATCTTTTTCACAGAAAAATCTCTTCTGGCCCCCATTAGCAATACGGAATCATTACGGAGTCATTACGGAGTTAATCCGTAATGACTCCGTAATGATTCCGTATTGCTAATGGGGGCGATGAGGGAGCCAGGCGTCCTGCCTGGCCGGGAGGCGGGCTCCCAACAGTTATCTGCAAAGGATTTTATCCGGATGCCCGCTGCCGCAGGCAAATCCAGAAATCAATCCACCAGGATTGTCCTCTTCCTACTTCCTCAGCATGGCTTTGGTGAAGGTGCTGGCAGGGATGGCAATATCGAATTCGATGCTGTCGATATGGTATTCGGTTCCCTTGCCGTCCTTGAGTTCGTCCTTGAACAGGATATGGCGCGGATACCAGCGGTTTCCGGTGCGGGTGATATTGGACATTTTGACCGACTTGAGCAGTTTCCCGCTTTTGGCATAGAGCAGTTCATGGAGCACCACATTCCGCTCCTTGTCCACATAGAGCTTGCAGGAATGATAGGCCAGATTCTGCTTTTTGGCGGTGAGGTCCAGGATCCAGCAATTGCGCCCGTCGTAGGTGATGGAGCCGGAAACCACAGCGGAATAGGACTCAGCCAGCTGGTTTTCCTCCATGAAATCCTCATAGGAAAGGTCGCTGCCCATGACCGATTGTTTCAGCATGTTTCCGGAGATCTGGATGGTGCGGTCGGTGCCGGGATCATAGATCCAGAGGTCGCTTCCCACTTTGAGCATTTTGGTGCCTTTGTCGCGGGGCGGAGCGGTGTATTCAGTGAAGAATCTGTCCGTTCCCTGGGAATAATTTATGGATTCCACAGTGCGGCTGGAGCGCTTGCCGTGGATCACCATGCGGGTAACGCTCTTGGAGGTGGTGGAGGTCATGTTTCGATCGATCGCTTTCAGGATGGCCACCGGATCGGGATCGGCTGCCCAAAGCGCCGCAACCCAGAAAGCGAGCAGGATCAGGCAAAATTGCTTCATGTTTCAAGCTCCTTGAAAAGTTGTGAGGTTTGACGTTTGAAGATGGCGA
>CAZVXK010000177.1:0-2534 GCA_964631665.1 uncultured Candidatus Cloacimonadota bacterium | reverse complement strand
CCGGCTAAAGCCAGCGAAACGACCGGCTGAAGCCAGTGTTACCTTCTGTAAGTCAATCTGTTAGGCTGGATTCATGGGTCAATCAAAGAAAGAAAAAACCCCTCCGGGGGGAGGGGTACAGGCTTGACTTAGGAGGTTGCATTGTTGTAGCACTGAGGAGATTACCACAACTTCTGGCAGGGCTGCCAGTATAAGGACGCAACACTAATACGCAATTCCGGAGCCAATTGCGGTGAATTCTCTAAGATGTTGTTACACATATTTATGGATTGGATTGACTGCATCCGGGCAGCAGTTTTTGGGTGGCAAATAGGCAGGATTTGTGGAAATAATTCCACAGGAGGTCAAACCGAGTCCGTATCGTGTTGTCAATCAGCAGGATAGACCAGCAGAGCAGGTGCGGGAAATTATCCTTTGACAAATTCGGCCGGTTTTTTTTAGTTATCCTTATGAGAAAAAGGGAGAGACCTGATGTCCTTTGTCCATTTGCATAACCACACACAATACAGTCTGCTGGACGGTGCCTGCCGGGTTGACCGGATGCTCAGGCTGGCCGGAGAATATCAGATGCCGGCGGTGGCGATCACCGATCATGGCAATCTGTATGGTGCGATAGATTTCTATAAATCAGCGCATCGGGAGGGCATCAAACCGATCATCGGGATCGAGGGCTATATCATCAATGGCGAATTGGGCAGCGAACACAGCAAGAATGACCTGCGCTATCACCTCATCCTGCTGGCGCAAAACTATCAGGGCTACAAGAACCTGATGCTGCTGTCCTCGCTTTCCTTCATCGAGGGATTCTATTACAAGCCCCGGATCAGCAAGAGCCTGCTGCAGAAACACAACGAAGGGCTGATCTGCCTGAGCGCCTGTGTGAAGGGGGAGATTCCCTCCCTGCTGCTGAATGGCAGGGAAAAGGAAGCCAGGGAAGCCATCCAATGGTATCAGGATGTTTTTGGAGAAAGGTATTTCATCGAGATTCAGGATCACAATCTGGAATCGGAAAAGAAAGTCATGCCGGCCTTGGTCCAATTGGCGAAAGACATGGGCCAGGCCATGGTGCTCACCAACGACTGCCATTACCTGCATCAGGAGGATCACGAAGCCCACGACATCCTGCTCTGTATCCAGACCGGAAAGAACCTGAACGACCCGGGACGGATGCGCTACAATACCGATCAGCTCTATTTCAAGAGCCCGGATGAGATGAAGCAGCTGTTTCCCGATCAGCCGGAGGCCTATGCCAACACCCTCCGGATCGCGGAGCTGATCGATCTGGAGCTGCGCTATGACAAGTTCCTGCTGCCAGAGATCGAAACCCCGGCCGAGCATGCCGACATGGGTTCCTATCTGCAGGCCTTGTGCTGGGAAGCAGCCCAAACAAAGTACCCTGAACTGAACGAGGAGATCAAAGCCCGAATCGGCTATGAACTTGACGTGATCCACCGCATGGGTTTCGATGGCTATTTCTTGATCGTGAAAGACCTGATCGACAACGCCCGCAAGCAGGATGTGCCTGTCGGCCCCGGCAGAGGATCGGGGGCGGGCAGTATTGTGGCCTATTTGCTTGGGATCACGCAAATTGACCCGATCCGCTATGGACTGCTGTTCGAACGGTTTTTAAATCCCGAACGCATCAGCATGCCGGATTTTGACATAGATTTTTGTGCTCAGGGACGGGGCAAGGTGATCGATTATGTGGTGCAGAAATATGGGCGCTACAGCGTTACCCAGATCATCACCTTCAGCACCCTGGGCGCCAAATCCGTGATCAAAGACGTGGCGCGGGTGCTGATGGTCTCGGCGGCAGAGGCGAACAACATCACCAAGACCATTCCCTTCAACGTGAAATCGCTGGAGGAGGCCTATCAGCAGGTGCCGGAATTTTCTACCCTAATCAAATCCAATGAATTATATCAGAGCATCTACAAGCACAGCCTGGTGCTGGAGGGATTGATCCGCCAGACCGGCATCCATGCCGCCGGGGTGGTGATCGCCCCCGGCGACCTGAAGGAATATGTACCACTGAGCTGCAGCATCCAAAAGGATGGGGACAACGTAATACTGGTTCAGTATGAGGGAAAGTGGCTGGATGAGCTGAAGTTTCTGAAGATGGATATCCTGGGGCTGAAGACGCTGACCCTGATCCAGAAGACGGTCGACCTGGTGAGGCAATCCCATGATAAACAGATCGAGATCGAACAGATCGATCTGCACGACAAAAAGGTGTTTCAGCTTTTGGGCAGAGGCGAGACTGATGGGATCTTCCAGTTCGAATCGGACGGAATGCGCAAATATCTGATCGATCTGAAACCCAATATGTTTGAAGACCTGATCGCCATGGTGGCGCTGTACCGGCCGGGTCCCATGCGTTTCATCGACAGCTATATCGCCCGCAAGCATAAAAAGGAAAAGGTGGTCTATGACCACCCGATCATGGAAGCCGCCCTGAAGGAAACCTATGGCGTAACGGTCTATCAGGAGCAGGTGATGCAGATCTCCCGCGAGATGGGAGGCCTGACCGGTGG
>CAZVXK010000176.1:0-2686 GCA_964631665.1 uncultured Candidatus Cloacimonadota bacterium | reverse complement strand
CCTGCGGATATTGGCGATCAAGGAGGCGGTATCCAACCCTGCCCACCGGTAAAGCTCTTCCGGGCTGCCGGAACGGGCATAGTCCCACACCCCGAATTTGACCAATCGGGCGCAGAGGCGTTCCTCATTGAGGCGGTCGGCGATGATCGAACCCAGGCCACTGTGGACATTGTGGTCTTCCACGCTGAAGATGACGCCGGTTTTAGCAGCAATCTCCAGGGTGGCGCGGTCGATTGCCAGCGGGGTGGAGATATAGACCAGTTGCAGGTAGATGCCTTCCTCGCGCAGGCTGTCCACCGCCTTGAGCGCCCTCGCCGCGGGAGTCCCGGTAACGAACACGCTGCCCTGGTTGCCGATGCGCAGGGTGTCCGGCTGGCCATAGTCGAAGCAGTAATCCATCTGATAGAAGGGTGTGCCGTCCTCGTTTTTCAGGATGGGAAGTTTGGAGCGTCCCATGGTTACCAGGTAGTTTCCCGGTTTGTTGATCAGCCAGCGGATGATGCGGTCGGTTTGGTTGGGGTCGGCGGGGCAGATCAGCCTGAAATTGTATAGGTTTCGGATCAGACCAATGTAATCGATGCACTGGTGGGTCTTGCCATCCTCGCCCACATCGATGCCCACATGGGTGGTTACCACCTTCAGGTTCGTGTGGTTGATATCATTCAGCCGCTGCATGTTATAGACTTCATCCACTCCGAACACCCCAAAATCCGCCCAGAAGGTCTGGATCCCGCAGGTGGAAAGCGCTCCGCTCAGGACGGCGGCGTTGTGTTCCATGATCCCTGCCTGGATAAAGCGTTCGGGGCTCACCTGTTCGAATTCGCCGGTTTTCACGCTGGCTTGCAGGTCGCAATCCACCACCACGATGGGAGTGGGATTTTCCCGGTTTTCCCGGGCCAGGGCGGCGATGGCGCTGCCCCAAGCGCTGCGGTTGTCGGTTTCTTTGTCATAAATAATAGGTTGCCCGGCTGCCAGGTTGCAGTGCAACTGAAAGTCCGGATGCCTTTGGTGATTACCGTTGGCTTTGAAGGCGGAGCGCAGCTTTTTGTATTCGCCGATCCGGTTGGGCAGCTCCAGGATCTGCAGGGCTTCCTCCAATTGCTCTTCGGAAAGGGCGGCACCGTGGTATTTGGCCTGGTTCTCCATGAAGGGAACACCCTTGCCCATCACGGTATGGGCCAGGATCATGGTTGGTTTGTCCATGCTGCGGGCTGCCTCCAGGGCGGAGAGGATCTGGGGGAAGTCGTGCCCGTTCACCTCCAGCACCTTCCAACCGTCCGCTTCCCAATTGTGGCGGATGTTTTGGGGCATCACCCGGTGGATGGAACCGCTGATCTGCAGCTGGTTATAGTCCACCAGGGCGGTCAGGTTTTCCAGCTGATACTTTACGGCAAAGCGGCGCGCTTCGGAGATCTGGCCCTTCTGCTGTTCGCCATCGCCCATCAGTACATAGACCCGGTGGGGAATCTGGTTTATGCGGGAGGCCAGTGCCAGCCCGGCGCCGGCGGAAAGCCCCTGCCCCAGATTGCCGGAGGACCATTCCACCCCCGGCACCTGGCGTTCGCTGTGCCCTTCAAAGCTGCTGCCGAAGAGGCGGAATTGGGAAACTGCGGCATCCAGTTCAAAGTAACCGTTCAGTCCCAGGGCCGCATACACGGCGGGTGCGATGTGGCCGTTGCTCACCACCACCCGGTCGCGGCTGGCCAGGGAAGGATCCTTGGGATCGTGTGTGATGCTGCTATACAGAGCCAAAAGAAGGTCGATGGAAGACATCGATCCCCCCGGATGGCCGCTGCCGGCAAGGGTGGTCATGGTGAGGATCGCCGCCCGGGCTATCCTGGCCCGGTTCAAAAGTTCAGTGGTGATATCCTGTTCTGCTTTGCTCATTTTCTCCTCTGAAAAATACTGTCTTTAAAAGAGTTTCCCCTCCACACCGCTGCGCCGGCATGAAGGGGTTAAGCTGTGGTGGAGCATAGGAGGATCGAACTCCTGACCTCATGACTGCCAGTCATGCGCTCTCCCAGCTGAGCTAATGCCCCACAGACTGGAAAACTTTGAAAATCAAACTTCTGGAGACGGCCTTTCTGTCAAGACAAAATCTGCCGCGGCTGCTAATCCCTTGAATCGCAATCTGTTGGATCAGGGCTGCAGCAGCGGATCCAGAAGCTGGCGGAGTTGAGGATAGGTGTCCGCCGCCTTGACCTTCTGGGTGGCGGCGGTTAAAACCGTCAGATCATCGCGTTTCCAGCGCCATTTCTCATCCCCCACGCTCACGAAATAGACAGTCCTGCTTTGGTCGGGCCGGGCGGCGAACTTCTTCAATCCGCCATTGAACCAGAGCCAGGCTTTGAGGGTTTCCATCACCAGCAGGGCGCTATATTCCTCACCCGCAATGTCCTGGGGCTTCTTAACCTCCCGCACCACCACATTCAGGCTGTCGGAATAGTCCTGCTTCAGCCGGTCGATCAGCTCCTGCTTGAACGGAGTGTGGGAATCCTTCAGCACAGCCACCATCAGGGTCGGCCGGGCGGGATCGATGGGATCGTTCTGGATGGCCAGCTTGGGCGAGGAGCACCCCAGCAGCACCAGAACCAGTAGCAACAGTGCAAGATAACGCATTTGCTCACCTTTTGTTTTTGTTTTGATGACACAATGCCGGTGGGGAGGCTTTGGTCAAGGATAATCT
>CAZVXK010000175.1:0-2709 GCA_964631665.1 uncultured Candidatus Cloacimonadota bacterium | reverse complement strand
CCTCCTTACAACCGCGGTCCTGCCTGAGGGTGGGACCGCTTTTTTTGCCAAATAGTATTGGGATGGAGCAGAACTTTATGGTAACGATTTGGTTAAATCACTTTCCAATTAGGTAACCGCAAAAACCTCAATATCTATGATTAACTCAACCGCGATCCTGATCTGAGGCTTGATAGAGATAACGACGGGATTGCTGATATAATGATCTCGATATGAATAAAATCGGCAACATTGACAATTCTGGTCTTACATCCGACTGCATGATTAACTGCAGGAAAGAGATCATTGAGGTCATCAGTGTCGGGATCGAGTCATATTCTGAGCAAGTTTTTTGCCAGCCTGTGGAATTTATTCCACCAGCATTCCATTGAATGGCAATCAGATAGTAAATCGTAGCAGTAACAGACGATTAATTTCTTTAAGAAAGACTTAACATTATTATGGAGTTCATACAGTTTGTTTTGGAGTATATAGAAGTGTTTTTGTTCAGAATGTAAAGATATTTGGAGCCTGCGAAATAGCCTTCCGTTGCGCTTTATTATCATACTTCTGAACAAAGTAACGCCTTGAGCTTTTAGTTTTTATTCATTATGAGAAGGAGTAACCATGAAGACAAAACTTTGTCTTGCTCTTGCCATCGCATTCATGGCTTCGCTATTGGTAGCCCAAACCACTGGCGATTATAGGACGGCAGCATCCGGCAATTGGAATTCAACTGCCACGTGGGAGTATTATAATGGAACCACCTGGGTGCCAGCCACTGCAACCCCGACCAGCGCTGATGGGGTTATTACGGTCTTAAGTAGTCACACAGTAACCGTCACTGCTCCTGTAACGGTGGACCAATTCATTGTGTATGGAGCAGTGGTGGTTAATAGCGGAGTTACCATGACGATTGGAGCAGGAACACAAGCCGATTTGGATTTACAAGTATACGGCATTGTTACTGTTGATGGCTCACTGGTCTTATCACATACTGGAAACGCATATTCGCTGGTGGAAGTATATTCCGGGGGCACTTTATTGATCAATGGCACTTACAATGTTGCCTCAGCCGGTGCTTCTGCAAACACGACCATTACCAACATCAATTCCGGGGCAACGCTGGAGTTTGGCCCCACAGGGCTTGTCACTGGCGGACAACAGACTGCAGGAGAGGTGCGTCTGTTAACCGGATCGACCCTGGTGGTAACCAGTGCAAGTGGTGTGAATGGCCATTTCACTGCTTACAATCAGGATGTCATACTCATTTGCTCGAATGATGCCAATTTTGTGTTCACCGGAACAGCCTCAGGGCAGGTAACCGGCACCTTTCTGCCTGTTTCACCGATCACGATCAACGACCTCACTTTTGACAATCCCAACGGCGTTAGCTTCACTAACACAACAAATGTGGTCAATGGAACCTTTTACGTTACCGATAACAGCTATGTTGGCGGTACAAACACCCCTGCGGTTGACGGTTATGACAGCCAGTATATCGATATTGCCGAGTCCGGAACTCTTCTGAGCAATTTTGTTGCCACCTTCTCCACCACCGCGCCTGATGATCCGGATTATAATGTTGATCGCACCTGGTCGATCGTAAGCACCACCACCGCCACCAAGCTTGTCACATTCTATTGGGATGCTGCTGATGATGGTTCATATCCCTGGTCGGCCCTGGATCCACCTGCCGTATCCATAAACGGTGTGCTGCAATCCACAGTTGCCTGGAGTCCTTCCAATCCTCGTGCAATCACGATCAGCATGTCAACTTTCAGTGCCACTGATGTGATCACCATTGGCAGGGCAAACGGCCAAACTTTGCCGGTTGAATTGTCCTCCTTCACTGCCACGCTCTATTCGGGTTTCTTTGTTCGGATCTCCTGGGTTACTCAATCTGAATATAATTGCATGGGCTATTACCTACATCGTGCCAGCTCCAACCAATTGAGCGAGGCTGCAATCATCAGCCCCCTGATCCAGGGAACCAACACGACTGAGCAACACTCTTACACCTATGTTGACAGGGAGATTTACAGCACCGGAACCTATTACTATTGGCTGCAGATGCTGGATTATGATGGTAGTTATTTCTACTATGGACCCCAGTCGATATATGTGTATGCGGATGGCGATCCGGAAGTCATTCCTGGCATACCGATCCACACCGAGATCACAGCAGCCTATCCCAATCCTTTCAATCCCGAGATCAATATTGATTATAGCTTGGTGGGAAATGCGAATGTGAGGATCGATATCTTCAATTCTCGTGGGCAATTGGTGCGTAATCTGGTGGATCGAAATCTGGAAACCGGTAACTATAGGGTTCTGTGGAATGGAAAAGGAACCTATGGTAACAGCCTTACTTCTGGTGTGTATCTGATCCGTATGACCTCCGGCGAGCATACTTCGAACCGTAAAATTATCCTGGCAAAGTAAGAAATCCCCCCCATAAATTCAGAAACCCGGTCAGGCTACCGGGTTTTTTTCATGTATAGTTCCATGACTATTCTGGCTGCACGATGAATATGATTGGGTAAAAGTACGATTTTACAGGGTTAAGGCTGGATCCCAAGCCCAGCGAGCCACAGCCTGGCTTCGCCCTTCAGCCGGATTGCACCGGTTGCGGCAGTCAGGAAGGCGGAATTCCCCTTGCTGAGGGTCAGTTCCGTGTTTCCTGAGCGCAGAGAACAGCTTCCCTGCTCGCAGAACAGGATGCGGGCT
>CAZVXK010000174.1:0-2947 GCA_964631665.1 uncultured Candidatus Cloacimonadota bacterium | reverse complement strand
GTGATTGCGGAACCCTTGGTACCAAACACGAAGATCAAAGACTGATCGCCAGCAGCAGAGCTTTGCTAAAGCAAGGGGTGCGGGATCAATATCCTGCACCCCTTTTTCAGGTCAACCATATCTTGTAAGTCCATAGTCTGCTCAGATCGTTTCAATCCAATTATCTCGAGCAAACAGACCTATATTGGCAAGGTGAACACGCAGAGAAGAAAGATGTTGACAGAATATTGACAATGGTTTCAAGTGGGATTGGTAGATTTGAATGGATGCAAATAACCAGAAGTATAGATTGTGCAAGCTGAAGACCTCTTCCAATAAGCTGCGAAGGTCTTTATTAGAATGAGATACCATGAGTTGGAGTTTACACTCCATTAGAAACCCAAAATGAAAGAGAATTCTTTCTCAAATGAAAAGTGACGTTTTCCGATGAGTCTGAATCCGTTTGCGATGGTTCAATACAACATGCCTACTCTAACTAACTGTATCGCGAGAGCTGGGAAGCCATAAATGATGAAAAGCTACGAAAACGCATCCAGCACTGAATAGATGAAGCAGATCGAGCCCTCTTCGATGGTAAAAGGACAGGTATACAATGACACAAAACCCATTATTCAATGAGATAATCGATATTATCAAGTCTGAGATGGCAAAGTCAGGCGGACAAGAACTGATTCTGTTCGGTTCACGAGCTACCGATTCAGCACGTACAGACAGTGATTATGACCTGATGATATTGGTCGATGACGAGGTGGACAAACTTGGCAGACTGAAGATCTATAAAAATATCTATCGCCGGTTGCGAGAGGAGAATAAAACTATTGCCATGGACTTGGTAATCAAGCGGCAGACAGATTTCCTGCGGCAAAGCGATGACATTGCCATGTTGTCATATTATGTCAAACGCGAAGGATTGAGGCTATGATTAAAGAAGGAACCTTGATTTTAATTGAGAAAGCAAATAGCAACCTTGAGTCGGCAACCATCCTGCTCTCTGCAAAGAGAATGCATCCAGACACAATTGCCTTTTTGCTCCAGCAGGCTATTGAGAAATATTTGAAAGCTTTTCTTGCTCATCACGGTGAGGGCTATCCCAAGGTTCATGATCTTTTTGTTCTGCTCCACCACTGCCAGGAATTGGATACAGACTTTGAAGTTATCGATACGGAGGATTTTGACATTCTCAATTTCTATGCCGTTGCAGGGAGATATTCTGATGAGATGATGGCAGACAGGGAAGATATTGAGCGCTTTCAAAAAACTGCACAACAGTGTAAGGAACTGATAGAGAGAAAAATAACCTGAATAGTGATAGAGGATCAGAGATTGTTATGAAAACTACTGAACA
Source organism: uncultured Candidatus Cloacimonadota bacterium (assembly GCA_964631665.1). GTDB lineage: Bacteria > Cloacimonadota > Cloacimonadia > Cloacimonadales > Cloacimonadaceae > Syntrophosphaera. The sequence goes on along the minus strand of CAZVXK010000174.1, from coordinate 1,602 downwards.
AGGCTTGATGTAATTCAAACAATCCTATGCCAACAAGAAGAAAGCCAATACATTGATAGCTTGGCTTATTCGAAAAAAACTGACCATGGTTGGATAGGCACTTCAGGATGGAAGTGAGTGATTAGAGCGGCGGATTTTCAAGTCTGATACCGCTTGTACCGCAAAGAAGTTCTGATCCACTCATTTCAGCAGGCTGATCCTGCGGGATAGCACCTCTCCGGCACAGCTCATCCGGAGAATGTAGATCCCGGAGGAGAGAGGATTTCCCCAGGAGTCTTTGCCGTCAAAGATAAGTTCATGGTTTCCGGCAGCCTTGGACTCGGTAAAGAGCTGGCGCACTTTTTGTCCCTTGAGATTATAGATGGAGAGCTCCACTTCAGAATTATGGGGCAGGCTGAAGCTGATGGTGGTGCTGGGATTGAAGGGATTGGGATAGACCACAAGCCGGATCGGCGACGGAGCAGGAAGTCCATCCGGATTGGCCACTCCGGAAAGCAATTCCGGTATTATCTGTTGCAGGAAACCACGCACTCCCTCCGCCTGCATGAAATAGAGCGGGAAGCCCAGCATCACGAAGATCCCGTTGGCGGTGGGATTGATATAGCGGAAAGCGGCACAGTTACCGTTGCCCTGGCTGCCTGGATTCATGTTTGCGGTGTAGAGGGAGTTTTGCACTCCGGTGAAGGTATAGATCTGGGGAAGCATTCCGTTCCAGGAGGCGGTGAGTTTAAGCGGGTCCACTATAAGGGTGGGGTAGATGTCGGATTCGGCGCTGATCAGGGAGGCGGAATTGTCATAGACCAGTCCGATATCGCCGGCAAAACGGTCCAGAAAGCTCTCCGACAATATGGAGGCGGTCTTCCATCCAGATAGCAGCACCTTCCCGCCACCCAGCAGATATCCGCCCAGGGTGTTCAAATGATCGACGAGCAAATTTTGCGCAAAATCGTCCGCGTGCCACAGCACCACTTGGTATTGGCCCAGAACATCCAGGCCAGGCATGCCTTGGGCGGCACAGTCCCATTCGTCAAATTCGAGGGGAGTGAGGGCTGCGGCATAGAAATCATCCACCATGGCGTCGTTGGGATTGATATTGGCGCCGGTGCCGTCCCGGGTTTCATCCACCACCAGCAGGGGGTAGGCAAAGCTGAAAGCCAGAGGCGTGGCACTGAGCAGATTGGAATACTTGCTCTCCCAGCCATCGGCAGTAACAGCGCTGACCACATATTGATAGGTGAAGCCGTTCTCCACAGTGGTATCGGTATAGGAAAGCCCGGACAGGGGTTCCTGGTTCAGACGCTGCCATTCCGGAACGCCACTGAGGGGGCGGCGGAAGACATTGTATTGCAGGCTGTTGTCATTTAAGAAGGGTTGCCAGCCCAACAGCACGCAGGAGTTTGAGGGCAGGCATTCCACCAGCTGCGGTTGCAGTTCGGTGATGGTGCGCAGCAGGGTCCAGTTGTTGTGGTTGGGACTGATCTGAGTGTCGTTGATCGGATGGCTCTGCATGAAGGTATTCACATAACCGCTTGGGTCAGCTTTCACATAGAGCGAATCGGTGCCACTGGAAGAGGAGAAGCGGAAGGGCACTTCAAGTTGGAA
>CAZVXK010000173.1:0-2988 GCA_964631665.1 uncultured Candidatus Cloacimonadota bacterium | reverse complement strand
CGGATGTAGTCCGGCAGGTCGGCAACGATGCAGTATTCATCCCCCTGGTAGAGCAGCAGGTTGATCAGGGGTTGGAACAGACCGGGGCTGAGGGGATTGAGCTCGTCCGAGCCGATGAATTCGAAGATGTGGCGGATCGGCTCCTGGGCGTGCATCAGGCCATAGGGATGGTAGCCGGATTGCTTGAGAGCCTGCACTTCCGCGGCGGTCATGCCGAAAAGGAAAAAGTTTTCGGCGCCCACGGCTTCCCGGATCTCGATATTGGCGCCATCCAGGGTGCCCACGGTGAGGGCGCCATTGAGGGCAAATTTCATGTTTCCGGTGCCGGAGGCTTCGGTGCCGGCGGTGCTGATCTGCTGGGAAACCTCCGCCGCCGGCATGATGCGTTCGGCAAGGCTCACCCGGTAATTGGGCAGATAGAGCACCCGCAGGTATTGCCGGAGTTGCTTGTCCTTCTCCACATATTCCGAGATGGCCACAATGAAGCGGATGATCAGCTTGGCGGTGTAATAGCCGGGGGCCGCCTTGCCGGCAAAGAAGAAGGTGTGGGGCTGCAGATCACGGATGTCGCCGGCGCGGATGCGGTTGATCAGGTGAATGATCTGCATGGCGTTCAGCAGCTGGCGCTTGTATTCATGCAGGCGTTTGGCCTGGAAATCGAAGATGCTGTCGGGGTCGGTCTGGATGCGGTGCATATCCCACAGGTAGTCTGAAAAATCCTGTTTATTGGCACGCTTGACCTTGCCCAGTTCATCCAGAAAGGCGCCGTCCGCGCTGAATTGCATGAGCTGGGTGAGTTTGGAGAGGTTTCTCATCCAGGCTTTGCCGATGGCGTTGGTGATCAGTTCTGTGAGGCGGGGATTGGCCAAAAACAGCCAACGGCGGGGGGTGATGCCGTTGGTCTTGCTATTGAATTTCTCGGGATAGATCTGATGGAAATCGGGGAACACCCGTTCCTTTAAAATCTCGGTGTGCAATGCAGAAACGCCGTTTACGCTGTGGCTGCCTACGATCGCCAGATGCGCCATACGCACGGATTTGACCGGCTCCTCCTCGATGATGGACATGCGGCGCAGGGTGGCATCGTCCCCGCTGCTGGTGAGGCGGACACTGTAGAGAAAGCGGTGGTTGATCTCATAAATTATCTGGAGGTGGCGGGGCAGGATCTTTTCAAACATTGCCACCTGCCATTTTTCCAGGGCTTCCGGCAGGATGGTGTGGTTGGTGTAGGCAAAGCAGCGTTGTGTGATCTCCCAGGCGGTTTCCCAATTCAGCTTCCGCTCATCCACCAACAGCCGCATCAATTCGGCCACCGCGATGGCGGGATGGGTGTCGTTGAGCTGGATGGCAGCATGCTCGGGCAAGAGGCGCAGGTCCTGCACCTTTTTGCTGAAACGGCGCAGGATGTCCTGCAGGGTGGCGCTCACGAAGAAGTATTCCTGCTTCAGGCGCAGTTCCTTGCCCGCCATCTTGTTGTCACTGGGGTACAGCACCTTGGAGATCATCTCGGAATGGTTCTTGTCCGCCACCGCCTGCACATAATCCCCCTCGTTGAAATAGCTGAGGTTGAAATCCCTTGTGGATTTGGCCGACCACAGGCGCAGGGTGTTGATGTATCCATTGCGGAAACCGGGCACCAGATAGTCGTAGGCCATGGCCATCACAAACTCGCCCTTTTCCCATTTGATGCGGTGATTGCCGTGTTCGTCCACACTCTCCACCACCTTGCCGCCAAAGTGCACCGGGAAGAGATGTTCCGGATGGGGTATCTCCCAGATCGAACCATAGCGCAGCCAGTTGTCCGGGGTTTCCATCTGCTCGCCGTTCTTGATGTGCTGGAAGAAGATGCCATATTCATAGCGGATGCCATAGCCATAGGCGGGGATCTTCAGCGTGGCCAACGAATCCAGGAAACAGGCCGCCAAGCGACCCAATCCGCCATTCCCCAAGCCGGCGTCCCACTCCAGCTCCTGCAGCATGGAAAGGTCGAATCCCATCCGGGAGAGGGCTTTCACGCTCTGTTTATAGAGGTCCAGATTGAGGATGGCATTGCTGAGGGACCTGCCGATCAGATATTCCAGGGAAAGATAATAGACCCGTTTGCTTTGTTTTTGGTATTCCTGGGGTTGGGTGATCAGCCAGCGGTCGAGCAGGATGTCCCGGATGCTGGCGGCAAAGCTGAGATAGCAATCCAGGGGCGTGGCGCTATATTGGTCCTTGCCATGGTCATACTTCAGATGGTGCACGAAGCGGTTGAAAATGTCGGTAGCAGCCCCTTCCAACTGCGTGGATGCGATGGCTTCGGTCAAAGCCTTGTTCATCGTCACCTCCTCGGTGTTTTTCGCTATCTAAAAGATAATCCGATCCGCCAGGGAAAGCAGTGAAAAAAACAAGATGGTTCAGCAAACCGCGCCAGCTTGTGTAAATATTTCCACAACCAGCCTCATGAAACAATTGCTGATGTGAACTTTTGACTTGACGCAATTACCCCTCTCCGCAGGCTGCCTTTAAAATGCCCCAAGGAAAGCGGAATGGAGACTAACCAGAAGGTGACAAACGCCCTGATCGCCCATGACAACGGCTGCAACTGCGCTCAGTCCGTGGTAACGCAATTTTGCGAGGATTTTAGCCTGGACCAGGCTGCGGCGATGCGGCTGGCCTCACCCTTCGGAGGAGGCATGTATCAGGGCAAAACCTGCGGCGCGGTAACCGGAGCCCTGATTGTGCTGGGCTTAAGGTATGGTTTCGAGGTTCCGCACAAGAGTGCCAAGCTGCTGATGGAGGAGTATAACCTGAACTTCATCAATCGCTTCCGGCAGATCCTGGGCAGCACCGAATGCAACGAGATCATCGGAGTGGATATCAGCGACCTGGATCAACGCACCAAAGCCCGGGTGGAAGGCATCTTCGATCAGAAATGCCCCCGCTGCATCGAAACCGCAGTCCGGCTGGTGGCTGATCTGCTGGGCAACCAGGTATCCTGATCCT
>CAZVXK010000172.1:0-3149 GCA_964631665.1 uncultured Candidatus Cloacimonadota bacterium | reverse complement strand
CACCGAGCACGAACTCTCCTATCCCGATCCGCCCACCGCACAGTGGATTTCCTACGATATTCCGCTGACTTATTTCGCCGATATGGATATCACTGGTAATCTGGCCCAATACATCCTGTCCAAAGGTCCCCTGGGCACCGTATATCTGGACAACCTGTATTTCTATCAATATGGACCGGAAACCCCCGCAAATGTGACCATTTCCATGACTGGCAACCAGCTCACGATCACCTGGGATCCTGTTCCCGGTGCAACCTCCTACACCGTCTATAACGCTTCTGTGCCCACTGGTGATTATGTCCCGGCCACCAATGGAACCTACGACGGCAATAGCTGGACCACCACCGTTACCGGTGCTGCCGGTTTCTTCTTTGTGACGTCCAACTTCGATTAAGCGGGGAACCACACCTTGTCCTCATCCAAGCGGACAACAGCTAAGAATCATCTGATTCTTCTGAGATAAAAAAACACCTCCCGGATCAGCCGGTACGGCGCAAGTGCCGGCTGATCCTTTATCAAAGCTGTCTGACCAAGATGGAGATACACCCAGTGACCAAACCCAGTTCTGAGCAGACCAGATACCAGCTTTTGGACGGTGGTGAGTTCGTGATCACGGATTACAACTCCGCCAAGCTGTTCTCCGGCTTCTTTCCGGGAGTGGCGGGCAAGCAGGGCATCCCCATGTGGACTTTCTATGTCAATCGCGGCCAATGCGTCTGCAGCATGGGAGTGGAGGGCAAACACCATCCCATCATGGAATTCCTGCCTGCGAACTGGGCTTACAACCTGGTCTCCACCCAGGGTTTCCGCACCTTTGTGAAGCTGCCCGACCATCCCCTGCACAACTATTATGAACCTTTCCAGAACAACCTGCGGGATAAGCAGTTCCGCCGCAGCCAACGCATGATCATAAGCCCTGCCGCCCTTGCCCTGGAAGAGGTGAACGAGACCCTGGGGCTGAGCTTCCGCGTGGAATACTTCAATATCCCCGAGGATAGCTATGCCGGCCTGGCCCGATCACTCACCATCGAAAACCTGAATCCTGAGCCGGTGAGGCTTCAGGTCTTGGATGGCCTGCCCCTGATCATCCCCTATGGACTCGACGATTGGGGCCTCAAACACATGCGCCGCCTGTTCGAGGCCTTTGTGGAGGTCACCAATTTTGAGCAGGGCGTCCCCTTTTTCAAGCTCAAGGTGGAGCCCGCCGACCGCCCGGATGTGGTCCGGATCAGCAAGGGCAATTTCTATCTGGGCTTCGGAGCCGACCACAGATTGATTGCTCCGGTCTGTGACCCGGCCAAGGTTTTTGGCATCCGGGGCGACTACCATGTTCCCGAAAAGTTTTTGACCGATCCCCTTGGGGAGATCACCCTGGAGCAGAATTTCGAGAATCGTCTGCCTTGCGCGATGGGATTTTTTGAAACCACGATCGCCACAAATCGCACTTACACCTATATCTCAGTTATTGGTCACGCCGGTTCGGTCAGGGTGGTGCATGAACTGGTTCCCAATATCACCCAAAAGGGATATCTGGAAAATAAGGCTGTCGTGAATCAACAGATAATCTCGTCATTGACCCAGAAGTGCTTCGTCTGCAGTGCGGAGCCAGTGCTGGATCACTATGCGAGGCAGACTTTCCTCGATAACGTGCTGCGCGGCGGATTCCCCCACACCTTGCGCGGAAGGGATGCCTCATCCACCCTGCACCTCTATTCCCGCAAACACGGAGACCTCGAGCGCGATTACAACGATTTCCGGCTCACTCCCACGCCCTATTCCCAGGGCAATGGCAATTTCCGGGATGTGAACCAGAACCGCCGCTGCGATCTCTTTTTCAATCCTGAAGTCCGTGCAGCCAATGTGGTGCAGTTCTTCAACCTAATCCAGTTGGATGGATTCAATCCCCTGGTCATCCGGGAGGTGCGCTTCTGTGTGGCCAATACCGCCAAGCTGGAACAGGTCCTCAAGGAATACCTGGGTTCCGAACACGCGAGCTCCGTGGCTGCCTACCTCAAAGATCCCTTCACCCCCGGCGAGCTGATGCTACGCCTGAACGAACAGAGGATAGAGATCAAGGGAGATGCGGATGCCTTTATCGGCGACCTGCTCGGCATCTGCGAGCGAAGGCATGAAACCGACCACTGCGAGGGCTTTTGGACCGACCATTGGACCTACAACCTCGATCTGCTGGAAAACTTCCTGGCAGTCTATCCCGAAGCGGAAGAGCGGATCCTGTTTCAGGACAGGGTCTTTTCCTTCTACGACAATTCCCACCGGGTCCAGCCCCGGGACGATAAATTCATGATCTGGGAAGGCCGGGCTATGCAGCTCTATGCCGTGGTTCTGGACCAGGAAAAGGAAAACCTGCTCCGGCAGCGCGGCTGTGACCGTGAGAAGGTCCATACCCATTATGGTAAGGGCGAAGTCTATCACACCACCCTCTTCGTGAAGATGCTCTGCCTGGTGGCGGTCAAGCTGGCTTCCCTGGATCCTGAGGGTGTGGGCGTGGAGATGGAGGCGGACAAACCGGGCTGGTACGACGCCCTGAACGGCCTTCCCGGCCTGCTGGGCTCCAGCCTTAACGAGACCCTTGAACTCAAGCGCCACATCCTATACCTGCTGCAGGCCTGTTCCGGCCGCGAGGGGGATTTTGCCGTGTTCTCCGAACTGAAACGGTTCCTGGAAATCCTGTGGGAGCTGCTGGCGGAACCTTTGGCTCCCTACGTCTATTGGGACCTCTCCAGTTCAGCCAAGGAAAGCTTCCGCTCCCTCACCCGGCTGGGGATCGCCGGAGCGGAGGAGCCCCTCTCTTTCAGCTGGACCATCGCCTTCCTGGAAGCGGCGCTGAGCAAGCTGGAAGACGGCATTGCGAAGGCCTGGAACCGGGACACGGGTGTGATCCTGACCTATTTTGTCCATGAAGTGCTGGAATATGAGCAGCTTTTGCTCCCCGGCGGCGAACCCAAACTCAGTGTGCGTGGCCTGCCTTGTTTCCGGGCCCTGAAGTTTCGCCAACAGCCGCTGCCCTTGTTCCTGGAAGGCCCTGTGCATTACCTGCGCTGCCAACCCGGTGCTGAGAGGGCGCAACAGCTGGCGGAGAGTGTGAGGCAAAGCGCCTTGTTCGACCACACCCTGGGGATGTATAAGGT
>CAZVXK010000171.1:0-3237 GCA_964631665.1 uncultured Candidatus Cloacimonadota bacterium | reverse complement strand
GGGGCTGCTGTTTCCGCTGCAACCCACCATAGCCTATGTTGCCGGGGTGGTTCTGCTCAGCCTGTTTCTGGTCTTTGAGAAGGGCGAACTCAAGGATTGGCTGAATTCCACCTGGGACTTTGCCAAGCTGATCATACCCCTGCTTTTTCTGGGTGTATTGATCGCCGGCGCGTTGTTGGGCCGTCCCGGTTTTGAAGCCTGGGTTCCTTCCCGTTGGGTTGAGCTCGCCGTGGGCGGAAACTCGGTCTGGGCGAATTTCTTTGCCTCGGTCTCCGGTGCCTTCATGTATTTTGCCACTCTGACCGAAGTTCCGATCCTGCAAGGGCTTCTGGGTAGCGGAATGGGCAAGGGGCCGGCCCTGGCCCTGCTGCTTTCCGGCCCGGCGTTGTCGCTGCCGAGCATGCTGGTGATCAACACCGTGCTCGGATTCAAGAAGACCGCCGCTTTCATCGCCCTGGTGGTGATCATGTCCACCCTCACCGGCATCCTCTACGGAGCTTTGTTCGCATGATCATGCAGATCTTCAACCAACTCAGCCAGGCGCTCAGCTCCAATCCCGCCTTGGCCTTGCTTGCAGCCTTTGTGTGGGGAATCCTGAGCATTGTGCTCAGTCCCTGCCATCTGGCCAGCATTCCGCTCATCATCGGTTTCCTGGACGGGCAGAAAGACCTCACCACCGCCAAAGCCTTCAAGCTTTCCAGTTTCTTCACTCTGGGCATTTTGGGTATGATGGCGCTGATCGGTTTGGTCACCGGGCTGATGGGCAGGTTGCTGGGCGACATCGGAAATTGGGTGGAGCCTGCCGTGGGAGTGGTATTTGTGGTCATGGCCTTCTTTATCGCGGACATCGTCCACCTGCCCGGTTTCGCTCATCAGGGTATGGGGAAAAAGCGGGGCAACGGTGCCTGGGGGGCACTGGTGCTGGGCTTCCTGCTGGGAATCGCCCTGGGGCCCTGTTCCTTTGCCTTCATGGCGCCGATCCTGGGGATCGTGTTCACTTCCGCTGGCTCCCAATTCATCTTTTCCCTGCTGTTGGTGTTGTCCTACATCATCGGCCACTGCCTGGTGATCATTTTGGCCGGCACTTTCACCGGTGTGGTGCAAAACTACCTGCACTGGACCACCCGATCCAAAGGAACCAAAATCGTGCGTATCGTCTGCGGCATTCTGATCTTTGTCGCAGGCTGGTACCTGATCCTGAAGAACCACCTTTAATGATATGAAAGGAGAAAACATGGTTATCAAGATACTGGGGACAGGATGCCCCAAATGCAAGAAACTGGAGGAAAATGCCCGCCAAGCTATCACCGAGGCCGGGTGCGAAGCCACCATCGAGAAAGTAACCAAACTAAATGAGATCATGGATTATGGCGTGATGATGACCCCGGCGCTGGTGATCGACGAAAAAGTGGTCTCAGCCGGAAAGCTGCTCTCCGCTTCCGACATCAAAGCCCTGCTGCAATAGGAGACAGGCCATGAGCGAAGGTAAATGCAACTGCAGCTGCTCCGGGGATTCCTCCTGTGCTTCGAATTCAGCCACCAAGACCGTTTATGCCTGTGCCGGAGCCAGCAATGTGGGCAGGTATTCCCAGGAGATCGCCATCGCCCTGCACCAGGCAAACAGCCACCAAATGAGCTGCGCTGCCGGCGTGGGGGCGGATATCTGCGGCTTCACGGACAGCGCCAAAACCGCCACCAACTGGAACCTGCTGATCGATGGCTGTCCGGTGGGCTGTTTGAAAACTATGTTCGACCACAAAGGCATCACCAACTATGACCATATCGTGCTTACCGAATTGGGAGTTAAAAAACAGGGCAACTTTGACCTCGATCCCGTTCTGCTGCGCCGTCTGGTCGGACAAATCATGGAAATGGGAGTGTAAACATGTATAAACTCATTCTTATCCTGATGATCCTGGTTCCCCTGGCTGCCTGCGGCGCCGGCACGGAAAAGCCGGCGGCTGCCGATGTCCAATCCCTGCCCGCTGCCGAAACTCAACCGACGAGGGCAACAGAAACCGCTCCGGAACCGGAAACTGAAACCCCGGCCGCCCCGAAACCCAAAACTGAACCGCAGCATCTGGTCAGATTCCTGGAGATCGGGTCGGTCAATTGCATCCCCTGCCGGATGATGCAGCCGATCATGAAGGAAATCGAGGAGGAATATCAGGGCCTGGTCAAAGTGGAATTCTACGACCTCTATGTTGACCGTGAGATCGGCCTCAAATATGGGATCAGGGTCATGCCCACCCAGGTGTTTCTGGATCACGAAGGCAGGGAGTTCTTCCGCCATGAGGGGTTCTATCCCAAGGCGGAGATCGAGACAATGCTGGCGGAAAAGATCGGACTAACCAAACCAGCACCGAACTGATCGATCATCGGATGATTGTCCCATTCCATCCTGCCTTTGTCCATCCACTCAGGGGAGGCAGGCAAAGCAGTTTGAAGGATTACAAACCAGGGAAAGGAATTTGCTGTGAACACGAACAAGCCAACTGAAACGCCGGCCGGCATCAGTTTCTTCGAGAAGTATCTCACCTTGTGGGTGATCCTCTGTATGGCGACTGGAACTTTGATCGGAAGATATCTGCCCGGGATTCCCGCCTATCTGGGCAGATTCGAATATGCCCGGGTGTCGCTGCCGATCGCGATCCTGATCTGGCTGATGATCTATCCGATGATGATGAAGGTGGATTTTGCCAGCATCAGGAATGTGGGCAGGAATCCGCGGGGTTTGTATGTAACCTGGATCACGAACTGGCTGATCAAACCCTTCACTATGTATGTGATTGCCTGGGTCTTCTTTTTCGTGCTGTTTAAGGCACTGATCCCGCCAAGCCTGGCGCGGGATTATCTGGCGGGTGCGATCCTGCTGGGGGCGGCTCCCTGCACGGCCATGGTCTTTGTGTGGAGCCATCTCTCCAAGGGAAATCCCGCCTACACCGTGGTGCAGGTTGCCACCAACGATCTCATCATCCTGGTCGCTTTCACGCCAATTGTGGCGTTGCTCTTGGGCATCAGCGGCATCAAAATCCCCTGGGACACCCTGTTGCTTTCCGTGGTGCTGTTTGTGGTGATTCCCCTGACCGGCGGGGTTTTGACCCGCCATGCGGTCATAAAACGCCATGGACTGGACTATTTCAACCAAACCTTCATTACCAAATTCAGCCATGTCACCATCGGCGGCTTGCTGCTCACGCTGGTCATCATCTTTGCCTTCCAGGGCAGGATTATTAT
>CAZVXK010000170.1:0-3297 GCA_964631665.1 uncultured Candidatus Cloacimonadota bacterium | reverse complement strand
CTGCACGTGGGTTAAAACACCACGCCTGGTGTCCTGCACCCATTGAAATGGGTTCATCTTTACCGGGGGTAGTTCTGCTCAACATGGGTTAGAAAGCCACGCTTATTACTCGGCACCCATTGAACTTTTATTATTCATGTTAGGGGACGGTGGCTCCCTTATTGAATAATCTATATACATAAATCCTGTCCGGCATGAAAAACTCTCGGCAACTATATGAAGTCATCTCTGCATCTCTTTGTTTGGCAAGCCGTTGAAATAATGAGGATAAAAAAAACAAAATAAAACTTGACATAAAGAGAAGGATAGATAAAGAGACATTGAATAGGGTGTAGCTCCCTTCACAGGGGTGAATGAATACGAACTGGTATATCGGATGATCCTATCGGAACCTATGAAGAGACCCCAAGCTAAGTTTAGTGACGCATAAGCATTCCACAGCAAGGAGTATGTGGCGATGGTTTTTTTTCGGAACAACGAGCTGCTGGACAAGCTAAGCCTCTCCAGGCTGATGAATTTCCCTGTTCAAATTCAGGTGGGATACCCGCCTGACCTCAGAGCAGATAAGATAAGATCGGAAGCTGTAATCCCCAAAGCATGCGCTTCCATTTACACCACCATTCCATCAAATCAATATGATCAATGATAAGGAGAATATCATGAAACAAGTAGTATTAACCTTGATTTTCGCCGCATTTTTCCTTTGTCTGTTCGGTCAGGCACCTGATTGGGCATGGGCAAAAAGAGCGGGAGGCACAAACAATGATTATGGACAATCAATTGTAACCGATGGCAATGGCAATTGCTATATTACCGGCTATTTTGCCGGCAGCGCCACTTTCGGCACCACCACTCTTACCAGCAGCGGTTCCAGCGATGTTTATGTCGCCAAGCAGAATGCAGCCGGTGATTGGATCTGGGCGGTCAAAGGAGGAGGAGCCAGTGATGACAGAGGTTTCTCCATAGCTCTCGATGCAGATGATAATATCTATATCACCGGATATTTCACCGGAACCGCAACCTTTGGCAGCACCACACTCACCAGCTTCGGGGGTCAGGATATTCTGATCGCCAAACTCAGCTCCAGCGGAAGCTGGCTCTGGGCAGTAAAGGCAGGGGGCACCAGTATTGATTATGGAACTTCCATCGCGGTAGATTCCAGCGGCACAAGCTATGTGACCGGTGTATTTTTTAAATGTTGGCACCTTTGGCACTACCAATCTTACCAGCAGTGGGATCTATGATGTATTTGTGGCAACTCTCGATACCAATGGAACTTGGTTGTGGGCAGTGCGAGGTGGTGGAACGGATTGGGATTCTGCCAATGCAATCTCCTGTGATGCTGCTGGAAACAGCTATATCACTGGTTTCTTCTGGTCAAGCGCCACCTTTGGTAGCACAACATTGACCAGCAGTGGCAGCGACGATATTTTTGTAGCCAAACTCGATTCATCCGGTAATTGGCTTTGGGCGGTTAAAGCCGGCGGAACAGGCACTGATCGTGCTCAAGATCTGGCCTTGGATGCCTCCGGTTGCCATATAACAGGCAGCTTTTCCGGAGCTGCCACTTTTGGCAGTACTGTTCTGACCAGTAGTGGCTCGGGAGATATCTTCGTTGCCAAGGTTAGTACCAGCGGTTCCTGGCTCTGGGCCACCCGGGCAGGTGGTACTGGCAATGACATTGGTAATTCTATCGTGCTCGATACCGATGGCAGTTCCTATGTTTGTGGAATTTTCGAGGGAAGTGTAAATTTCGGCGAAGATACCGTGATTAGCAATGGCGGACAGGACTTCTTCGTTGCCAAGATAACCGACAACGGCAGCTGGCTGTGGGTGACTTCGGGTGGTGGAGCAACCAACGATGTAGCAAATTCAATAGCAATAAATTCCAGCAGAAATTGCCACATCACCGGCTATTTTTCCAATGTTGCCACCATTGGTGCCACAACTCTCACCAGCAGCGGGGGAACGGATGTTTTCACAGCAAAGCTGGAAAGCTCCTATGAACCGCTCGAAATTATTGTGGGCAATGGCACATCAAACCTCAGGCTGCCAGTATATGTGAATTATGGATATACCTATTCGCAATCGATCTTCTATCCCAGTGAGTTGAGCTGGCCCACCGGATACAGAATAGATAAGATCTACTACTGGTTCAATGGCGCTACCACCTATCCCAGTACCAAGCAATTTGTGATCTATATGGGCCATACCAGTATCTCCACTTTCGCTTCCAGCAGCAGTTGGATCCCACTGTCCAACCTCACCGAGGTTTACGATGGGATCAACATCCCCCAGGAAAGTCCTGGAGGTTACTGGATGGAGTTCGATCTGGATACTCCCTTCATTTACAATGGGGTGGACAATCTGGTGATCGCTGTTGATGAAAACCAACCCGGATATGATAGCAGCATTTCCTATTTCCACAGTACTTCCACCACGGGAGTCAATCGCAGTATTCGTTATTTTGACGATGATATCAATCCTGATCCGGCTGCACCTCCCAACGGAACCAGAGCAGCAGGATATCCCAATATCAAGTTCTTCTTAACCCCAATCCCTGAAACACCCGAACTGGCGGTAATTCCGGGTAGCTGGGATTTTGGTTCTGTGTTAGTGAACTCAACTCAGACCAAACAGTTCACGGTCAAGAACACGGGGACTGGAATACTTACGATCGGAAGTATTACAATTCCCGAGGGCCTGCCCTTCACTTTGATCAGCCTGCCCAGTTTCCCCTTGAATCTGGAACAGGGAGAAACAGCCAATTTCACTGTGCAATATGCCCCCACCGAAACCGGGCCCCATAGTGCGGACATCAGTATCAACGACAACCGGGCTCTGACTCTGGTAAATGTTTCAGGTCTGAGTGTGGATCCCCGCATTGCCAGCCTGCCCTATGAAGCCAATTTCGATGAGGTAGTCGCACCTGATCTGTCTCTGGGGTGGACGGGCTACCAGAGCAATACCGTTATGACTGTAGCCACCACGTCTGGCTTCAGTCACACACCACCCAATAGTGTCCTGATGACCAATTCAACCTCGACCACCGGTACCCTGCGTTTGATCAGTCCCCAGGTATTGGTTCCCATGAGCAGTATTAATCTTAAGTTCTATGCAAGGGGAGCCGCTAGCAATTACACTCTGTTGGTGGGTACAGTCAGCGCTACTGATGGATCGGGAGTCTTTACTCAACTGGCTTCCTTCACTCTCAGCACATCATTCACTCAATATACCTTGTCATTTGCAGGTTATACCGGCACCGATCAATACATCTGCTTCCAACACGGATTGCTA
>CAZVXK010000169.1:0-3482 GCA_964631665.1 uncultured Candidatus Cloacimonadota bacterium | reverse complement strand
CGGAAAGCGCCACCCATGGAAATCGCCCGGGAGCCGATCCCGGACAGGGCAAATCCACCGGCGAATAAATTGATGCTCAGGCTGATGAACAGAGCCATGAGCAGGGTCACACGCAGTAACTTCATCTTGGTACTCCTTATTAAGTTGTTGTGGTTCATCAATATGGCATATCAAAGAACGATATTTCAACACCCCTTTCCAGTCAAGAAAAAATTTTCACTCCCGCTCCAGGGACAACATTTGCCTTGACAGTATCGGGTGCTTCAGAGCAAGAGAAACCCCAAAGAACAGAAGAAAAGGACAAGGCCGGAAGACAATGTTGCTGGATCTCCTCTATGAAAATCTTGCCCGCAGGGAGCTGTTTTGGTGCTCCTATGGGATATTTGTGGGATTGAACATCCTGGACGGGCATTCCACCTGGCTGGTGCTGAAGCCGGATCATTTCCGCCGGGAGCGCAATCCGGTGGCTCGCTGGATCTTCCGCAAACTGAGCATCCCGCTGGGGATCATCATCTTCAAGGCAGCCCTGCTGGCAGTGCTTTCGCTGGCCTTCTGGTTCTATGCGGCAGAAGACCTCTTCACCCTGAACATCGTGCTGGCGGTGGCAGATCTGGTCTTCCTGGTGGTGGTGCTGCACAACTATCGTGTCCACCGCCGCCTGCGCAAATACTGAGGCACAGGAAAAAATACCGGCACTGGCGCGGTTCTGGCATTATCATATCTGAAGAGAGGAATCAATATGCGATACATATATTTAGGCTTGATCTTCTGCCTGCTGGCTCTGGCGCTGAATGCCCAGACCACTGGAAGTATGCAGCAGATCGGCGACAAGACCGTTCTCCAGGTGTGGGGGACCCACTATCAGCGAGGCCATGCTCAGGGTTATCTGCTGGGCAACCGCATCCTGGATGTGTTCAACCAATACTACTATCCCATGGTTACCATGTCTAACCCTGTCTATTACAACTATATGTGGAATTATTACCAGGAGCATTTCAACCAGGATGCCCGGATGTTCAGCGAAGCCCAGGGTATGATCAACGGGATGCAGGATGCCGGCATCAGCGTCTATCACAGCGGCCTGCAGCGCAATCTGGAAGCGGAGGATGTGATGCTGGTGAATGCCATCGTGGATATGATCCTGGTGCGCAGCAGATTTACGGATGAAGTGCTGCAGTTGGGCTGTTCCTCGCTGTCCAGTTGGGGGATTTCCACCCAGCAGGATTCGCTGCTCATGGGCAATGCAGTGATCACCCGGTTCCTGGACTGGAGCCAGAACACCGCCCTGATCTCCAATCCCCTGCTGGTGGTGCATCACCCTTCCGAAACCGACGAACAGAAATGGCTCAGTTTTACCTATCCGGGCCTGATCGGCGCCCTTTCCGGAATATCGGAGAGCGGCACCAGCGGTTTTTTGAACATGGGAAATGACCACACAGTGCAGAATTCCTGGGCAGTGGACCCGGTGCTGTTCGATCTGCGGCGGGGGATCGAACGCTATGATTATGATGGGGATGGCCTTTCCACCTCGCTGGACATCCACGCGGCAATCTCAGAAGGACATCACCTGAGTGGAACCATCATCCATGCGCTGAGCGAGAACGGGGACGGCCAGCTACCCCTGGTGACCGAAACCAACAACAGCGGCACCGCCCTGCGCTATTATGATCAGAACGGAAATCTGCCCGGAAACCACCTCGCCGCCACCAACCATTTCCGCGTCCTCTCCTATCCCGTCTGTTGCGATCGTTACAACAACATCCAGGATTCGCTGCTGGTGAACCATCAGATGACCGCCAAACGCCAGTGGCAGGTACTGTCCGGAGCTGCCGGGCTGGAAACCAATCTGGGGGCGATCCAATACACTCCTTCCACCGGAGCACTCCTCTGGTCCAGCGCTACTTTTGGGCTGCCGGCCTATCAGACCCCTGCTCTTACCCTGAATACGAATGACCTGTTCAATTTCAATGTTCACATCGCGGAGGATCAGAACACACCAGCGGTGCTTTCCTTTCGCCTCTATCCGAATCCGGTAACCGCTTCAGGCAAGCTTAATCTAAGCAGCGATTTTGACTTCTCCGAACTCCGGATGTTTAATCTGCGCGGCCAACTGGTCCATTCCCAGACGACCGGAAAGCAGAGGGAACTGGGTCTGTCGCTACCCAAGCTGCCGGCGGGGGTGTATCTGATCCGCCTCAGCGATGACCAGGGCCGGGCCGCCACCCGGAAGCTCCTGCTCCATCAATAGAAGGAATGGCAGCGGCATCCCATCGGCGCAGGCTATGTCTGGTGGGGTTGAACAGCGCCTGGTACCAGAGCAATCCGGTGCTCTATTATCTGCGGGGCATGATTGCCGATCTACCCTATCGCATTCAGATACTGGAACTTACCGTCAATGACCTGCTGCTGGACTCGCTGCGGCGCATCTGTGCTGCCCAACCGGACATCCTCTGTTTTTCTGTCTACATCTGGAACCGTCTCTATCTGCAAAGCCTGATCCCGGAGCTGAAAAAGCTGCTCCCCCACTGCCGTATTGTGATCGGCGGACCGGAATCGGAGACAGCTGAATTTGGTTTGGACAGGTTTGACTATATCATCGAGGGTCCCGGGGAAAAGGCGTTCCGGGAACTGGCGGAAGTGGAATTCGAGGAAGGGGGGCTTTTCATCAGGAAACCAAACCTCCATCTCCGGGACATCCCCTTTCCCTATTGGAACAGCGATCTTCCCGCTCTGAAAGGCAAATTGGTCTATTATGAAACCTCCCGTGGCTGTCCCTACTCCTGCGTCTATTGCCTTTCGGCAGAGGATAAGCGCAATGAGCTGCGTTTCGATGTGGATCAGCCCCTGCAGCGGGCGGAGCTGTTTGCCGAATTGGAAGCTTTGATTAGCCTCCAGCTCCGGACGCTGAAGTTCATTGATCGCAGCTTCAATGTCCATTCCCAGCTGGCGCAGGTGATCTGGGAGTATGTGATCACCAGCGCTGCCGCTTGCGAATTCCACTTCGAGATCTATCCCGATCTGCTGTCCGAAGCCGATCTGCACATCCTGAAAGCCGCTCCCCCGGGACGCATCCGCTTCGAGATCGGAATCCAGACCACCAATGCCAGGATCTCCGCCAATTGCCACCGCCAAACGGATTGGAACAAGGCCCGGGAAATCCTTACCGCACTGCGCAATCGCACCCAGGTGATCCTGCACACCGATCTGATCGCCGGCCTGCCGGGAGAAACCTATACCTCCATCCTCAATTCCATCAATGAACTGGCTGCCACTTTCCCTCACGAGATCCAGCTCGGGATACTAAAGGTGCTGCCCGGAACACCGATGCAGGAGATCGCCAAACAGCGCGGCTATTTGTGGCAGCAGGAACCGCCCTATCAGGTGCTGGCCACCGACAAGCTGTGCTTTGGGCAATTGTGCCGGCTGCAGGATCTGGCACGCATCCTGAACCTCTATTGGAACAAGGGGGAGTTCTCTGATAC
>CAZVXK010000168.1:0-3507 GCA_964631665.1 uncultured Candidatus Cloacimonadota bacterium | reverse complement strand
ACAAATTGGCCGATCTCATTGCCAGCGGTTCCCCAACGGCTATATTCAACATCTATCTCGTTGTAGGGGTTCCACCAGGCCTGGGCGGGATCCCAAAAGGTGCTGTATTGCCAGAGGAAGAGGCCCAGGACGGAGCGCAGGTCGAGTTGGTCCAGCGCGCCAAGGGTGGTGAAAATGTAATCTCCATAGCCAAGGTAGTCGTTAAGAGTAATTTCAGTGCTATACCAGACACCGCCTGACTGCCTGATCGTCATATGCAGTCGGTCTTCCGCATCCACCCAGACATGTTCGGGCAGCGGGCTGAAATTATTGGGGCCTGGCCCATAGAATCCCGGTCCTTTCACCCGCCAGGTGCGGTTGGCAAACAGGATTGTCCGTCCGCTGGGAAAGTCGTCCCACTGCACGGCGTCGATGGTGGGGTGGGTAGTGCTGTAGAAGGTGATCTGGTCGTAACAAACTTCCATTGCCGGAGCGCCCTGGCTTTGGAGGATCGCAAATACCGGGCGAATGGCCGCGGTGCCGGCCGGAACCATACCACGGTACCCATTACCACAGCCGATGATTACAACTTCTGGAACAAACCCGAAAGCAAGGCAGTGGCGGAGGAACTGGATTTCATCGTAACCCACATCTATCCCCTCTGGAACGGTAAAACGCTTCAAAATGCGATCCCCTGGCTGGATCAGACCTATCAGCAGGTTCAGCAGCTGCATCCTGGAAAACTGCTGGTGTTGGGAGAAATCGGCTGGGCGACCAATTATGATCCAACCAAGAAGGGGGATGGGGAGCAGGGTACCCTGATCAAGGGAGAAGTGGGCATCCCGGCCCAGGAGGCCTTCCTGCTTGAGCTTGATCTGTGGGTGCAGGAAAACAAGGTTGTCACCTATCTGTTCGAAGTTTTCGATGAACCTTGGAAAGGCGGAGGCGAATCAACCGGCCCCAATGAGATCGAGAAGAATTGGGGAGTGTATTATGCCGACCGCACGCCCAAGGCATCTTTTACAAACTATGTGCAAAAGAAAACACCAAACCAATTGGAATCAAATCCTTAACAAGGAGAGAACAATGAGAAACAAAATCATGCTTATCGGGGCAATAATCATCATTTCGATGAGCTCCCTGATGTTTGCGCAAAACGCACCGATCGATTTCGAGCCGGGTGGCCATGGTGCCACTTGGACTTGGACGGTATTTGAGAATGCCACCAATCCTCCGGTGCAGATCATGGCTAATCCTCATCAGACCGGGATCAATACTTCGGCAACTGTGGCTCAGTTCACAGCCCTGGAGGCCGGGCAACCCTGGGCTGGATGCGAATCCCAGCACGGTTCTGATATCGGGACTTTCACCTTCGATACCAACAATTGCACTGTCCGGATGATGGTCTACAAGACCGTTATCAGCGATGTGGGCATCAAGTTCGCCTCTGCCAGCGGGGCCTCCTCCGGAGAGATCAAGGTGGCGAACACCCTGATCAACCAGTGGGAGGAGCTTACTTTCGATTTTTCCAGCCGGATTGGAGAAACCAACGATCAGATCATCATCTTCCCGGATTTTGACCTGGCCGGCAGGGTAACCGACAATGTGGTCTATTTCGACAATATCACTTTTTCAGAGCAACTACCCATCCCGTCGCCGGATGAACCCGTCCCCACACCCACTGTCAATGCGGATTATGTGATCTCGCTGTTCAGTAATGCCTACACCAATGTGCCGGTGGATACCTGGTCTGCCGACTGGGATATGGCGGATGTGGAGGATGTGCAGATTGCTGGAAATGACACCAAAAAATATACCAATCTGGTCTTTGCGGGGATCGAATTTGTCTCACAGACCATCAATGCCACTGCCATGACCCACTTCCATATGGATATCTGGACTCCCGATCCCACTGCTCTGCCGGCGGTGTTCAAGATCAAACTGGTGGATTTTGGTGCCAATGGTGTCTGGGGTGGCGGCGATGATGTGGAGCATGAACTAACCTTTAATGCCAATTCCACTCCTCCCTTGGTCAGCGAATCCTGGATCAGTTACAACATCCCGCTCACCGACTTCACCAACCTGGTCACCCGGGCTCATTTGGCACAGTTGATCATCTCCGGGGACCCCAACACCGTGTATGTGGACAATGTTTATTTCTTCACAGCCGGAACGGGCACCGATGCCACGCTCAGCGATCTGCGGGTGGATAATGCCACGATCCCCGGATTCTCCCCCACGATCTATAGCTATACCTACCAAGTGCTTGGTTCCAGAACGCCGGTGGTCACAGCCACGACTAATGATCCCAATGCCAACATGGATATCACCCAAGCTTTGTCAGTACCTGGAACTGCCACAGTGGTGGTGACTGCCGAGGATGGGGTAACCTCCCTGACCTACACCGTAAACTTTGTTCTGCAAACAGCTCCCAATGATGCTCCGCCCGTTCTCACCCATGAACCGGAGGACGTGATCTCCATCTACAGCGATGCCTATAGCAACCTGCCGGGCACCAATTTCAACCCCAACTGGGGCCAGACCACCATTGTAACGGTTGATGAAATGATCGCTGGCAACAACACCCCACACTATCAAAACCTCAACTACCAAGGGACGGAATTCACCAACCAGGATGTCTCTGCCTACGATTTTCTCCATGTGGATTTCTGGACAGTAACATCCACCGATCTGGGTATCTATCTGATCAGTCCGGGTGCGGAGACAGAGCATGTGTTCACGATCTTTCCCGGTGAATGGGTAAGTAATGATATCCCGCTTAGCTTTTTCGTGCCGCCGGTCAACCTCAGCAACGTCTTCCAGTTCAAGGTGGAAGGCAATGGAGAGGTCTGGCTGGATAACCTCTACTTCTGGAAATACCCCACCGCTCAGGGAACGGATGCCACCCTCAGCGACCTCCAGGTTGATGGCAACACCATCCCCGGCTTCGCTCCTTTGACCGAGAACTATACCTATGGCCTGCTGGAAGGCACTGTGGTCGTTCCCCAGATCACCGGGGTCACCACCACCGATCCCAATGCCAGCTATATCATCACTCAGTCACCTGCCATCCCTGGAACAGCCAGTGTGCTGGTTACCGCTCAAGATGGCATCACCACCAAGACCTACACGGTTGACTTTGCCATCATGTATCCCAATTCCGCTCCGCCTGTGCCAACTCATAACCCCGATCAGGTGATATCGCTGTTCAGTGATGCCTACACCGATGTTCCCGTGGACACTTGGCTTACCCCCTGGTCTCAGGGTATACTGGAAGACCTGGTCATTGCCGATAACCCTGTGAAAAAATACAGCAATGTGAACTTTGTGGGGATCGAGACCGTGGGTCCGAACCTGCTCGATATCTCCGGCATGACCCATTTGCATCTCGATATCTGGACGCCCGATTCCAACACCTTCAAGATCAAGTTGGTGGATTTTGGAGCCGATGGAGCCTATGCCGGTGGAGATGACACCGAGCACGAACTCTCCTATCCCGATCCGCCCACCGCACAGTGGATTTCCTAC
>CAZVXK010000167.1:0-3579 GCA_964631665.1 uncultured Candidatus Cloacimonadota bacterium | reverse complement strand
GCGCAGCAGAGGAACGCAGGCATCCTGCCTGCCGGCAATGACCCTTAAGATCCTCTCCCACCCGCAGCATCCCGGATTCCCCCTTACCGTGGCTACAACACAATTTCACCTGCTGACCCGAACTGATAAATCCGATCACTTTCCCTAAATTTCCGCTGCGTTTTCCTTGACAGATCAGGGGCTGTCCGATATCTTTGCACTTGTCGGCAAAGTGCTTTTCCAGCATTGATCCGGCAGGTCTGCAGCGGCGGATACACCGGTTTGGACCACAAGAGGTAAACCAGAAGAAACTGATCTTTACTATGGCTTGAATAGATAAACAAACCAGGGAGGAAAATATGGCCGCTTTCAAGAGCGAGATCGACGGCAGGATCGCTGACGAAACAGCGTTGGCGACGATAGTGAAGGAATTTGAGACAGAGCATGCCTCGATCCAGTATATGGCATATCTGTATTCCGGCAGGATCCTGATCTATCCCCACAATCCCGCCTTCAAATATGTCTCCATTTTCATCAAATTGCACGACCCCTTCCCACCCGCCTCTCTCAACGGGCTGCGTTCCTGGCTGAGGAACTTTGCGGATAAGGACACTTTAGCCAATTGCGATGCGATCTTCACCAATGTGGTGCCGGAGGAGGCACCCTCTGATAGCTGATTTCCGCTTCAAATCCTTTTCACCTGGATTGTCGGTCGATGCGTGATCCAGGTTCCTGTTCGGCCATCTTCCGGCTCATCTGGAATCAGGATCAGATCAGGCTGATGGATAGGAATCAGAACCTGTGCGAATATGCGATAAAGATGGATTCTGCCTTGTGTAGCCGGGATTTAAGGTTATGAGGAAAAACAGGCTGTTCTGGATCTTGCTGACGGCCATTGTGCTGCTGAATGTCATCCCTTTGGGCAATGATACGAGCAAGACTCTGAGCGGCAAAAGCTTTGGCCTGAGGCTGGATTATCTGATCCACCTGACCGCTTTCCTGGGTTTTGGCGGGGTGTATATCTATGGAATGAAGAGCGGAAGAAGGACCTTCGAAAACCAGGAATGGTTGAAATCCATCCTCATCATACTGCCGGCTGCCGCAGGAGTGGAATTGATCCAGCACCTGCTGCCCTACCGTTCGTTCAATCCCCTGGACCTGCTCGCCAATCTTGCCGGAGCGTTGCTTTCCGCACTGGTCATTGGTTTGGTAGGGAAGCGCAGCTCATAATGACAAAATGTCCGTCAGATGAATAGCTTGGAACCCTCACAGTCCAAAGCACATTTTTTTGATACCCGAAGCAGGCTGGATGGCAAACCCGTTATGGTTGGAAGCGGCCGGGCTGTCACTTCAGCAGCAGCATCCTCCCTCTGCGCGTGGATTTGCCAGCAGTCAACTGAAGGAAATAGATCCCTGCCCCCGCCTCCTGGCCGGATTCATCTCTGCCGTTCCATTCCGCCCGGTGCGATCCGGCTTCCTGATTCCCGCTGACCAGCGTCCTGACCAACTGCCCCCGGGCATTATAGATAGCCAGGATGACGGCTCCGGCCTCTTTCAGGTCATAGGAAATGCAGGTGGAATGCCGGAAGGGGTTGGGATGGCTGGATAGCTGCGGGGCGGTGGGAACCACAGCAGGATCGTCATTTTCCGTGGAGATGAGGGTGCAGGACACATAGGCCAAGCCGCCCGGAACTATATTTACATCGAGGACGACAGGCAAATAACCAGGTTTGGTAACCCTGATCTGGTTCAGATAGGGCAGGACGGAGGGGAACCCGGCACAGCCCGCAGCGTCGGTCGCCAGGATGTAGGAGCTTCTTAGAAAACGCACTGCAGCCCCGGGCACCGGCTGTCCGTTTTGGTCGGAAACGGAAACCTCCACGCTGCCGTGCAGGCAGGTGGGGGTGTCATAGCCAAACACCGTCTGGGGATATCTTCCGCTGAGCTGTGAGGGAACCGGTAATGGCAAGTTGTTGATGTCGAAGATGATGCTGTCCCCCACCACTTTACGGGAGCGGTTCGTCCCCACCGTCTGAGCCCGGAAAAACATCGGCGGTGCCCAAACCGGCCACACCGGATGATAGACCAGCATTACCAGATTGCCCCCATAATAGGCAAAGGGCTCATCGAGGGTGATCCGCAGGGCGTAATCCCTCGTTTGTAGCATCGCCACCCCATCAAACACCAGGTCCATTTCAGTGATGGGGATCCAGCCCTCCTCCAGGTCGTTGGACAGCGTTCCCGCCAACCAGACCTGGATCGGCACACCCAACACCATATGATCGATCCCATACCAGAAGAGATCGAACACCAATCCCACGAACTGATCCTCGAATTCGTCTACCGGAATGACCATCTGATAGACGCTGTTGCGCCAGAAGGTATCAAAGGGAATGGTATACTGCTCCCCTCCGTTGCCGATGGTGAAGAGTTGTTCATCAACCGCCAGGAAGTGGAAGGGCTGGCTGGAGTTGTTCTCCGGATTGGCGTCCCCGGGATCATGCACCAGCGCCTGGAAAAAATAATCTCCCCAGAGGTCAAGCGTGGTGGTCAAAGTGAAGCTGGTCTGCTCGCCGGGGGCCAGGGTGGTTCCCGGCACCTCGCACAGCATCGCATCCCCCTCCATCAGCCGCACGCTATAGTTGCTTTGGGTGGCGCTGCCGATGTTGCGGACCTGAAAGTCGAACGAAATCGGCTCAAAGGTCCTCACCAGCAGTTCACCGCTGAGTTCTCCCGCCGCCAGATCATTGGCGGGAATGTATTCCACCAGAAAATCATCGATATAGAGCGAACTGGTGTTATAGCCCATGCCATGCCGGAAGGCGATGTGGCGCCCCGTTCCCTGATAGGCGCTCAGGTCGAAGGTCACCAGGGTCCAGCTGCTCATGTTTCCGTTCACCTGCCCCAACTGCACAAAAGTGGAAGGATCGCCGGGATCGCTCATGATGCCCATCAGCACTGGCGTATCGGGCCAGCCCTTGAGCTGGTATTTGATCCGCAGCAGATCGATGGGAAAGGATGGAGCCAAGGCCGGGGCCACCAGCAGCAGCACCGCATCCGGATCGGTGAAGCGATACAAGCGGACGCTGTTCGGCGGGCTGTAATTCGTGTAGGTGTAGGCAGCTACGCTGGCCTGGGTGTCCGTCGTCTGAACAATGGCGCTCCAGCCGGCGGGCAGCGCCGGAGCCGCCACCCCGTCAAAATTCTGCGCATAGGGCAGCGTATCGATCTGGGCTGCCAGAGTTGCCAGCCCCGCCAGAAAAAAGCAGAGCATGGCTATCGCTCGGAATACTTTCATTTGAGCCGCCTTTGCAGGTTGAATTAAATTCTATCGCTGCTTGGAATATAGCAAAAAATGTTCCCAATCCCGATAATAAGGCAAGCGACACCGGTCAAGGGAGGCTCACATCTTCCCTGCCTTGGCAGCTTGGTTTGACCAAGATGGAAACTGCACTGCTCCACATATCCAGGCCACGATGGATAAATCATAACGCTGTATTGCGTTTAAATGCATTTCCTGTCCTTTCTTTGCTCCTGTCCCCACCTCATCGCTCCCGTTACCAATACGGAATCATTACGGAGTCATTACGGATTAACTCC
>CAZVXK010000166.1:0-3859 GCA_964631665.1 uncultured Candidatus Cloacimonadota bacterium | reverse complement strand
GGATAGAGAAAAGAGAAAAGAGAAAAGATAGGGCTGGGGTTGGGCTGGGGTCTGAGATTGTTGTTCATGGTGACTTGGTTTTCATCTTTTCAGGTTTTTCAGCAGGGTCGCTCTTTCTGGAGGTGATAACTGTGGCGGAAAGCATTCTTACCAATTCAGTGCAATCTTCATGGATGGACTGGAAGTGTTTATGCTCCATATAATCACATTCATATAGCAAGCGCAGCCAATAGGAGGTCTCCCGGGCTTCTTTCAGGGCGATAAAGATCTTCGCGATAAAGTCCTTTTTGCTTTGAGCGCCGATGGCTTCGGTAACGTTGGCTCCAATGGCAGTTCCCGAGCGCAACACCTGTTTAGCTAAGATATATATCCGCTTCTTGATCAGGTATTTATACAATCTGACCACCCTCTTGGCAAACTCGAAGGATTTGTCCAAAATAACACTGTCAGCCATTGGTCATTCTCCTCAAATCCACCTACTGGAAACACTCATTCCTTGACACAAGAGAAACGTATGACTTATACCTTGTTTCTTTATACAGAGTATTACCCAAATTGCCCACACTCCATCCGCAACCTCAGCGGGGGGATCATCTTTTCTCTTTTCTCTTTTCTCTTTTCTCTCACAAAGCCTTTCCTATAAAATCCACCAATGCTTCCGGAAGCTCCAGCCTGCCCTCGGGATTCTGAATGGTTTCGAGCAGTGCTATCATCAGCCTTGGTGTGGCAACCCCAGAGCCGTTGAGGGTATGCACGAATCCGATTCTCCCGTGATCGTCGCGATAGCGGACATTGGCCCGGCGTGCTTGGAAATCCTCGAAATTGCTAACCGATGACACCTCCAGATATTTCTGCGAGCCGGGAGCCCACACTTCGATGTCG
Source organism: uncultured Candidatus Cloacimonadota bacterium (assembly GCA_964631665.1). Classification (GTDB taxonomy): domain Bacteria; phylum Cloacimonadota; class Cloacimonadia; order Cloacimonadales; family Cloacimonadaceae; genus Syntrophosphaera. The sequence continues at coordinate 2,977 of CAZVXK010000166.1, read as the reverse complement.
TAGGTCTTGGCGGAGGCGAAGCTGAGGTCGCCGCTGCACAGCTCCAGCACCCGATAGTGCAGGCCCAGTGCCTGCAAAATGTCCTCGGCGTCCTGCAGCATTTCCTCCAGGACGGCATAGGAGGTTTCCGGTTTCACGAAGCGCACCATCTCCACCTTGTTAAACTGGTGGAGGCGCTGCAGACCCTTGGTGTCCTTGCCATAGGAGCCGGCCTCGCGGCGGAAGCAGGGTGTGTATGCCACATATTTTGCAGGCAGTTGCTTCAGGTTGAGCACTTCATCGGCAAAGATGTTGGTCACCGGCACTTCGGCGGTGGGGATCAGAAACAGGTCGTCCTCGTCCACGCGGTACATATCTGCCTCCAGCTTGGGCAGTTGACCGGTGCCGGTCATGGTTCTCCGGGTTACCAAAAGCGGCACCATCAATTCGGTGTAGCCATGCCTTTGGATATGGAATTCCAGCATGAAATTGATCAGGGCACGCTCCAGTTGGGCGCCTTGGCCGGTATAGATGGGAAAGCCGCTGCCGCTGATCTTAGCGCCGCGCGCCAAGTCCAGCAGCCCGTTTATCTCGGCCAAAGCCAGGTGATCCAACGGCTTGAAGCCGAAGCGGGGTTGTTCGCCCCAGCTCTTCACCTGACGGTTGGCGCTTTCATCGAAGCCGATGGGAACCGAGGCATGCGGGATATTGGGGATCGTGAACAGCAGTTTGTCCAGTTCCGCAGATGTTTCATGCAGCCTGGGACCGATCTGTTTGATCTGATCGGCCACACTGCCCATTTCCGCGATCAGGTCAGCGGCGTCCTCCCGGTTCCTTTTGCGTTGGGCAATGGTCTGGGACACCTGGTTCTGGCGGGCTTTCAGGGTGTCGAATTCATGCTGCAGTTTCCGTTTTTGCTCGTCCAGGGTCAGCAGGGCGTCCAGGTCTGCCTTCTCGTTTTTATGTTTGATCGCTTCGCACACGATCTGGGGATTGCTGCGCAGAAACTTCAGGTCTATCATCTCTTCTCCAGTTGTTTATGCTATTCAGGGCTTTTGAGCAGACCAGACCGGGGCGGGGGCTTGCCCTTTCACGATCTTATCCACTATCACCCTTTCAACCATCCTGTCTTCTTTGGGCCTGTTCCACTGCCACATCGATCATCCGGCAAAAATCGGTTATCTTCAGCGAAGCTCCGCCGATCAGGCCTCCATCCACATCGGGCTGGGCGATCAGTTCACCGATGTTTTCCGGCTTCATGCTGCCGCCATAGAGGATGTGCAGATTGGCGGCGATCGCTGTGCCATAGCGGTTTTGCAGCCAATGGCGGATCAGCGCCTGCGCCTCCTGGGCTTGAGCGGCGGTGGCGGTTCTGCCGGTTCCGATCGCCCACACGGGTTCATAGGCGATCACCACTTCCGCTCCAGTGGAAAGGGGGATATCCCTGAGGCAACCTTCCAGCTGGGAAACGATCACTATCTCCGTCTCTCCGCTTTCCCGCTGCTCAAGGGTCTCGCCAATGCAGAGGATGGGGATGATGGATTGACCGAACAGCCGCAGCAGCTTTTCCCGGATCAGTTCATCATTTTCGCCATGATACTGGCGGCGCTCGGAATGCCCGATGATGCAATACTTCAGCCCCAACGAGCGCAACATGGCGGCGGAGACCTCACCGGTGAAAGCGCCTTCGTCATGGGCGCTCACATCCTGGGCCGCCACTGCCACCGGCATGCCCAACAGGATGTCCTGCGCCTTGGCCAGAAAGGGATAGACGGGCGCGATCACAGGCAGAACCCGCTCCTCGTCGTGGTTTTTCAGATACTCCGCCAGTTCGAAACAGAACTGCTGCGTTTCAAACAAATCCTTGTTCATCTTCCAGTTGCCGGCTATGATCAGTCCGCGCATGTTGGCCACCTCATAAACATTCATTTTACAATCCTTTGCTTTCAGTGCCAAGGTTTCGTCAAGCAAATTCGCCGGAGATGGCGGATAAACTTCTATTGTGCAGTGAGTTGAGCCTGCTGGTTGAGAAAGCTGAACACCGGCAGGCGCAGCGCCGGATCGGGTATGCGCTCCGGATGCCACTGGATGCCCAGCACCATTTGGGGCGCTACATATTCCACCGCTTCGATCACGCCATCCTCCGCCTTGGCAACCACTTGCAAGCCTTTGCCCAGAAAACCGGGAGCCAGGGTCTGATGATGGTTCGAATTCACCGTTATCGTGTCCTTGGCAAAGATCTGCTGCAGCCAGCGCCCCCCTGCGATGCGGATGGGATGGAAAACCTCGCCGTAGTGGTTTCCCAGCGGTTCATAATGCTGGATTAGCCTGCCGCCGAAGAAGATGTTCAGCAGTTGCATCCCGGCGCAGATGCCCAGGATCGGCAGCCCCTGCTTAAGTGCCAATTCCAGCAGCAGATAGTCCGCCTTCACCCGGCGCGGGTGGGCCGGTTCCGTTTTGGGATGGGGTGCCTCTCCATACAACTGCGGCGGATAGTCCAAACCACCGATGATGATCAAGCCCCCAACCAACTCCAGATAACGCTGCAGCGCATCCTCATCCTCCAAACAGGGAATGGGCAAAGGAACAGCGCCGCTTTCGCACACGGCATCAATGTACTTGTCCCGGACATGGAATTGATGATATGACCCCAACTGCATGAAATTCATGCTGATACCTATCATTGGCTGCTGCATCGGAACCTCTTGCTGCACTAATTTCTGATTTGATTAATCGGTCTTCAGACCGCTCTGAAAACCATTCCGATCACCAATCTGGGCACTTCCGCTTTTTGTCAAGGACGGTCATGCTACCGGGGCGGATCGGCGTCCGCCCCTACATGGCTCCCGTTAGCAATACGGAATCATTACGGAGTCATTACGGAGTTAATCCGTAATGACTCCGTAATGATTCCGTATTGCTAACGGGAGCGATGAGGAATCGAGGCGTCCCGTCTGGCGATTGTTTGTCCCGGAGGAAGGCTTCCGTTGAGAAACTT
>CAZVXK010000165.1:0-3869 GCA_964631665.1 uncultured Candidatus Cloacimonadota bacterium | reverse complement strand
GTGTAGATCTCGGGGTCGATGTTCAGCATATTGAACACGGCTGGGTCAACCATACCAGCACCACCCATTTCCAACCAGCCCGAATGCTTGCACACCCGGCAACCCTTACCGCCACAGGCGACGCAACTGATATCCATTTCCGCGCTGGGCTCGGTGAAGGGAAAGAAATGGGGACGGATCCTTGAGTGCACCTGCGGTCCGAACATCAGCACGGCAAAGTTCTGCATGGTGTCCTTGAGATCGGAAAGCGAGATCCCCTTGTCCACTACCAAGGCTTCAACCTGATGGAAAACAGGCGAATGCGAGGGATCGGGTTTGTCGTTGCGATAGCACCGGCCGGGAGAAATAATCTTAATGGGCGGTGGGAACTTTTCCATCACCCGAACCTGCACTGTGGAAGTTTGGGTCCGCAGCAGATAGCCATTATCCAGATAGAAAGTATCTGCCAGATTCCGCGAGGGGTGATCAGGTGGGGTATTCAGGGCATCGAAATTGTGGAAATCATCGTCGATGTCCGGCCCTTCAGCAATCTCAAAACCCAGACTCATGAACACATCCTCGATCTGCCGCTGCACAATCGTGAGTGGATGGTAGCCTCCCTGGGGAACAGGGATTCCCGGTAGCGTCAGATCGTAGCTGGCAGACAGGTTCTGCTGTTCCCAGCTTGCCTGTTTCACATCCTGTTCCCGTTGCTCCAGCAGCTTTTCCAGTTCGCTGCGGACAGCATTGATGGACTGGCCAAAGGCGGGTCTCTGCTCCGCCGGCAGTTCTTTCAGTTGCAGATACAGGCTGCTCAGATAACTCTTCTTGCCCAGATACCTGGCTCTGGTGTTGAGGATATCGTTGTTGGTCTGGCAGGAGGCTATATCCTGCCTTGCCTGCTCCAATACAGCTTCCAGCTGTTTTTGCATCTCACTTCCTGTTCAGGTTAAGTTGTATGGACTGATTATGTTTGTGATCCGGTATCAACCCTTGGCGATCTCCACCAGCTTGGCAAAGGCATCGCTGTCGTGCCAGGCAAGGTGGGCCAGGGTTTTGCGGTTGATCTCGATATTGGCTTTGTGCAAGCCATCGATGAACTTGCTGTAGCTCATGTCGTTGATGCGGCAGGCAGCATTGATCCGGGTGATCCACAAGCTGCGGAAATTGCGCTTCTTCTGCTTGCGATGGGCAAAGGAAAAAGCCAGTCCGCGCTCTACAGTCTGACGGGCAACGCGATAGATGGTGCTGCGGCGGCCAAAATAGCCTCTGGCGGCCAGTATGTATTTTTTCCTTCTGCGATGGGCTGCTACATTGTTGGTTGCTCTTGGCATGGTGTCCTCCTTCAGATTCCCAGCATCCGCTGGATCCGGCTTTCATCGGATTTGCGGACTATGGCGCTGCTGCGCAGGTTGCGTTTGAGTTTGGGTGTCTTTTTAGTCTTGATGTGCGCACTCTTGGCATGATGGCGCACGATCTTGCCAGTGCCGGTAACCTTGAACCGCTTGGCGGCGGATCGGTTTGTCTTGATCTTGGGCATTTCTATCTCCTTTATTATATACTAAATGTATGCTGCGATTTATGCAGCAGGCCAGACGGTTGAGGTGACGGTCTCAGGAAAGGTCTGTTTCAGCCTTGACCGCTTCCGGAGTGGGAACGATTACAGCTTCCGAAGTTGATTTCTCCAGCTTCTCCAGAATGCGGTCGATATCCTTTTTGGGAGTCATGATCATGGACAGCAGATTACGGTCGGCCACAGGCTCAGCATCCACGTCAGCCAGATGGGACAATTCTGTTTTCACCTTTTCCAACAGATTGTATCCCAGCTCCTTGTGAGCCATCTGGCGGCCCCGGAAACGCACCGTGAATTTCACTTTGTTGTGCTGCTTCAAAAACTTCAGGGCATTGTTCTTCTTGAAGTTGTAATCATGCTCTTCGGTGTTGGGACCGAACTTGATCTCCTTGATCTCCACTTCGTGCTGTTTCTTGCGGGCTTCCTTGGCTCGCTTTTCCTTCTGGAAATAGTATTTGCTGAAGTCCAGAATACGGCACACCGGCGGATCGGTATTGGGCGAGATCTCCACCAGGTCCAGATCCATTTCCTCGGCTCTGTGCAACGCATCCCGCAAGCTCACCACGCCGATCTGCTTTCCGTCGGGACTGATCAGCCTGACCTTGTCGGCAATGATCTGGCTGTTGATCCTTTCCTTCGGCACCACCTCTTTAGTTCGTGCCTTTCCACGCTTGATCCGGATTATAAGAACCTCCTTCTTACCGGAAAATAAAACAGGCGGAGGATTTCCGCCTGCTTCATGGGTAAAGATTTCTCTTTATTTTCTTTCTTATCAGAGCCTTACCTGCGCATTTGCAGTAAGGCAGAAGCAAGCAGCTTCATTTTGTATGCCATCAATTTGCACTCGACATAATTGTCAATGCTTTTCATCGAAAACCTACAATTACCACTTCCAGGGCAGCAGATAATCTTTGATCTCTTCATTATAATAGCGATCGGTCATGGTGGCGATGAAATCACGAACTTGCTCCGCCGGGGAAAAGCCATCCCGGTATGCGGGCTCCTTAAAATCCAGGAAATGCTTGAATATCTTTGAGTCGTAATTGCCGGTGCGGATATCCTCCAGATATTTGTCAAACATCATACCCATGGTTCGATAGATTATCTTGTTGGATTTCTTTACATTCTCATCGGTGTAGATATGCTTGTAATTGAACTTTTTCAGTTCCAACAGGGATTGAGAGATCTCATCATCGAAGGCGATCCAGTCCTGGTCAAAGCTGTTCACGATCACGCTCTTGATCAGGGTTTCAATGATCTGACTGTTGGTGTTGCCAAGCTTTTCTGTTACTTCGGGTGGCAGTTCTTCGCGACGCAGGATATTGTAGCGGATGGCATCCTCGATATCCTGGCCAATGTAGGCAATGGTGTCGGTAATGCGCACCACGCAGGCTTCGAGGGTGGCGGGCATCCAATCAAGCTCGCGGCCGGCCTTTTTTTCACGGATGTATTCCTGGATCCGGGCTTCGGTCTTTTCCTTCTCTGGTCTGAGGATCGTGTTGTGCACTTCCCCGTCGTGGGAGATTATCCCATCCCGCACCGGAAAGGTGAGATTCAAGCCCCTGCCTTTGCGGGAGATATGGTCAACGATGTGCAGGGATTCAATGTTATGATGAAAGTGACCGATACCATGCTCCACACAGGCATTGGACAGCGCTTTTCCCCCATCATGACCAAAAGGGGCATGTCCCAGATCATGGCCCAGGGCAATCGCTTCGATCAGTTCGGTATTCAGCCCGAGAAACTTTCCGATGGTGCGTGAAACCTGCGATACATAGGCAATATGCAGGTTGCGGTTGGTCATTTCTTCGTCGATCAGATTGGTGAAGGAAAAGACCTGCGTCTTGCCATGATAACGGCGGTAGGCACCGCTGTAGAGTATTCTATCCCGGTCGACCGCAAACTGGGTGCGCATGTCATCCGGTTCTTCTTCCTTCATCCGCTCTGCCCTGGCATCGGAATAGGCGCGCGGACTAAGGTTGCATTCATAGTTACCCTTGATCTGGGCAAAGATCTTTCTCACTTTATCGTCCATTGATTCTCCCCAATGACTGCATTTATAGACAGGATAAGTGTTTTTTATTGTAAAGCCAAGTGCTGGTATAATGATCCACTCCCTGCGCAGCCCCCTTTTTCCCCGTGAAATCGTGGAAGCGTGAAAGCGTGTAACACCAATTCCGAATCGTAGTCCACCGACTCACAATCAGCGCAGCTTGCCCCTTTGCCCTTTTTCCCTCTTTCCCTCTTTCCCTTTTTCCCCCAAAAAACAAAGGCGTTAGCGATGGCGGCGACCTACTCTCCCACACAGTTGCCCGTG
>CAZVXK010000164.1:0-3956 GCA_964631665.1 uncultured Candidatus Cloacimonadota bacterium | reverse complement strand
AGCCGGCCGTTTCGCTGGCTTTAGCCGGTCTTTTCTCTGCCTCGATCCGGATGTTTTCACAAACTCTGAATCCAGTGTTCCAGTCCCATCCTGCAGGCAAGATGCCTGCGTTCCTCTCCCTACGCCACATCTTTCCACACATTCACCCATCTTTTTTCTTCTCTCATTTCCCTCATGTCTCATTGTTAAAAATATTCTCTTCTCTCATTTCCCTCATGTCTCATTGTTAAAATATTCTCTTCTCTCATTTCCCTCATGTCTCATTGTTAAAAAACCTCTCTTTCCCTCTGTCCCTCTGTTTTAGTAAAAACCTTGGAATCCATACGAAAATATAAGCCGATTTTATTATTGACATAATCACCACTTATATTTTACTTGCGCCAGATGCCCATGCAAGCATCACCCTATCTTTCGTTATTTATTATTATAATATACATTTGGAGGTAGATCATGAATTATCTTAAGTCCAGTATCACTGAAAGTCTCCTTGGCCCCAGCTCGCCCTGTATCACCAGGTTGCGGAACGAGGTTGCCCAAAACCTGAAATCGCCCCACAGTGCCAACTTGCTGGAACTTCTCTGGAAGGAAGCGCCAGCCGATAAGCCCCAACCGGATGAATTATCGGCATTTTTGTCCCGGAAGCGCCACCTCCTGGGTGCCCAGGCCTTGCGTAAACTAATGGCTTCCCCCGGGCAAAAGATCAGCGCCGTTGTCCTCGACCAAATGATCAAGCGGCGGCTTGCCACTCCCCCTCCGGATGCGGTTGACTCGGAACCCATCCTGGTGGAACTGCCCATACCCCTTTCCGACTCAAAAACCCTGCGCGAAGTCCGCCTGCGCCTGGATTGGCTGCTGCAGGCGAAATCCATGCAGGAAGCCGTTGCTGGAGATACCGCAGCCCTGGATCGGGAGATCAGCATCCTGAAACAGTATCTGCAGCAGTGCACAACTCCCCAAAGCCGCATCCGCTGCCGCCCTCATACCGATCGCACAGCCTACCTGCGGCTACACAATGCCCTCAATCGCTTGTTGAAACATGCCCGACAGGAATCACCCCAGCTCGGGCAATTCATCCGGTCCCATCTCCAAACCGGCAAGTTCTTCTGCTGGCGGGAATAAAGGAAAAATGGAGCGACACCCCAATCCGAAAAGTATTGTTCATCACTCATATTCATGTAATCGGGGATGGTCCGATATCCTGAAGATAAATCCCCTCCCCCCGAAAACACTTTTTCGCTACTGAGCATGAACCTCCGAGCTGTTTGAACTTCGCTGAAAATGGGTTTCCGCAACTGAGCATGAAAAACACTGCTGTTCAGATATAATCCATCCTATCCCAGCTTTATCCTCTCCACCAGGGATTCGAACAGCTCCGCGGACCAGTTTTGCAGAGCGGCAGAATCCGGAATGAAGGGCAGGACATCCTGTTTGGCCTGATCGAAGCTGGTCTGGTTGATCCTGTCCCGCAGCAGGGCCCGGAACGAATCGGCGTCCAGAGGAGTTTCCTGATCCCAATGTCCGCTTTGTATCAATCTGGCTTCCAGATGGGCCAGATTAAGAGTGTGCCCCTCACGGACGAACCAGATCAGATCGTACCAGTCGCGGCCTTTGACCCGGGACGCCCAGCCCCTGGCCAGAACCGCGTGCATTTTCCCCGCGAAGAGGTCGGGGAGGTCCATCACGCGGACGCTGAAGGGAATGGGCTCGAGCAGGAAACAGCCTTGGGTGGAAAATCCGCAGGGCGGGTGGGGATCAAGCTCGAATTTTACGCTGCTCACTTCATCGCGATGCAGGCGGCCCAGTTCGGAAGGAGGTATTTCCAATTCGATCAGGGTCTTGAGGGTGTTGGCTTTGATAAAGGCGGATTCGATCCGGCTGGCCTTATTAGGGGAGAGATCGACATTGGCGGCGATCCCCCAGGCTTCCAGTTCCTGGCGCACATGGTTCAGATATGCCTCCAGGCTGAAATCCGGTTTTTCCACCAACAGCGAGAAATCCAGGTTTTCCGACCAGCGGTCGAGGCCGTACAGCACCTGCAGGGCCGTTCCGCCATAGAATGCGGCGTGCTCGAAGAAAGCTCCCCGCCATAGCCCCAGCAGACAGATCTTCTGAATGGCCTCGCGCAGATTTCGGCGGAGTTCGTCTGAATTGCGGGTCTGGTTGCCCCGCAGAAGGGTATGCAGAGGATTGGCATTCATCTCTTCAGTTCCTTCAATAGCTTAAGGTTGCCCTTCCCAGAAACTCCTGCCAGGCGGGAAAGCAGCTTCCCGTCCAGAGCGCGAAGAAGGCCGGGATCGATCCGCAGGTCTTCAAATAGATACTGCTCCAGGGCGGCTGCATCCTCCAGCCGGGGCGCGAAATACAGCTTGTCGCAGAGGGCCTTTTCCGGAGTGGCGATCAGATAACCGGAGTCTCCGGCCTGCCGCAGTTGATAGCCAAGGCTGTAATATTCGGGTTCCAGCTGCCGGTAGGTGAATGTCCCCACTGCGGTTTCAAAGATCTTTTTGCGTCCTGTGGTGACCGAGGTGACCTGAAAAGCCAGCTCCGGGATGAGGCCGTGACTGGCCAGGGCATAATCCAGAGATACATAGGAAGGCCCATAGAGGAGATTGGCTGCGATCCCGGGAACCAGTTCCAGGCCAAAGCGCTGGTCCAGCACATAGAGTCCCCTCTTCAACGCGATGATCTCCCCCCTGTCCAGAAGCCTGCTGATCTTGTTGCGGGGATGGCGGTATTCACTGAGCAGGCCCTTCAGATACTGATAATCGAAGGGCTGGTGCCTGACTTGGGTCAGTTGATCTGTCATATTACCTCCAGCATGTGGACAAATTGTCAACATGTTGGTATCGTGTCAAGAGATATTTTCCGGATCTAACTGGCAAATACCCAGAGGGTAAAGGCCGCTGCCAAGTGTCAGGTATGGCGATACATCAGCAAGCCGGATTGGGCTGACCCTGTTTTCCCTGAATGGAGGGATATAACCGGCGTGTTTCATCCCTGAGATACGCGAAGAAATACTCAATGGAGTTGGGGTTCCGGGCGTGAAGCCTCCCTGGTGAGGCTGGCCTTGACCCAAGTTCTTCCGCAATACCAAAACGCGATTAGCCGCTTTACAAAAAATGCGCTGCCCATAAAGTTGACAAATATGGGAGTCGGCTCCCTGATTTGCAAACAAGGAGTGATCATGGTCAGACGAAAGATCGAGACTATTCTAATGCAAACGGCTGACAGCTTCAAGCTTGTCACCATCACCGGTCCGCGTCAGGCAGGCAAGACCACTTTGGCAAAGGCTGCTTTCCCGTCGCATACCTTCTACGATATGGACAATCACCTCCATCGGATGCGCTTTCAGGCAGACCCCGAGAGCTTTTTCCAACCACGCGGGCAGAGGATCATCTTTGATGAGTTTCAAAACATCCCTTCAGTGACCAACTACATCAAGATACACGCGGATGAGCAGAAACTGATGGGGCAGTATATTCTCACTGGCGGCAACCAGTTCGAGTATAGGCAAAACATAACTCAATCACTGGCCCCTTGCAGAAAATGCCCCTGAGCCCTTTATGGGCGACATAAAAGTGTTATGCAGAACTCAATCCTGCATTGAATTGGCATATCCTCTCTGATCTATTGGAATTCCTCCGGCAAATCAATGAATTCAATAACCCTCTGATTATCCGTTGTTCTCGAAATGAATTGATTGACGTAAAATCGGATTATTGGTTGGTTGTATGTCGCCCGTAAAGGGCTCACGGATGTCTATGGTGAACGGATCGAGGGGTTTCGCTTCGCTGCGCACCCATCGCTATGAATATGTCGCCTCTGTGAGGCTAAACCCGACACCTTCGCCCCTGGCACCCATTGAAGAGTTTGTGAAAAAAGGCCGAAACAGCCCTTGAAAAGCTCCTTTGGAGCGAAACAACTTAGCCCAGGGTGGTAACCCTGGGATCAGTATC
>CAZVXK010000163.1:0-4153 GCA_964631665.1 uncultured Candidatus Cloacimonadota bacterium | reverse complement strand
AGCCAGTCCTGATAGGCCTGGCGGTTCGGGTCCTTCGGCAGCTCCACCTCCCTAAACGAGATCCAGGAGCCGGGATAGTTGTCCATCAGGCGGCTGCTTTCCTCGTTGTAGCGGCTTTCCAGGTATTTGCGGTAGAGGGCCTCGTCGTTGTAAAGATAGGCCGGCACCAGTTCCAGTTTATTGCTGTCCACGGCGCTTTTAACCGAGAAGGAAAGCATCAGCAGAAAGGGATAGACCATGGTGAGCGAACCCAGAATCAGCAGCAGATGGATGCTAATGTTGAGGGCGCGCACCCGCGGCGAACGGCGCCCCACCCGTGAGATCAGGCTCATGGCTTGTCCTCCCGCACCGTGCGGAATTCCAGGCGCGAGACATACTTGATCTGCAGCACCGTGAAGCCCATCAGCAGCAGGCTGAGCATCCAGGCCATGGTGGTGGCAAGCCCGAATTTGAGGTAGAGATAGGCCTTTTCGAAGATCAGCAGATCGGCGACCCGGGTGGCTTCATTGGGCCCCCCAAAGGTCATCACCAGGATGAAATCGCTGGATTGGGCGGCAATGATGAAGGCGGCGATGAATTGGATGATGATCAGCGCTTTCAGCGAGGGGAAGACGATGTGGCGGATCTTGGAGCAAAACCCAGCGCCATCGATATCGGCGGCTTCATAGAGCTCGTTGGGAATGTTCTTGAGCGCTGCCAGATAGATCAGCGAACCGGGCCCCATCCCCGCCCAGATGCCCGGCAGCACCACACACAGCATGGCCAGGCTCTCATCCCTGATCCACTGGCTCTTGGGCAGGCCGAGAGCCATCAGTATCTGGTTCAGGACTCCCGCGTCCCCGGGATTGTAGAGCAGCTTCCACAGATAGATCACGATCACTCCGCTGATCACCGCCGGCAGGTAAAACAGCACCCGGTAGAGCAATTTACCGTGGGAAACCTCCTGCAGCAGGATGGCCAGAAAGATCGGCGGCAGGAAACCGAGGCCCAGAGACAACGCCATATAATACAAGGTCTTGCCAACGGAAGACCACCAGGTGGGGTCGAACAGCACCTCCGCCAGATTGCCGAAGCCCACGATAGCGCTATCCCCCACCAGTTTGTAATCCTTCACCGCCATCACGCTGCCGGAGACCAGCGGCACATATTTCCACATCACGATGCTGATCACCGCCGGAGCCAGAAGCAGAACGATCCAGGGCAGGTGCCGGAAATTCCGGTTCTGCTGCACCGTTTGCTGCGGAACCAGGATCCTCCACACCCGCCACAGGGTGAAGCCAAAGGCAAACAGGATCAGAGCGGCGATCACACCCGCCAGGCGTTCCCGCTTCAGTTTCACTTCTGCCGGCAGAACGCCGATCATTTCAGCATTGGTGCGGTCTTCGGCCGCCTTCAGCACCTTCAGGATATTCTGCCGGCGGGTGGCGGGATCGGTGCCCAGTTTGCCGCTGCGGTCAAGCCGGATCAGCTCGTCCAGCGGATAGGTCATGAATTCATACACCTTCTGGCAGTTGTCGCCAAAGGGTTCCGGCTTTCCTTCGCGCATGGCGGTTTCGAAGGTTTCCAGCCAGCCCTGGGGCGCATAGCGCAGATAATCCTCATAGCCATAGCGTTTCAGGAACACCGGGTTCTGCATGCGCCCATAGCCGCTTTCGATCATCACGCGCAGGCGGATCTGCCGTGCCTCCTCACTATCATAGAAACGGATGTATTCCCAGGCGGCTTCACGCACCCGTTGCGGATCGCGGTGCCCCAAACCGGCGTTGTTGCTGATCCCGGCTCCGGGAAAAATGCCCATCATGCGGCAGTTGATCTCGCTGCCACCCTGGCCGGAAGGTCCCGCCGGACTGGGCGCAAAGCCATAGAGATTGGGATCGTAGCGTCCGCCCATGTTCTGTTGGGAAAGATAATCCATGCGCATCCCGATCCTGCCTTCCTGCCACAGATAGCCCCAGTCCCCCTCGCGCATGGCAAAACCCTGTTGCGGCTTGCCGGAGGAGTCGGTCCACGGAGTGTTCAATAGCGAAAGGTAATACTCCACCGCAGTTACGCCCGCTTCACTGGCAAAGCTGGCCCGCCACTGCTGTTTTTCTTCATCGAAGACCACGGCATCCCCGCCGGCAGCCCACAGGAAGGGCAACCAGTCATAGGCAGCCTGGGGCCCGCTGGCAAGAACGGTTCCATAGGTGTTGGCAGCCGGGTCACTGAGCTGTTTGGCAAAAGATTTGAATTCCTCCCAATTGCGGGGAGCCTGGTTGGGATCGAGCCCGGCCCGTTTGAAGGCATCCTTGCGGTAGAGCAGCACCCGCACCAAGGTCTCATAGGGCAGCATCCACACCCTTTCCGCGTCTTCGCCCTTGCGACGGCGCCGGATCACCTGCCAAACTGGTTTTTCCACCCGCAGATCCATGCTGCGGGGATCTTCGCGGGCAATGAATTCATCCAGGGGATAAAGGAAGTTGTTCTGGATATAAGTATCACTCTGGCGGAAGTTTACATACAGGATATCGGGCGCCACGCCGCCGGCGATGGCCATCAGGGGACCTGCATCCAGATCCATGTTCTCGATCCGGATGCCGGAAAAGGCGCGCAGCTCGATCTCCGGATACCTTTGCCGGAAAGCCTGCACCACGGCGGAATTGGCTTTGGAATAGGCATCTGTGGCGCGTGGATCGGGCAGCTCAAACACCTTCAGCACCACCGGAGACCCCGTGCCGGCAAGGGGCAAAACGATGCCCATCAGCAGCAGCAGAAAGATACTCAGGCGCAGAAGGGGTGCTTTCATAACTGCGGTTCATGCTCAGAAAAAACGGTGGATTCTGTCAAGAGGCATTTTGTGCTGTGTTGCGATCATAAATGAAAACGGGTCTCCGACCGGTTCAATACACCAGACGTGGTGTTTTAATCCACGTGCAGCGGAGCCACCAACCCCAATATCAGATCAGAATCAGAGAAACCCATCTCAGAGTTTGTGAAAAAAGGCCGAAACAGCCCTTGAAAAGCTCCTTTGGAGCGAAACAACTTAGCCCAGGGTGGTAACCCTGGGATCAGGATCCACCTCCCAGGGAAAAAGCCCCGGAGGGGCGACACACCAACCCAAAACGTTTTTTACCAAACATATGTGCCGCCCTTCCAGGGCTTGAACGCTAAATTGTTTACGCTACCCCAGGGTTCCGCTACACTCCACCCTGGGCTATGTTGTTCCGCCCGTACCGGGCTTTTTTTCACAACCTCTTCAATGGGTGCAAGACAATAGGCGTGGTGTTTTAACCCACGTGCAACGGAGCCGCCAATCCCGGCAATCGATAAACCCATTTCAATGGGTGCAGGACACCAGGCGTGGTGTTTTAACCCACGTGCAGCGGAGTAGCCAATCCCGGCAAGCGATAAACCCATTTCAATGGGTGCAGGACTTTGGAAGGTAAGTCCTGCACCGGTTAAAAACCGCTTTGGATCAAGGGTTTGGGGGTGATTGCTCACGTGGGCTAAAGCCACACGCCTATTGTCCTGCACCGATTGAAAACGGTTTCGATTTGGGATTTGGAGAGATTGTTTCCAAAGCGCCAAAGCTCCATGTCTGATTTCCTCTGAATCTCTGTTCCTCTGTTGTGATAAAATCCAAATCTACGTAGCTGGCAGACCCATCAGGCGAGACGCCTGATTTTCCTCACCCTCAGTGTCTCTGTTGTGATAAAATCCAAATCTACGTAGCTGGCGGACCCATCAGGCGAGACGCCTGATCTTCCTCTACCCTCCGTGACTCTGTTGTGATAAAATCCAAAATTGCATAGCTGGCGAACCCATCAGGCGGGACGCCTGATCTTCCTCACCCTCAGTGTCTCTGTTGTGATAAAATCCAAAATTGCATAGCTGGCAGACCCTCAGGCGGGACGCCTGATCTTCCTCTACCCTCCGTGACTCTGTTGTGAAAAAATCCAAAATTGCATAGCTGGCAGACCCATCAGGCGAGACGCCTGATCTTCCTCTAACCTCCATGACTCTGTTTTGATAACAATCCAAACCCGGCGCAGCATTAACCATTAACCATTAACCATTAACCATTTACTATTAACCTTTAACCATTACTATTACCACCCCTCGCTCCCATTAGCAATACGGAATCATTACGGAGTCATTACGGAGTTAATCCGTA
>CAZVXK010000162.1:0-4270 GCA_964631665.1 uncultured Candidatus Cloacimonadota bacterium | reverse complement strand
GTTCAGAAACAGCGGCAGAGTTGCCACCAGGGTCTTGCCCTCGCCGGTCGCCATTTCGGCTATCTTGCCGTCATGCAAAGCCATGCCGCCGATCAGTTGGACATCGAAGGGCACCATGTTCCACACGGTTTCGTGCTCGCGCACCATAAAGCTCTGGCCCAGGATGCGGCGGCAGGTATCCTTCACGATGGCAAACACTTCCGGCAGGTAATCGTCCAGGATCGACTTGGTGAGCGCCTTCAGCTCCTTGCGCGTTTCGTCGATCCGGTTGTCTATCCGGTTGCGTTCACCTTCACCAGTTTCCTCGCGGAAGCTGCGTTCCAGGGTGGAGAGCTCCTCCCGCAGCGGGGAAAGCTTTTCGGCGATCTCCTCCCTGATCTGGGCGGTGCGTTCCCGCAACTGGTCATCGCTGTATTGCTCCAAGTCCCTGAAGATGGAGTTGATCTCGTCCACAAGGGGCTCATATTGTTTGAGGTCGCGGGTGGATTTGTCTCCGAACATTTTGCGGAGCAGTTTTTCCAGCATAATCAATTCCTTTTATCTTGTCCCATCGGCGGGTTGGAATGCCTTTGTGGGTGCAGATTTAACTTTGTTTAAACCACAGAAAGTACCTGGCGGTTTATGTCAATAGAAAAGGGGAAAAAGGGAAAGAGGGGAAAAGGGGGAGCTGGTGCAGGGTTTGACATCGGGAGACGAATTTTAAAGGGGGGCAAAAGGGCAAGGGGGCAAGAGGGCAAAAGGGCAAAAGGGCAAAAGGGCAATAGGGCAATAGGGCAAGAGGGCAAAAGGGAAAGCTGCGCCGGGGTATAGGGGTGGCGAGCTCCTGTTCGCCACAGCGGCCGGCAGGCCGCTACAGCATTGGTCGACTAAGCTGAGCGTTCATTGGATGATTCAACAGGCAGCGCTGCTGCCTCTGCCGACCGGAGATCGGCAGCCCGAAGGCTGGCGCAGGGTTTGACATCGGGAGACGAGGATCCGGAATTGGTGTTACACGTTTCCACGCTTCCACGCTTCCACGCTTGTTTCCACGCTTCCACGCCTCCACGATTGTTTCCACGCTTCCACGCTTACAAGCCATAACATGGAGGAAAGCGGCTCCAGAAGAGTAGAACTTATAAAGAGATTGACAGCATCCACGGGGCTGAGAATGTAAGTTCATTCGCTGAAGTTTCTTTACAGCCCGAATCCAAAGACACAAGGAGACCAGACATGAAACACTTGCTGCTCATCACGATCCTGCTGCTGATCGCGCTTCCCGGCTTTGCTTTCAAGGAAGTTCCGCAGCAAAAAGACAAGGATATCAAACAGATCCTGGACAAGATCGCAAACCGGCTGAACACCCTGGAAGCCGATTATCTTTCTGAACTCAACAAAACCGACCGCAGGGAAGCCGGCGCCATCGTCAACGAGATCCGTGGCCTGCTTTCGCTTTTGCCCCAGCACGTTGAACCCCGGACTCCTCGCCACAGACAGCAAGTCCGCCACAAGGAAATGAGCGTCAAAAACTTCGAAGCGCTGCAGAAAAGCGTGAAAAACACCGTCTCCGCCAAAGACAAGCTGAATGTGCTAACCCTGGCGGCTACCGACAACTGGTTCAGCGTGGATCAGATCATCCAGCTGCTGGGGCTGTTCATGAACTCCTCGGACAAGCTCAAAGCCCTGGAGATCGTGTATCCCCGCTGCGTTGACCCCAGCAACAGATTCAACATTCTGGACAGCTTTATGTCTGGCAGCGACAAGGAAAAGGCGACCAAGATCATGACTGGCAAGGCTTCCGGGTAAATATCAGAGAAGCAACAGAGCAAAGCCCGGAGGGCAGACGGGAAAAGAATCTGAGAGATAATCCCGGTGGGTTGTGCAAATTTCTCCAACACTAAGGCGCCGGCCTGCGTTAGTCAGGTATGAAATAAACACACTGGAGCACCAATGATCGATCTGCAAGATTTCATCAGGGAACATGAGCGGGCGCTGACTGGATTCGCGCTACAGCTCACCCGGTCGGAAGACGATGCGGACGATCTGCTTCAGGATACCTGGATCAAAGCCCTGACGCACCAAAGCCTGTTGGAGAACCTTTCAGTCCAGAAACAGCGGAGCTGGCTCTTTACCGTGCTCAAGAACCGCTGGCTGGACATCTGCCGCCGCCGCAAGCTGGAGCAATTGCACAATGCCCAGTTGCCGCTTCCGGTTTCGGCTCCGTTCTCCTCCCATCAATTGGATGCCCATCTGGACAAGTTGCCTGCCCTGGAACGGGAGATCGTGCAGCAACGGTTCTGGATGGGCAACAACAGCCGCGAGATCGCCTCGGAACTCGGAATTCCCGAGGGAACAGTGCGTTGGCGGCTGAAACTGGCCCTGGACAAACTGAGAAAATCGATTACACAGAGTGAGAAGGAGGAACGATGTCTACTCTGATCAAAAACGTCGGCGTCCTGGACGCCCGCAAAGCCGCTCCGGAAGTTATCCGCAGCATCGGCAAACTGAACAATGTCGGCATTCTGGCCATCAGCCCCGAAAACAAGGCAGAATTCGCCAGGATCGCCATGGAAAATGTGGGAAGCATGCTGGAACTGGAGGAGGACTACAAATTCCACACCGGCAACAAGACCATCAACCGCCAGTTGCTGGAGGATGCAGATCCCGGCATCAAACTCTGCCTGGTGGGCATGCTCACTGTGGAACCGGATGTCACCCCGGAATTGTTGCAAACCAAGCTGCTGGGCCTCTATCTGGTGGGGCAGGCCATGGTGCCGGAGAGGCTCTATGGAGCTTTCATGCGCGCCGTGAAGGAAGTTACCGGCAATGTGGAGGTGATCCCCGATGCCGGGCCGGACTTCAAGGGCCAATGCCACACCGGCAAATTGACCCTCACCAATTCCTGGCTGGAAGGACTCGCTGACGGCGAAGAACTGATGGTGGTGGGTAAACTGGCGCTGGACGAAGCGCTGGATCCCGACCTCTTTGCCCGCAAGGTGAAGGCGCTGCGGGTCAGCGGCGTCATCCTGGGGCTGGACACCCAGGAACAGATGCTGCGCAAGGTGCTGCTCCATCCCGAACAAACCAAGCTCAAGCTCGCCAAGGCCGGCTGCCACAACCTCTCCAATGGCGAACGGCTCGATGCCTTTGCCCTGATGTCCATAACCAAGCCCCTGGTCTGCTCTTCGGGAAAGGTTATCCTGGAGGGGGATGTTACCACCGACCTGCTCGCTGAGAAGGAAATCCTGTTTGAGGCAGCGGCGGTCTATTTTCCCAAAGCCCTGATGCAGGCCATGTTCAGCCGCCTGGTGCCGCCCACCAAGGGATTTCCCTATGAACCCGAAACCCTGGAACTGGTCACCGGCGAACAGCGCATGACCTCAGCCCGCTTGGATTCCATGACAGAACGCTCGACCCTGGTGGTGATCGGCGAACTGGAGATCGATCCTGCGGTGAAAGCAGAAGCCATCGCCGCCAGGATCGCCACCCTGGACAACTATGGCAAGATCACCGCTTCCGCTGATGTAGCCAGCATCCTGCAAAGCAGATTGCGCAGCGACGAAGGCTGCATCGATCTCTTCGGAAAGGAAGAATCCTCCGCGGAAGAACAGCAATTTGACCATGTGATCGAGAATGTGGCCACCTATGTGCTCTGAGTGCTGATGCCTGACTGCCTTGGAAACCCCGCTGCCGATTGGTTTTTTTAAACAGCGGGGTTTTTTGTTTGTTACTGTAGTGGCAAAGGCGGTGCAGCATATGATAAGCTATACATTCGATGCCAATTGTATAGTGATCCTCCCTCCTGCAGCTTTGGCTTAAAACCACGGCATCCCGGGAGTTTTCAACCCGATGCCGGTGGTTCAAACTGCCGTGGTTTTGAGCTAAAGCTGTGGATCCATGAAAAGCAAGGCTGCTTTGGAGTTCAGGCAGCCTTCGCAAGCTATACTTGGACATCAGATTATGTGGCTGCCTGGACTTCAAACAGCGTATTTTTATGGCTGGTTGCGGAAACCTATCTCATGTGAGGTTAGATTCATCACCCAATTGGCATCCTCAGGTTTAACTCAAAATTCAGCATGTACAAGCCAGAGAACGGGCCAAGGTCTTTAGTGGCTGAATTTTAAGTCAAACCTGAAGCGGAGCGCCAGGCAGATACGGCCGCGCAGCATTCAAATGCTACGGGTGTGAAAGGGCTGCAACCCACGCAGTGGCGCTTCATTCCAAGGCTGCGGGGGAGATAGGGCTGCCGGGCTCCTGTCCGGCAGAGGCAGCCGTGCTGCCTTTTTTACAGCGT
>CAZVXK010000161.1:0-4312 GCA_964631665.1 uncultured Candidatus Cloacimonadota bacterium | reverse complement strand
AACTATGGTATCTACAACTACTATGCCACCGATACCGTGATCTCCGGCAACAACATCTCCATCGCCGCTGGTTCCACGGTAGGATTCTACGGCATCTATGCCACCACCGGATCCACCACCCAGATCTATGGAAACACCATCAGCGGTGGTTCCACCACTTCCACGGTCTATGGCATGTATCTGACCGGAACCTCCAACACCGTGTATGGCAACACCGTCACCGACCTTACTTCCGGCAGCACGATGTATGGAATCTATATAATAGGCGGAACCAACACGGTCTATGGCAACAAGGTCCACAATCTTGCCTACAGCGCTTCCAGTTCCTCGATCGTGTATGGCATCTCGGTCAATGGCGGAACCACGAACTATGTGTATAACAACATGATCTATGACCTGCGCAGCCCGGGCGGGACTTCCGCCCCGCAAATCCGCGCGCTGAACATCACCAGCGGCACCACGGACTACATCTGGTACAACAGCGTCTATCTGAATGCTGCCGGCAGCGCAGCCAACTTCGCCACCGCCGCCCTCTATGTGGCAGGCGGCACCACGGTGGAGCTGAAGAACAACATCTTCGTGAATACCAGCACGCCAGGCAGCACAGGCAGAAGCGTCGCCTTCTGGAAGACCGCACTCGGCTTTGCCAATATCGCGGATGGTTCCGACCGGAACATCTATTGGACCGGCTCCGAGCCCGATGCCACCAGACCGATCTGCTACAACAGCACCACCACCTATGCCACGCTGGCGGAATACAAGGCAGCCATTGCCACCAAGGACCAAGGTTCCTTCACCGAGGACGTGCCCTTTGTGAGCACCACCCGCATCATTGACCTGCACATCAGGGACGATGTTCCCACCCGGGTGGAAGGCAATGCCATTCCCATCACCCGCAGTCCCGCCTACGATTTTGACGGCGATCTGCGCAGTACCACCACTCCGGACATCGGTGCCGACGAAGGTGATTTCACGCCCGTGGGCGGTGCGCCCGGCCTGGTGACCCTGCTCAGCCCTGCCGATGGTGCGATTGATCAGGATCCCAACGATCTGGTGATCAGTTGGTCCCCACCCACTGAAGGCGGAACCCCCACCCAATATTGGGTTTTCATTGGCGAGTCGGAAACTGAGTTCTGGTCCACCCAGATCGGTTATGCCGAAGTCGATGTCCCTGCCACCAGTCTGAGCCTGGCGACCGTTTCAGGGCTGGATCTTCAACCTTTGACCCCCTATTATTGGGCGGTTCAGGCTCATAATGATGAAGGCGAGTCCGATCCTGACGATCCCGGCTTCATGATCTGGGAGTTCACGACCATGGAGCGGATGACTGCCCCGGCCGATCTTGCCTTGGGCAACATCTGGCCGGAAGATACCCAAACTGGAACCATTCCGGTGACCAACCACGGACCTGTGGAACTGACCTTCACCGTGGCAGGCCCGGACGAGTTCGAATTCGGGACCACCCGCTTCACCGTGCCTCGCAACAGCACCTACAATCTGCCCTATACCTTCAACACACCGGCCACAATTGGCCCTTACACGGGCACCATCGTGCTGCAGCAAACCAGCCCGGATCCCGCTGCCACTCCGCTGAACATCGCAGTCACGGCCAATATATCCACCGATGTGATCGTGGGAACAGGAACCGTGAACCTCAATCTACCGGTCAATGTGTTCTGGGGTTACACTTATTCCCAGACCATCTATTATCCCTCGGAACTGAGCTATCCAGCCGGTTACCGGATCGAGAAGCTCTATTACTACTTCAACGGCTATGCCACCAGCCCCAACACCCAGCAGTATGTGATCTATATGGGGCATACTGCCAATGACACCTTCGCCTCCACCACCGATTGGGTGCCCCTGGCAAACCTCACCCAAGTATATAGCGGCAACAATATCCCGCAGCAGATGACCGGTGGCTACTGGATGGAATTCGTGCTGGATAGCCCCTTCATCTACAACGGAGTGGACAACCTGGTGATCGCAGTGGATGAGAACTATCCCGGTTACGACAGCAGTTTCTCCTTCTTCTATTGTACCAATACCACCGGAATCAACCGCAGCCTACGCTATTATAGCGACAGCACCAACCCCGATCCTGCATCGCCGCCTGACGGTACCTTGATCGCGGGGCTGCCCAACACCAAGTTCTTCGTGGCGCCGGTTCCCACCACGCCGCAGATTATGGTCAATCCGGATGCCTGGGACTTCCAGACGGTGGTCATCAATACTCCTGTAACCAAACAGTTCACCATCAGCAACACCGGCGCCGGCACCCTGAGCATCAGCAACATCACCATCGCTGGCGATACTTATTTCCAGCTGCAAAACCTGCCGCCGGAATTCCCGGTGAACCTGACCACGGGCCAGACCACGAACTTCACGGTGCAGTATCTTCCCACTGCAGCTGGCACCCACACCGCCACGGTCAGTATTCACGACAACCGTGCCATTACCCCGGTGGTTGTGGATGGCGTCTGCGTGGATCCCCGCATCACCAGCCTGCCCCACACCCAGAACTTCGATGGCGTTACCACCCCGGACTTCCCGCTGGGCTGGACTGGCTTCAAGAGCAATGCCTCGATGACCATCACCACTTCCACCGGTTATTCCCAGACCACACCCAACAGCGTGTACATGTACAACTCCAGCTACACCACAGACATGCTGCGCCTGATCTCGCCAGAGGTAACGGTGCCGATCAACATCATCAAGGCCAGTTTCTATGCCTTGGCCGGAACCTCGGGAACAACCCTGAAGGTGGGCACCGTCAGCGCTCTGGATGGAACCGGTGTGTTCACGCAAGTGGCTGAGATCAGCATACCCACCACCTACACCTGGTATCCCTACAGCGTGTCCTTTGACGCTTATGGCGGCAGCGACCCCTATCTCTGCTTCCAGCATGGACAAAATAACACTTACTGCAGCATCTACCTCGACTCGGTGCTCCTGGAAGAGCTGATGCCCAACGACCTGGCTGCCACTGCCCTCAGCGGCCCAAGTTATGGTAACGTCGGTGTGCCATTGAGTTACAATGTAACTGTCTATAACAACGGTACCGCCACTCAAAATGCCTATACAGTAAAACTGATGAAGCAAGATACCAGAGAGGAGCTCGCTTCCCTGGATGTGACCACTCCGCTTGATCCGGGCACCTCAACAATGCACACCCTATCCTGGACTCCCGGCGCTTTGCAGACTGGCAATTTGATGTTGTATGGCAAAGTGGTGCTTGCCGGTGACGGCAATTCCACCAATGATGAGACCGCTCCCAAGGCAGTCCTGATCCTACCGGCAGACACATATATCCCGCTGGTTGGCGATCCCCTCTCCACTACAACCAGCAACTTGTTGCCCCTGAACTTCTACTGGAAGAACAGCGTAACCGAGACCATCTACACCGCACTGGAGATGCAGATGACCGCCGGCGACATCCTGAGCGTAGCCTATTTCAACAACTTTACGCAGGACCTGGCTGGCAAACCCGTCAAGATCTGGGCTAAGAACACCACTGCCACTGATCTTGCCACCAACTGGCTGGACTTCACCGGCTACACCCTGGTCTTCGATGGAGTGGTGGACTTCCCCATTGGCGTCAACACCATCGTTATCCCCTTAAGCGCTCCGTTCTCCTACACCGGCGATAACCTCGCCCTGCGCGTGAATCGGCCGATGGATACGGTATACTTCAACAGCACCAATCAATTCTACTATACAGTGCCGCAGTATGGCAACAACCGCAGCCGTTATATCTATAGCGACAGCACCACCTACGATCCCACCGACAATACCACACTGGCTGGCAGCACTCTCTCCAGCTACATTCCCGTCACCGCCTTCATGGTAACCAATGCTGTGCCGGTGGTGCTCGCCGCGCCTGTAGTGAGTTTCGGGATGGTTGCGGGAGTTCCCACCCTAAGCTGGGCAGCAGTTCCCGGAGCCTATGCCTACCGTGTGTATGCTTCGAACGATCCCTATGTGTGGGATCTGAATGCCCCCCCGCTGGCAG
Organism: uncultured Candidatus Cloacimonadota bacterium; assembly: GCA_964631665.1. Taxonomy (GTDB): domain Bacteria; phylum Cloacimonadota; class Cloacimonadia; order Cloacimonadales; family Cloacimonadaceae; genus Syntrophosphaera. The sequence goes on along the minus strand of CAZVXK010000161.1, from coordinate 300 downwards.
TGGTCTGGACTAATACCTATACTCCTGCTGTGGCGGATGTCAGGAAGTTCTATAAAGTGGTTGCAGTGAGCAGCTACAGGAACCAGAATGGATTGACCAACAATCCGGCTACCAATCACAGCGGAGCTCCGCTGAAAGCCGAACCGGCCATCGGGAGAACCGATAACAAGGACTAATAACACTGGCAGTCCGGGATGCGTTTACGCGGTCCGGCGCCGAATAATCAGGGTGGGATTTCGGTCCCACCCTGTTTTTTTGGGTAGCGGACGTGAGCAGAGGAATATCAGGCATCCTGCCTGA
>CAZVXK010000160.1:0-4469 GCA_964631665.1 uncultured Candidatus Cloacimonadota bacterium | reverse complement strand
TCCTCTCCCTGCGCCTGATACTCCTCTGCCTGCGCCTGAGCTTCCTATGTTCCTCTGCCCCTCTGTTTAAACAATCGCCGATCTATTTCTTTACAAAGCGTTTGGTGGCATATCCTGATGTGGTGTCCACCCGCAGGAAATAGATCCCGGAGGGGAGGTCGGAGACATCCATTCCCTCTGCCAATGCGGTTTGCCCGGAGCCTGGCAGTGGGGTGGACAGCAGCTTTTGGCCTTTGAGGTTGTAGATGGACAACACAGCCGGTGGGATGACTCTGCCCGGCATTTCCATGAACAGCCGGTCCTGAACCGGATTGGGATAGACCGCCACCGGAAGCTGCGGCGCCAGGGGATCGGAATTGGGTGTGATGTTGTAAACTGTATGATAGACAAAGCCATCCCCATGCGAGAAGCGGAAGCGTCCCTCCACAGGGTTTGGACCGGAGTTCAGATCGATCGGCTCTATGGCAAAGGTCTGGGGCAGGCTGAAATCCAGGTTGAGGGGATCGCCGGTGGGAAAGAGCTGATGCTCCTCCCCCCCATCCAAAGAAAAGCTGCAGATGCGGGGAAAATTGGCATCGGGATCGAAGTAGGTGATCTGCGCCGCTAAAAAGCCGTTAAAATATCCGTCAATGTAGGTATAGGCATCGGCGTCGCTCAGAACCGGCGGCAGTTGATTCGCCAGCGGCAGGGACTGGGGTTTGAACAACACTTTGGCCGAGGCAGTGGCATCGGCTTCCTGGATTCCGCTGGTGAGGGTTATCCTTGAGGTGATCACAAAGGCAGCCGCCAGCGGATAGGATTCGTCGAACCAGGCGTCGAAATCCGGATCGGCGGTAAGGTCGCTCCTGGCGCAGGAGAGCACCAGCATATTGGTGTTGGAGTCCACCGCCGCTTCGATGTCCCCCAGCCGGTTCAGATCGCCAAAGCCGGTTCCGGTGATCTTATACAGGCCGGGGCTGATCACAGAACCCAGATTGACGGTATACATCAATCCATAAACCGGCGGATCGTCCGCCGGATCGGCATTGGGATTCACCAGAGTCACCATATAGGAATAGTAGGTCAAGCCCGAACTGGTGGGAAAAGTGGTGGCGTTGTTTTTGATGGCAAAAAAGAAGCGGCTGTCCGAGAAACTGGCTTTGTAATACAGGATATCCAGAGCGTTGACCGGAAAATTGCTGTCGCCCGCCGGATCGGTCTCCACCAGAGTATAGACCGCTGCAGGAGGAGAGCCGGCCTGATCCCAGAAGACTGGATTCACCCTGAGATCGGTGGATTGCCCGGAAAAACCGATGTAGGAATGATCCGGAACCGGCAGCATGGCCGTGTGCCAGTTTGAGCCAAAGACCAGACTGGGTAGCATGGGTTGGGATTGAAGAGTGCCCTGATGAAAGAAATACAGGGTATCCGCCCGGTCCGACCAGGTTAGCAGATCCAGCTGCTGATCGCCATACACGCCGCTGCCATATACAGTTTCCAAGGGATTCTGAGCCCAGGCCAGGGCAAGCGCGGCACAGATTAAACAAAACATAGGAAGAGTCTTCATTGTATCTCCTAAAACCTGGTTCCCAGCAGCAGGCTGTGGGTCTGGTTGCGCAGGGAAACCGGATCGAACAATTGGAAGGTGGGGAGGTTGAGATAGTCCCAGCCCAGCGTGAAACGATACTCCAGGATCAGGGGCAGTTTCGTTTTGAACTCGATGTTCCCGCCATAGACGAAGGAGTAGTCGAACATATTCACATTCTCCAGACTGCTTTCTTCAGTGAGGGGGATCTCGGTGACATCGTCGCCGTCGGGAAAATAGATCACCCCATCCAACCGGTGTTTGCCTTTCACTTTCAACGCCATGGCCGTTCCGGTGATGGCCGCCAGGCTCCAGGTGTTCCGCTCCACCACCTTAATCTTCAGCAGAACAGGCAGTTCCACATAATCGAGATAATACAGCACATCCATTACAGCCGGTTGGACCAGATCTTCCATCACGCCATCGATCTCCACCCGGCGGATGGTGATCTGCTCCCGGGAGCCCTTCATGCTGTAGAGCAATTCATAGCCCAAGCTGAAATGGGGTAGCAAATTAAGATCCAGCCAGGCGCCACCGATGAAGCCGGGTCGCATGCCTGTCTTCACTTCAAAATCGCCTTCATCGCCCTTGGTACCATAATGCTGGGACAGATTGAAACCGGTTTTGACGCCGTAATCCAATGTGGTCTGGGCAGCCAGGGGAACCAGGAAGAGCAGGAAAACCAACAGACCGGGTATTTTCATCGGTGGATCACATCCTTTCCAAGGCGGTGCGGATCAGTTCATGCAGATGCTCCGGCAACGCCTGTTTATCCTTGTAGATGGGATCTTCTGGTGGAATTGGAGGCAGGAACCGGAGCTGGATGGTGGTTTTGTGAATGCGCTTGTCGATCTCGAAAACCCTCCAGCTGCCTTTGATGGCAAAGGGAACGATGGTGGCGCCAGCCAGGAGCGGTAGTTTCAGAGCGCCGGGGCGAAACTGGCCCAGGTGGTCGCTGCGGCTGCGGGTGCCTTCGGGAAAGATCACCAGCGGATGTCCGCTTTGGATGAGGGCAACGCTGTGCTGGAAGGATTCCCTGGCTTTGCGGGAGCTTTTACGGTCGATGAACACGCAGGGGATCTGTTTCATCCAGAGACTGATCACCGGCACTTTGAAGAGTTCCTGCTTGGCGATGAAGCCGGCCGGGCGCCCCACATGGCCCAGAAAGGCAGGGATGTCGAACATGCCCTGGTGGTTGCCGACAAAGCAGAGGGGCTGGCCGGAAGGGATCAATTCCCTGCCGCCCACACTCACCCGGCTGCCGGTAAAACGCAGTGTCATCCTGGCCCACCACGCCGCCAGACGATGGATCAGCCTGCGATAGGCCTGCCGGGACAGGAATAATTTGATGAACATCACAAAGGGAAACGCCAGCAGACAGAACAGCAGGAACAGCAGATAACCGGCCATCACCAACCAGGTCTGAACAGTCTGCTTCATCTCAGAACTTCCTCAATAGCTTTGGGTTACCCATTCTTCATAGATATCGTGCAGCGAGGTAACCCAGGCTTTCTTGCGCAGGGCATACTTCACGGCGTCCCAATAGAGGCTGGACCAGAAGGGATAATCGATGGGGTCGAAAGTGGTGTTGTGCCAGAGCAGGGAAAGGTGGGATTGATATCTTTCCGCCAGATCGATCAGCCGCCGCAGGGAACGGCGGGCGTTGACCAGGGACAGGTTCATCGCCTTTTTGGAGAAGAGGGTGGTGTCCATCACGATCAGCGGTATCTCCAGCACCCGGAAGGGGCGGTTTTCCTTTAGATTGAAAGGGAAGAAGGGAAAAGAGATGCCCGCCCGGAAACCGATCTGCTCCCAATAGCCCAAAGTGGAATCATATTTGATGCCGGCGTTTTCCAGGTTGGTGAAGCTCTTCTGGTAATCGAAGCTCAGATAGTGCGAACGGTAGCCGGTGGGTTCAAACCCCATCTCCCGCAGATTCTCCATCTCCTGGAGGAGCTGCTGAGGATCGAAGGCGGAATCCGGACTGCCATGCAAGCCGATCTCCTGCTGCCCCAGAAGATCGATGATCTGTTCCTTCACCCGGACATCCGAGATATAGTTCTGCCGAGTATCCTCAAAATCATCCCTGCCGAAGAGGAACCAGGTGGCTTTGACGCCATGGATCGCTTCTTTATTCACCATGCGGCGCACCACCCGCCAGGGATTGTGGATCAGATTCTTGTGGACGGCATGGCCCAGGATCTTGTAGAGGGCGGAAAAGGGGCGTCCCAGCAGGGTGCGCAGGTTGTATCTGAAACTGTCAAATTGCTGCCGGCCGGCCCAGTAGTTCCAATAATCGATGTCGTGGGAAAGGGACAGGGAAAAGCGCTTGTTCTCGCTCCAGGAGATCTCGCGGATGAACTGGGGCAGGTAAATTCCCATCACATAGAGCAACATCTGGCAATAGACATCCACCACCGGAATGTCCGTGAAATCCCACCGGTATTGCAGCGACTGTTTGAAATCCACCCGGCTGTGCTTTTGCCCCCGCTCGCTGAGGATGAACTCATGCCAGCAAGTGAGGAAATAGAATCCGCTGGCGATGATGTCTTTGCGGAAAGCCACGCTCTCCTGATCGAAGGAAAAGATGGCGCCATGGCGGGAAAACAGGAAGGGAATGAACTCGTTCTGGTAGGGGCAGAAATTCACCTGGTCCAGGGGATAGAGCTCCCTTTGCTCAAAGAAATCCGCAGTGCTTTCATTAAAGTGAATCTTGATGGGGTATTCACGTTCGGTGTGCCTGCCATAATACAAATGCACGCCCTCGAACCTGGTGCCATACACAAATTTGGGATTCAGCCGCAGGATATAGCAATAGGTGCGCAGGACGAACTCTGCCTTGGGGATGTAGAGCTGGGGCAGATTGAGCAGGATGACTATGTTGGGATATTTATCCATGTTAGCT
>CAZVXK010000159.1:0-4532 GCA_964631665.1 uncultured Candidatus Cloacimonadota bacterium | reverse complement strand
TTAGAGTTATGCCCATTAAGTATCTCAAGAATTCACTTGACATAATAGCCAGTTGGCTATAATTTGTATTGTGCGATGAAGTTATTCTACGAAAGCGAAGATGTGAGGCTCGAATTGATCAGGATCAAAGAAGAGAGACCGGACCTTTATGAGCTGTTTTGTATAATGAAGCAGAAGCTGGAAGCTATGGATTTTGATGATCTGGAATTTCACATCGCAGAAGAGCTGGCTAAGAGTAACAATAGAAAAGAAATTAAGGAGCTGCCACGGGATAGCAGTTATGAATATCGCATCCCTCCCCATCACAAAGATGGAGTGCTGAGAGTGAAGTCTGCTCTAGAAGATGACTATTACAGCATCCGGGTGATGCGGGTATGGATCAAAGAAGTAAGTCCTAAAGGAGCAAAACATGGAACAAAAAACAAGGCATAAAGTCAAAGTAGTCCCTCGCCATGAGAAGGCCAAGCCCCTTGATATAGATAGTCCCAACATCCCTCAATGGAAACAGCACCTGAATCAGATTGTGGCTGATCTTACCGTTTACAGGATCAAACTGAGGATATCCCAAGCAGAGCTTGCCCGGCGGATCAATACCACTCAATCTGTTATCGCTCGCTTTGAACGCCAGGGCCGCATCCCCACCTTTGAGTTTATATACAAAGTGGCAAAAGGACTGGGGGCTGAACTTAAACCATTGCAAATCAGAACCTCAAAACAAGATCAGAAAACTTGCTCCTCCCAATGGGTCCCTGTTGGAAAATATCTGACAGAGAAAACTTTTAGCGATAACGCTGTTGCCAACAGGATAATATGGAATCCAGAGATAACAACTGTCTTCGCTGGAATCTCTGAACGAGATCTCAAGCTCATGGACTATCTTGAAAGAGAGAATCATCCTGTGATAGCCAACAAACCAGAATATGCATTCACGACCAAGGATAAAAGTTTTATAGTAGTTAACGAATCCTGCGTGGTGTCCAATCTGAATAATCGTGTACAAACAAGTGATCAAAACCTACATAAAGCCTCATGAATTTGGAGACATCATGGATCTGAATCAACAGCCTGGCATCAAGATCATCTCAATTTACCAAATCAAATGCTCATTTATGAGATTTCCCAGAAGCTCAGGATCGATAAGCAATGAATTCAAGTTTTCTTACCGATATGATTGCCAATCAGAATTGGCTGGCCTTGGAGAACTTACTCTGGTTTCATCAGGAAAAGATATCAATGATGGGGGAAAAGTATATGAATCCCAGATAGTATATGCTGGATCATATACCGTGGACCCCGATTCTCAGAACATGGATCTGCAGGAGTTTCTCAGGTTCAATGCCCCAGCTACTCTTATACCCTATGTTCGTGAGAGCTTATCATCACTTAGCGCAAAAGCTGGGTTGCCTGCAATTGTCTTGCCCCCGATAAACGTTTTAGCTCTTACCAATCCTATTGAAGATAAGCAGACCAAGCTTGATGGGAATCATACAAAGTAAAGATGAATATCGTAACTTGAACACTTTCATCAAGAGTATTCCTCCAGCGAATACCCCATCCCCTCATAACCCTTGACCCGTTTTCTGAACATCGCAGCCAGCACCGGCACTTCGCGGTCCACATAGTCATAGATCGTGACCTCTGTCTTATTGTCGTGGGAGCGGTGCAAGCGTCCGGCATATTGCTGCAGGGTGCCTTTCCAGGAGATGGGCAGGGTCAGGAACAGGGTATCCAGCCGGTTGTCATCAAATCCCTCGCCGATGTATTTACCTGTGGAGATGATCACCCTTTCCTCATGATCCGGAATGGTGCGGAGTTTTTCCATTACAGCCTTCAATTGCCTTCGCCCCATGCCTCCCCTCAAGCTGATGATGTTTTTGGAGAACCCCACCAGTTTGGCAGCGAAGAACTCCACGTGGGCAGTCCGTTCCGTCAGGATCAGGGGGCTTCGTCCTTCTGCGATGGCTGCGATTACATCATCCAGGATCATATCGTTGCGAACTTCATCTTCGATCAGAGCCTGATAGACATCTGTGATCTTCAGTTCTGCGCCCAGAAAACTATCCGGCATTCTGAAACCGGTGTAACGGACCATAACCTTGTGGGTAAAAGACCTGGCAGCCAGCTGTGATCTGGCATCGGCCCGGTAGCGGATTGGGCCGCATTGCATATACACGATCGGATGATGGCCATCTTTACGGATCGGTGTGGCAGTGAGTCCATAAACATACTTTGCTTTGGTTTCCTTAAGGACTTGTTCAAAGCTGAAAGCTGAGATGTGGTGGCACTCATCCACGATCACCATTCCATAGTCCTTCACATATTCTTTCACTTCACGCCCATGGTAAAGGCTTTGCAATATCGCAACATCGATTTTACCAGTTCTGGTGTCCTTTCCGGCACCCACTGCGCCATAATCCGCACCCTTCAGAAAGCAACCCAACCTTTCCAGCCACTGCTCCATCAGCTGGCGGCGATGGACCACGATCAGGGTATTGGTTTGTCTTTGTGCGATCATCCAGATCGCCACCACCGTCTTGCCGAAAGCAGTTGTCGCGCAGAGAATTCCGTTATCATGCTCCAGGAGGGTTTTCCCACCCAGTAGCTGTTCAGGGCTTAAAACACCTGTAAATTCGACCTTCAGGCTTTCTCCGGCATTTCTGAGATCCCTGGTCAGCGTCTTTAATCCCAAGCGCTCAAACAAGTTCGATAAATCTCCCCAACAGCCTCGGGGAATCGCCAGGTATTTTTCGCTTTCGCTGGAAAGATCGATGATCCTGGGAATGTTGTAAACGGGCATCCGCATTGCCTGGGCTTTATAAAACTCCGGATTCTGGAAAGCTGCCAGCCTGATGATATTGCTCATAAGCTTCTGGGGAAGAGATGTTTTCCCGATGTAGATCAGATTGCTGAGGACGATATTTACTTCGGCCGGTAGGTCGGTGAATTCTTCCTGATCCGGAACCCTGTGCTCCCAGGGTGGGATCATTTCCTGTCCCGTTTCAGCAGGCATTCCAAAGGTTCCATGTTTGGAAACCAGCTCTGAGATATACCCGGCCAACTTGGACTGGCTGATCTTCTCAATTCCTGCCAGGAATCTCCATTGATCGTCCACCGGATTCAAATTCTGATCCAGAAACACGCTGTTGCCTTTCTCTCTGGCCTGTTTCTGGAGCGGCAAGGCGACCAGATTGCCAAAACCGCCCCTGGGCAGGGTATCCTGATTGGGAAACAGCCGGTCGAAGGAATCCAGGCCAAGCTGGTGCCGGCGTTCCAGGGTGGCAGAAAGCAGAGCCGAACCCAGTTTTCTGGCTTGGGCAGCGGGAACGGCAGACTCGAAGAAAATCCACACATGAGCGCCATTACCCGATCTGGACCTTTCAATGTATGCCGGCACCGAATAGCTTGAACATGTATTGATCAGCGTCAGGACATCGTCCCTCCACTCTTTTTTGTCAAAATCAATCGACAACAGATAGCAGGTGTCATTGTCCAAAAGCGGATACAGTCCGATCACGATCTCCCCTTTCAAATGCCTTGTTATCTGGTTCTTTTGAAGTGGGATCAGTTGTCTGTGTTCGCATTTGGCGCAGGGAATCTTCTTATACTTGCCGCAGACTCCCAATTTCCAGTCATTAAGGCAGGCGGGGGAATATCCGCTGCGGTCATTCCTGCCGGCCCACCTGATGGCAAAAATGTCTTCCCGGCCGCGAAACAGGCTTTGGAAAAGGGCTACCTTTTCTTCGGGCGATGAGAGCTGGTTTATGGGAGCGTATGGTTCTGGCTTGGATTGACTATCAACATCATTCTTGTTGGTAAGCTCAGAATTGCTGATTTCAGCGGAGTTATCAGAGGGTGCAAATCTCTTCTCAAATTCACCCAACCGCTTTCTGAGCAAGGCATTTTCCTGCTCTAAGTGGTTGATCTCCTCCAAGGCTCTGTTCAATCGGTCAGCCAGTTCTGCGCTATCTTTATCCATACTTCCTCAAGCACAAATAAATGACACAGATGCTTACGTGGTGACTGCAATGATTAGATCATGCCAGTGCAAGTGGTAATTCAGCATACACTCTCTAACCTGTTGTAAGCATGTCATCTGATGATATGATAACCCAAGTGCGCCCCCTTGCTAACACAAATGACCATGATATGTGGGGATGTCTACTTTAATCCTCAGGCTTGGCTTTCTTATGTTTGCCTCAAAGTGATGATGGTTCTGCAATTGGTTGGAAATGGCGGTCTTAAGAACAGTGAGATTTGCTCGAAAGCGACAGGATGGGAAACACTTTTCGCAAAGGATCTGCATCAGGATTTGCTTCAGGATTTGTCATCAGGATTTGATATCACATACGAGTTTTTTGGGGTGCGTTCCTGTTAGCAATACGGAATCATTACGGAGTCATTACGGATTAACTCCGTAATGACTCCGTAATGATTCCGTATTGCTAACGGGAGCCATGAGTGATAGAGTGCTGATTCAAGTGTCGCCCCAAGGGGCTCAAATGATTATGGGGTAAGGGTTCCATGGATTCAAG
>CAZVXK010000158.1:0-4647 GCA_964631665.1 uncultured Candidatus Cloacimonadota bacterium | reverse complement strand
TTATAGGATACATCCAAAACGATACAAGCCCCGCAGGGGCGACACAACCTAGCCCAGGGTGGGAACCCTGGGTTATCAAACACTCCAAATATGGAAAAAGCCCCTTGGGGGCGACACCATGAGCTAATATGCCACACTCGTTTTGTCAACTTGCTGTGCACATTATCTTTGGTCTGAAACGTCACCAGAGGTTTCTGAATGATTCGTTTTATCCCTATATAAATGGCATAATCACTCATCATAAAGGACATCCTCTGGCCATCAATGGAACCCAGGACCACATACACATCCTTTGTTACATGCCCAGGGACATGTCCATAGCGGATTTCGTAAGAACCATCAAGAGTAACTCTTCAAAATGGTTCAATGAACATGGCAAAGGAAGAATGCAGTGGCAGGATGGATACGCGGCGTTCAGTGTGAGCCACACGAATATCGATGTAGTGAAGAAATATATAGAAAACCAGAAGGAACATCATTCAAAGTGCACCTTTGAAGATGAGATGCGATCCTATTTCAACAGAATCGGCAAAGGTGATGAGATGGAGGAGTGGTTTCGTGAGAAGTAAAGGGTGTCGCCCCTCCGGGGCTTCATTTATCTCTTTGGGTGCCCTAACCCCAAGGTTACCACCCTGGGCTAAGTTGTGTCGCCCCCAAGGGGCTGAACCAAAAAATCCACGTTCCCTAATCCCTGGACTACTTACCTGGGCTAGGTTGTGCCGCCCCTCCGGGGCTGAACCAAAAAATCCACGTGCCTTAACTCCAGGGTTACCACCCTGGGCTAAGTTGTGCCGCCCCCAAGGGGCTTCTTCTATATATCATCCTGTCGGGTACCCAGGGTTACCACCCTGGGCTAAGTTGTGTCACCCCTGAAGGGCTTAACTAAAGTATTATGGAGTTAGATTATGTATAAGACAATCTTGGAACGAGCCAGATACTACGAATCCGAGACCGTGCGCTACCTGCTGGATATGGTGCGCATTCCGGCTTTTTCCACCCAGGAAAAAGAAGTGGTGGAGTATATCCTGGGCGAAATGCAGAAGGCTGGCTTCGACGAGGCTTTCATCGATCCCCTGGGCAACGTGATTGGCCGCATTGGACAGGGAAAGCGCGTGATCGCCTTCGACGCGCACATCGACACTGTCTATCCCGGCGACCTTAAACTATGGGAATTCGATCCCTTCGACGCCCACGTGAAGGATGGCATGGTCTGGGGACGTGGTTCGGTCGACCAAGAGGGCGGCATGGCCTCCATGCTGACTGCGGCGCGTATCATCAAAGACCTGAACCTCAACCACAAATTCACCATTTGGTTCACCGGCACCGTGATGGAGGAGGATTGCGATGGCCTCTGCTGGCAATACATCATCCGTGAGGACAAGATAAAGCCGGAACTGGTGGTAATCACGGAACCTACGAATATGAACATCTATCGTGGCCACCGCGGCCGGATGGAGATGCAGGTGCACGTGAAAGGCCTTTCCTGCCATGGTTCAGCACCGGAACGGGGCGTCAATGCCATCTACAAGATCAGCCGCATTGCTTTGGAGATCGAGAAACTGCACGAAAGGCTGCGCCACGATGAGTTTTTGGGCAAAGGAAGTGTTTGTGTAACCGAAGTTTACTTCACCGGGCCCTCGCAGTGCGCCGTGCCGGACAGCGCCCGCATCCATCTGGACCGGAGGCTCACCTGGGGCGAAACCAAAGACTCCGCCGTGGCCGAGGTGCGCGAAGCCTGTTCCCTGGCCGGGGAACCTGAGGCGGAGATAGAGGTTTTGACCTACAGCGAAGCCGCCTTCACCGGATTGGTCTATCCCACCGAAAAGTATTTCCCCACCTGGGTCACGCCACCCGATTCGCCCTGGCTGCAAGCCGCCGTGTCAGCCTATCAGAACACCCTGAAGCGTGCGCCCAAAGTGGACAAATGGACCTTCTCCACCAATGGCGTGGCCATCTGCGGCATGCACAGCATCCCCTGCATCGGCTTGGGTCCGGGCAACGAAATCTATGCCCACGCACCCAACGAGGCCAGTCCAATCGAACACCTCACCGAAGCCGCTGCCTTCTACGCCGCCCTGGTATGGCAACTGAACCGATGAGCTATTTCTCACACTATCGCTGCATCCAGTGTGGCGCCCAGTACGGCCTGGACGAGGTGAGGTATCTCTGTCCCGTTTGCAGCAAGGATTACAGCACTGGGATGCCTCTGAAAGGAGTGTTGGAGGCGATCTTCGATTACGAGGAAAATGGAAAAGTTTGGAAAAAAAACCGGCTGAAGCCAGCGGAACGACCGGCTGAAGCCTGTGTTACAGAACTTGTCAGCCTCTTTTCCCCCATCGATACCAAATACTATCCAGTGCTGCCAGTGGGAAATACACCTCTGATCCCGGCACCGGAATGGGGCCTGCCCAAGCTGTGGCTGAAATTCGATGGTGTCAACCCCAGCGGTTCCTACAAGGACCGGGCTTCGCAACTAATGGTGGCGGAAGCCAACCGCTTGGGAATAGAGGAGATCGCCTGTGCCTCCACCGGCAACGCCGCCTGCTCGTTGGCCTGCCTTTGCGCCTCCGCGGGCAAGAAAGCGGTGATCTTTGCCCCAGCCAAAGCCCCGGTCGCCAAGCTGGTGCAGATCCAGGTGCACGGAGCGGAACTGCATAAGGTGGATGGCACTTACGACGATGCCTTTGCCGCTGGATTGGAGTATTCCGCCCGCCATGAGTGCCTGAACCGCAACACCGCCTATCATCCCTTCACCATCGAGGGCAAAAAGACCGCTGGGCTGGAAATCTTCCTGCAATTGGGAAAAGTGCCGGACTGGATCGTGATCCCCGTGGGCGATGGTGTGATCCTGGCCGGCATCCACAAAGCCTTTCTCGACCTGAAACGGGCCGGCATTGTCAAGCGGTTGCCACGCCTGCTTTCGGTTCAGAATGAGACTTCGGATGCCATCACCTCCTATTGGGAGACCGGAGAGTATCACGACGCCGCAAAACCTAATACCGTTGCCGATTCGATCAGTGTGAAAACCCCTTCCAATGCCTATTGGGGACTGCGCGCCCTGCAGGAAACAGACGGCAAATCCCTTCGGGTGTCCGATGAGGAGATTCTGCGCGATCAGAAGGAACTGGCCCGCAAAACCGGCGTTTTTGGAGAGCCCTCCTGTTCTGCCACGCTTTCGGGCTTGAAGGCGGCCATGAAGAAAGGCTGGATCAAAAGGGAGGAGAGCATTGTGCTGCTGATCACCGGACATGGCTTGAAGGACATCAATGCGGTTTCTTTGTCGTAACGCTGGCTTCATCCGGCCCTATCGCCGGATTTATCCGGTATGAGGATCCAATGGCCAACATATTGAAGGTGAGTGGAATAAACCGGCTAAAGCCAGAGAAACGACCGGCTGAAGCCTGTGTTACGGATATATTTCCCGGCGTCTGCGACTTCCATGTGCATGTGGGGGAACGCATTGGCGGATATGAGCTGCGGGACGATTTCCCGGCACTGGATAAAGTAGCGGAAAAGTGTGGCATTGGCGCGATCGGAGTCTTTGTTACAGAAGAGCCGGGGCTGTCTCTCCAATCCAAGCTGCGCAGGATGCAGTATGATGCAAAGCGAAACTTCCGCGGCCAGGTGCACTGGCATCTGAGCCCGGTAACTGCTTCCTTTGAAGAAGTTTATCCACTCCTGCAGGAAGGCTGCGACCTGAAGTTCTATACCACCTACAAACAGGCAGGCTTGTATTCTTCCTATGAACAAGTCGGTCGCTGGATGCGGGAACTGTCTGATTTGAAACCACGGATGCTGTTGCATTGCGAGGACGACAGAATTATAGAAGAAAATACTGTCCGCTATCCCTTTAAAACGCCCTTCGACCACACCCGGCGCCGTCCTGAACAAGCAGAAATCAAGGCCGTGGAACAGATCCTGGAGCTTGCCGTCAAACACGGCTATCCCGTCCATATCGTCCATGTTTCCACTCCCACGGCTGCTTTGCTGATCAAACAAGCCAAAGCCACCAATCCAGCCATTACTTGCGAAACCGCGCCCCACTATCTTTTTTACAACGAAGACAAACTCACAGAGAAAAACGGCCACCGCTGGCTCTGCACACCGCCCTTCCGCAGCGAGGAATCGCGTGACCTGTTGGTCGAGCTGCTGCAGGATGGGGTGTTTGACATCATCGCCAGCGACCACTGCCCCTTTACCAATGAGGACAAGGATCGCTATCAAACCACCCCGGAAAAGGTTCCCTGCGGCATCCCCGGCCTTACCGCCCTCTTTCCCTCTTGCCATGACAACCTTGTACAAAAGGGGATCATCAGCCTGAAACAGCTGGTGAGCCTTGTCTGTGTCCGCCCTGCAGAGCTGATGGGTTTGAGTGCGGCACCGGAGTTCAACTTGAGCCGCTTATTAGCTGAGGAAGAGTATTGCCATGAATAGAAACGCCTTTCGCAACGACGCCCGGGCCAAGGTTACCGGCCGGGCCATGTACACCGACGACTATATCCTGCCCGGGATGCTGCACGCCGTTCCGGTCTATAGCGAGCTGCCGCGGGCCAAGCTGGTTTCCATCGATGTCTCAGAAGCTATGAAACAGCCTGGTATTGTGGCGGTTTTCACCCATCGGGACGTTCCGGGGAACCTTCGCTTTGG
>CAZVXK010000157.1:0-5010 GCA_964631665.1 uncultured Candidatus Cloacimonadota bacterium | reverse complement strand
GATTTGCCCTGTCCGGGATCGGCTCCCGGGCGATTTCCATGGGTGGCGCTTTCCGTGGTTTGGCGGACGATCCCTCCGCCATGTACTGGAATCCCGCTGGACTGGGATTTGTTAATGAAACTTCAATTTCTTTGGGTGGAACTTTTATCCTCCCTTCTGCCAGTTGGAACAACAATGGGCCGATTTTTCCCAACATTGATGGATACCAAGCGCAAAAGTATGAAGCTCAATCCAGCCTCAGAATTTTTCCCAATGCTTTTTTCACAAAAGTTGATCATCCAAAATTGAAATATGGATTGGGAATGTTTGTGCCCTATGGCTTGGGCAGCACTTGGGATGCCTATAAGCCTCCAGCTTATCTGGCTGGTTTTAACGACTTCCCCGAAAATGAGATGCTCAGCAGCATCGCGATCATCGATGTTCATCCCAGTTTCGCCTATCAGCTTATGCCCCGTCTTTCATTGGGTGCTGGTTTGAGTGTGTATTATGGCATGATCGATCTCGCCAAGGCCCAGTATGCCTACAGTCCAGCTGACACAGCCAACGCTATTCCTGCTATGTATATACCAACTACATCCGACCTGTCCGGAACTGGGATTGGCTTCGGCGGAAATCTGGGACTGCTGTTCAAACCGACTTCCTGCCTTTCGATCGGACTCTCAGGCAGATTGCCCAGCGCTATCGATATGAAAGGCGAGATCGAAGCCTTTACCTGGATACCTCCAACCACCAAACTTGGTGGTATCTCTGATATCCAAACCACCCTCAAGCTTCCTGCTGAAGCCGGGATCGGATTTTCCTACCTGGTGAAACCGAATTGGATAGTTAACCTGGACTATTCCTATACGCTGTGGGATCGCTTGGACAAAGTTGTGGTGGATTTGGATACTCCCCTTACGGTTAATCCCGATCCTAGTGAACCTCAATTGACCAGTTCGGAAGTTCTTTTCAACTGGGAAAACACTTCCCGGATCAGCTTTGGAACTGAATATGAAATGAGCTGCAACAAGCTGCGCGCGGGATTTTATATGGATCAGTCACCTATTCCCGAAAGCACCCAGGTGATTACACTTTCCGACATTGGTAACAAATTCAGCGGCAACCTGGGCTTGGGACGCAGGTTCGGACCATTGGACTTGGATCTGAACTTCCAATATGTGTATTTCCCAGAACGGAAAGTAACTCAGGCAGTCACCAATATGGGTGGAATCTACAATGCCAATTCAATCTCAGGGAACATTGGTTTGACCTTCAGATTCTGACTCCCTGACCCCCAGACCGACAGTTACAGGGCCGCTCCCCGCGGGGGGCGGTCTTTTCTTTTTCTTTCTCTGATCAGGAATTTTCGAAGAAACCCAAAATATATCTTGGCCAAAAAGTATCTTGAAATACAAGGCATCTTGTGCATAGGCATTAGCCTAAACACACCATCAATAAAGGAGTTTGAAGCCAATGAAACTGCCGGAAACAAACCTGAGACTGATCGCCGAGCTGGATGCGGCGATCCACAATCCCGCCCGGCTGATGATCGTCTATCTGCTGGCCCGGCATCCGGCGCTGGATTACCTCAACCTGATGCAGCAGACCTGCCTGACCTCAGGGAACATCACCACCCATCTGAACAGACTGGCGGATTCCGGCTACATCAGCATCCGCAAGACCTTCAGGGGCAAAAAGCCCCATACCGTGGTGAAGCTTACCGATGCAGGAAAAACCGCCTATCGACGCTGGGGTGAGATGGTGCTGGCGGCTTTGCCGGATTCCGTGAAGCAGGATCTGGTATCCCTGCATAAACAGCAGGCTCTTTACCGCACCCTCCAGTTCTTCAACAGCAGCGACCTCAAATATGGCATCCCGGACTGGCGGTCGCTATACAACATGCCGGATTTCTATCTGCGCGGGCTGGTCAAGCCCCTGCCGGAGGAATCATGCCTCTGGTGAGATCCGCTGCCGTCCGCTATTCCTCCACTCCATACACAATTATCCTCAAAGCAGAATCCCAAACAAAAACATCTCTGGCGGCAACCGCCAATAAGGAGAACCAATGATCGAAACCCTGAAGCAAATGACCGGCTCTTTGGACGCCGATTATTTCGACATTCGCTATGAGACCAAGCAGGTCTCGCGGGTGGGACTGAGTAAAAACGAGGTGCGCAGCTACGGTTCCAACACCGGCGACGGCTATGTGCTGCGTGTATTGAAAAACGGCGGTTTCGCCACGGTCTGTTTCACCAAACCGGAACAAGCCCCGACCGCTATCAAAAAGGCCTTGGAAAATGCCGGAGTTTTGGCGGCGAACACCAAGAATCCCAAACGCCTTGCCCCCGCCTCCCGGATCGTGGATACCGTGAAGGCGCAGCTCAAGGAAGACCCGCGCCGGATACCCCTGTCCGAAAAGCTGGAACTCAGCAAACACTATTCCGATCTGCTACTGCAGCAGCCCCGCATCGCCAATGTGGAACTGGAATACTATGACGTTTTCCGCAACAAATTCTTCTACAACAGCGAAGGCAGCGAGATCAACGAGGAACTGGTCACCTCCAAGCTGGGCGGCTCGATCGTTTCCCAGTCAGGGTCGCTCACCCAGACCGTGAGAATGTCCTTTGGCGGCAGCGATGGTTATCACAAGCTGCGGAACAGAGAAGCAGAAGCACTGGAAAAGGCCAAAATCGCCGCCGATTTGCTGGATGCGGAACCCGTGAAAGCCGGAACCTACAAGATGATCCTCAATCCCGGCATGGGTGGAGTGTTCACGCATGAAGCCTTCGGTCACTTTTCCGAGGCGGATATCGTGCGCGATCTGCCGGCCCTGCGGGAAAAGATGAAGCTCGGCACCCAACTGGGCAATGAGGTCTTGAACATCATCGACGATGCCACCCTGCCCAACCAGCTGGGCTATTACCGTTACGACGACGAAGGCGTGGCGGTGCGCCGGGTGAATCTGCTGACCAACGGCGTCCTCACCGCCCGTTTGCACGACCGCTTCACCGCCGCCGAGCTGGGCGAACCGATCACCGGACATGCCATTGCCGAGGATTTCCGTTACGGCCCGATCGTGCGCATGGGCACCATCTTCATCCAGCCCGGCCCGCACAGCCTGGAGGAACTGCTCCTTGCCATGGACGACGGACTCTACATCGGCGAGCCCATGGGAGGCCAAACCTCCGGTGAAAACTTCACCTTTGGCGCCAATTACGGCTGGCTGGTCAAAAACGGAAAGATCGCCGGAATGATCCGCGACATCAACATCCTGGGCAATCTCTATCAAACGCTGAACAACGTGGTCATGATCGCCAACGACTTTGTGCTGAAGGAATCCGGCGGTTGCGGCAAGGGACAGACCAACATCCGTTCCTGCTTCGGCGGGCCGCATGTGCTGGTCAGCGAACTCACCGTGGGAGGTAAATAATGGAAAAACTGCTCAAACTCGCATCCCAACACGCCGATCAGGCGGAGGTCTGGTATCTGGAGGAAACCGAGGACAACCTCGGCTTCACTGATGCCAAACTCGATACTGCCAATACTTCGCTCAGCTCTGGCATCGCCCTCCGGGTGATCAAGGATGGCCGGGTGGGCCTGGCGCACACCCGCAATCTGCTGGATCACAAGTCCTTGCTGGATCAGGCTTTGCTCTCCGCCGGCAACGGCATGCCGGTGGATTTCCAATTCCCGCATACCAGCTCTCTCCCGCCATTGGATAACTTCAGCCCCGCCATCGAACAGATTGGGAAAGACGCTCTGGTCGAAGAGGGAAACCGTGTCCTTGGCTACATCAAAAAGCGCTGCCAGGGACAGGTGGACCTGAGATTCAACTATGCCATCGAGCGTAGCGGCATCATGAACAGTGCCGGAACCGCCCTCGGCCAGAAGAGTTCGGCCTTCATGATGATGGTGCATCTGGTCTTTCCCGGAACCGGCTCCGGCCTCCTGGGCATGAAGTTGGGCACAGGCCAGTGCCGTCTGTCCGAGAGCGATCTCGACCGCCTGATCGAGCTTTTCCGGATCAGCGAAATCCAGATCGTTCCCGAGACCGGGAATCTGCCGGTGATCTTCACCGAATTTTCCCTGCATACCTTGCTCTCACGCTTCTTCGTGGCGGCCTCGCCGGAAAATTTCTACAACAAGGTGTCGCCCCTGCTGCACAAGCTGGGCGAGCGCATCTTCAGCGAAAAGCTGAGCATCTGGCAGGACCCGCTCGATCCAGAATTGGGCAATAGCTGCGCCTTCGATGGCGAGGGAACCCCCACCCGCAAACTCAGCTTCGTCCAGAATGGCGTGTTCAAAGCCATTCCCACCGATCTGAACTATGCCTCGAAACTGGGGCTCGAACCCACCGGAAACGGCCTCCGGAGGGCAGTGGAAGCGCAACCCAGCGCCCAACCGGTCAATGTGTGCATCGCACCCGGTGAACACAGCCTGGAGCAGATGATCGCCGGCATCGACCGCGGCATCATCGTCCAGGGGCTGATGGGAGGCCATTCCGGCAACATCCTCAATGGGGACTACTCCGTTGGCGTCTCCACCGGCTTCTACATTGAGAATGGCGTCCTCAAGGGCCGGGTGAAGGACTGCCTGCTCTCCGGAAACATCTACGACACCCTGAACCGGATCGCCGCCCTCGAATCCTCCTGCCACAACCTGGGTTACTACAATGTGCCCGCCATCCTGTTCGATCCTGTGAAAGTAACCGGAAAATAATACCTGATCCTCCATGTCCCATACAGGGGCGCTCCCCGGGGCGCCCCTTTCTTTGTGGCTTTGGGGAGAAGGATTGGCTGTGATGGTGGGCAAGCCAGATCACGGACTGTTGGCAGAGAGATGGCTTCGATTTTGGAGTGGTCCTGAATTGGACTTGAGTTGATCCCAAGTCTATGAAGATGTTTATGTTGATTTATGCTGCTTGATGATCTTGAGATAATTCCCATTCCCCGCTCTCATGCCAAAGCGTTAATCAAGCGTTTATCAAGCCTTAATCAAGCGTTAACAATTAACGCTTGATTAAGGCTTGAT
>CAZVXK010000156.1:0-5077 GCA_964631665.1 uncultured Candidatus Cloacimonadota bacterium | reverse complement strand
CCAGGCAGGATGCCTGGGTTCCTCTCCCTTCGCCAGGCAGGATGCCTGGGTTCCTCTTCCCACCGCAGCGCCAGCCATCTTTTCTCTTTTCTCTATCCAAAAGCCTCCTTGCTGAATCTTTTCCCTTTACCAAATCCCCGCCACCGGATATATTGTCTTTTAAAGGTAAATGAGATGAGAAAGACCCTGATATACATCCTGCTCCTGCTGTTGGGCACATCCCTTTCCGCCACTAAATATGCCGGGGAGATCTTTCAGATCAGCCCCGGCGTGCTGAATCAGGCGATGGGCAACACCGGATTGAGCTATGCCAATTCGCTGGCTGCCGGCTGGTGGAATCCAGCTCTGATGGGGAAAGCGCCTGCCAATGGGATCGAACTGATGCGCAGCGAGCACTTTGAAGGCTTGCTGCAGCAGAACCAGGCCAGCCTGGTCTGGGGCGGAAAAGCCCGCACTTCGTTCCAGATCGTGCATCTGGGCATCGACCGGATCAAGCTGACGCAGTTGGAAGATCCCTCGGACACCCTCAGCAACGAAAACCGCCCCGTGGTGTGGAAAACCGTCTCCAACAACGATCTGATCCTCTATGGCAGCCTGGCCCGCCAACTGGGGGAGCGATTGCACTTTGGAATTTCGCCCAAACTGGCCTACCGCGATCTGGCCGGGAACAGCGGATATGGCTTTGGCGCCGATCTGGGCTTGCTGTGGGATGCCGGTCGGGGGCTGATCACCGCTGCCAACCTGAGGGACTTCTTTTCCACGCAGATCATCTGGGAAAACGGCACTCACGAGGTCGCCGTGCCCAATCTGGATCTGGAGCTGGGATATCAATTCCGTCCGCTGAAAAAAGAAATTCCGGTGCATGTGGCAGTGCGGACGCAGGTTTTTGCCGAAAACCGCGGTGATGCTTCGAACTTCTCCACCGGCATTTTCAGCGCCGATCTGCACGCCGGGTTGATGGTGCAACCGGTTCCGGAACTGGCGGTGTTGGCAGGCTGGGATGTGGACAGTTTCACCGCCGGCCTGGGCATCCGCTATCGCGGCCTGGGGCTGGATTATGCCTGGCGCAATGGCTCGGAGGACGCCCTGGGCTCCTCGCAGCGCATCGCCCTCAGCTATCGATGGTGAAACTTACCCTCCTGGGTGCCACGGGTTCCATCGGCAGTTCCACGCTGGCGGTGGTACGCGAGCAAGACCCCCGCTTTGCCATCCGCCTGGCCACAGCCCATTCCGATCATCAGAAACTGCTCCGGATCGCCCGGGAATTCGAAGTTCCGGTGCTGGTCTTCACCGGCATTCCCGATCCGGCAGTGCAAGACCGGCTGCGGCGGCAGGAACCCTCGCGGAGGATCTTCTTCGGCGAGGAAGAGCTGCTGCAAACCCTGGCCTCTGAGGATTATGACACTGCCCTGAATGCCATCAGCGGCTCGGCGGGGTTGCGCTCCAGCTTTGCCATTGCCGCCCGGGGGAAAAAGCTGGCACTGGCGAACAAAGAATCCCTGGTGCTGGCGGGACACCTGCTGATGCCCCTAATCCAGTCAGGCACTGCTGAACTGGTACCCGTGGACAGCGAGCACAGCGCCCTCTTCCAGGCGATCGGAAACCATCCTGCTGCTGAAATCAGGAAACTCCATATCACTGCCTCCGGCGGGGCCTTTCGTGAGCTGCCGTTGGCTGAGTTCCCTAAAATAACGGTGGAACAGGCCCTCAGACACCCCAATTGGGAAATGGGAGCCAAGGTAACCCTGGATAGCGCCACCATGTTCAATAAAGCCCTGGAAGTGATGGAGGCGCACTGGTTGTTCGGCCTGCCCTACGACCGGATTACAGCCTTGATCCATCCACAATCGGTGATCCATTCGCTGGTGGAATTCATTGACGGAAGCTTTCTGGCGCAGCTCAGCACCCCGGATATGAAACTGCCCATCCTCTATGCCCTCTCCCACCCCCAACGCCTTGCCTCGCAATTGGTAAGCACCGATCTGCTGCAGTTGGGGGCGCTCAGCTTCCAAGCCATCGCCCCGGAGCGCTATCCGCTTTACTTTCTGGGGTTGGAAGCAGCCCGCCGGGGAGGCATCTTCCCCACCGTGATCAACAGCGCCAATGAAGCCGCCCTCCGGCTCTTTCTGGAGCGCAGGATAGCCTTCACGCAAATTCCCAGCCTCTGCGACCAGGCTCTGCAGAAACAACAAGCCATCGCCGACCCCGATCTGGAAACCATTGTGGAAGTGAACCGGCGGGTGTATGAACAGACCCTGGCCAAAGGCTGACCTCCCAAATCCATGTCCACCTTTCCACCTTTCCACCTTTTCACCTTTCCACCTTTCCACCTTTTCACCTTTCCACCTTTCCACCTTTCCACCTTTTCACCTTTCCACCTTTTCACCTTTCCACCTTTCCACCTTTCCACTCTAAACAAAGGAGACTGCCATGCCCCTGACCGATGCCCAATTGATGAGTGAGATCCGGCGCTGTGAATACTGCGAGCGGAAACCCTGCAAAACCGCCTGCCCCTGCGATTGCTCGCCGGCTGATTTCATGATGGCGGCCGCCCCGGGACGCCCCTGGGACTTCAAACGCGCTGCGGGGATTATCCTCTCCAGCAATCCCCTGGGCGGCATCTGCGGCAATGTGTGCCCCGACCATCATTGTGTGGAAGCCTGCTCACGGGAGACCTTCGACACGCCCATCCGCATCCCAGAGGTGCAGGCTGCCATCATCCGCAAAGCGCGGGAACTGGCACAGGTGCCTGAATTCACCCCTCCGGCAGCCAATGGCAGGAAAGTTGCGATCGCCGGTGGCGGCCCTGCCGGAATCGGAGCGGCGGTAACCCTCACCCAACTTGGCTACACGGTGGACATCTTCGATCCCGAACCTTTGGGCGGACAGGTGAACCTGATCCCTTCCGAACGCATGGAGATGGGGGTGCTGCTCAGCGATCTGCTCTATCTGGCGGAATCCTTCAGACTGAACCAGGTCAAAGAGACTGTGAACAGCGGTAAAGAGCTGCTGGACAAGGGCTATGACGCCGTCATCCTGGCCGGAGGGCTAAACCAACCCATCCGCTTGAATATCCTTGGCGACGAGGCGGCGATCTATGGTTTCGACATCCTGCGCAATCCTGCTTGTTACAACTTTGCGGGAAAGCGCATCGCCCTGGTGGGTGGAGCCATCGCTGCTGACCAGGCTTTGATCGCCGCCAGAAACGGAGCCGCCCATGTGGAAATGATCACCCTGGAAACCTGGCAGGAAATGCCCCTTACGGCAAAGGAGAAACAGGGCTTGCTGGAGGCGGGCATCAGTTTCACCCACCGCTCCCGGATCACCCGGATCGTCAATGAGGAGGGACGCACTGTCGGCATCCATACCCTGCCGGTGTTTCTTCCCCCGGGGGAAGGCTTCCATCCGTCAAAGATCAGGGACGAAGCCGGCAGCAGCGAGAATTTCCGCCCCTCCGACCTCGTGATCATCGCCATCGGCAACAGGGCCGCATTTTCCGAGACCGGAGACCGCATCTATCCCTGCGGGGACATGGCGAACGGGCCCAGTTCGGTGGTGGAGGCGGTTGCTTCTGGCAAGAACACCGCCCTGCAGGTGGATGCTGATTTGCGGGGATCATATTATGACACACCTGCAAAGCCAACCAAGAGCTGCCTGCCCGTCTTCGGCTGGAAAAGGCTTCCCGTGCCGCTCACCACCGATTTCTTCGGCAGAAAGATCGAATCCCCCTTCCTGCTCTCCGCCGCGCCACCCACAGATGGTTATGAGCAGATGAAAAGAGCCTATGCGGCAGGTTGGGCGGGCGGGATCATGAAAACCGCCTTCGACGGGCTGGACATCCACATCCCCGGGGAATACATGTGGGTGTGGGGAGGCAAAACCTTCGCCAATTGCGACAATGTGTCCGACCATCCCCTGGACCGCGTCTGCTCCGAGATAGCCCAGTTGGTGAAGGAATTCCCGGACCGCCTCACCATGGCTTCCACCGGTGGGCCAGTAACCGGAAACGACGAAGCTGACAAGGCCGTGTGGCAATCCAACACCCGCAAGCTGGAACAAGCCGGCGCCATGGGCATCGAATACAGCCTGTCCTGCCCCCAGGGCGGCGACGGCACGCATGGCGACATCGTGGCCCAGAATCCGGAGCTAAGCGCCAAGATCATCGACTGGGTGATGCAGATCAGCGATCCGGACATCCCCAAGCTGTTCAAACTGACCGGCGCTGTAACCGCCATATATCCCATCATCGCTGCCGTGAAAGCGGTTTTGGACAAATACCCCGGTAAAAAAGCGGGTGTAACCCTGGCCAACACCTTCCCCTGCCTCGGTTTCCGGGAGCGGGAGGAAAGCGCTTGGGACGAAGGCGTGATCGTGGGTATGAGCGGCGAAGGAGTCCTCCCCATCAGCTATCTGAGCCTGGCCCGCGCCTGCAGCCTGGGCGTTCCGGTATCCGGCAATGGCGGTGCCATGAGCTATCTGGATGCCGCCAATTTCCTGGCCCTGGGCGCTGCCAATGTGCAATTCTGTACCATCGTGGAGAAATATGGCTATGGCATCATTGACGAACTGAAGCTGGGCCTCAGCCATCTGCTGGAGGCCCGGGGACTTGCTTCCGTCGCCGAATTGACCGGCATCGCCCAACCTCATCCGATCACGGATTTCATGGACCTGCCTCCCAAAACCAAAAGCAGCGCGCTAAAGCGGGAACTCTGCGTTAGGTGCGGAAACTGCACCCGTTGCCCCTATCTGGCGATCACCCTGGACGAGGAAAATTATCCGCTGATCGACAAGGACAAGTGCGTGGGCTGCTCGCTGTGCACCAAGCTGTGCTTTGCGGGTGCGCTCTATATGAGTGATTAGTGATTAGTGATTAGTGATTAGTGATTAGTGCTGCGCCGTATATGAATATACAGGTCGAACGACTGGCCAGGAATTGACACAACGGAAAAGGGCAACTAAAAATAGCGCAGCAGGATGTAGAGGGCGCTGATGGCGAGTGAGACCAGGGTGAAAAGTATCCCAAGCCTGGTATATTCCCGGAAGCTGATCTTCAGGCCATTGCGTTTGGCGATGCCGA
>CAZVXK010000155.1:0-5120 GCA_964631665.1 uncultured Candidatus Cloacimonadota bacterium | reverse complement strand
CCCCCATTTGAAGTTTTCGGTGATCGGATTTGAAGTTTTCACTGACACATTACATTGGGTGAGAACTTATACACACATTAAAAATCACTTTCAAAGGCAGATTTCTCTTGACAGAAATCGTTATACTGTAATAGTTGACTACAGCACCATGACTGTTCAATATAACAGATTACATAAGAGGTGGTTATGAGAATTTTCAAAGACGATTCGCCGATCTATTTGCAGCTTCGGCGGCATATCGAGGAGTTGATTTTGGATCGGCAGCTATCCGAAGAGGAGGCGATCCCCTCGATCCGGATCATGGCCAGAGATTATCAGCTGAATCCGATCACGGTGGGCAATGCGCTCAGCTCGTTGGTGGAGGCCGGCATCCTCTACAAGAAGCGGGGGGTGGGGATCTTTGTTTCGCCCGGAGCCCGGGAGCGGATCATAGAATTGCTGAGCCGGGATTTCGTCACCCAGAGTTTGGAGCCGGCGCTCACCAAAGCCCGGCAGTTGGAGCTGCCCAAACAACAAATAATCGAACTGATCGAATCAATATATGGAGGAAAGGATGAATGACTTCATCTACCAGATCCGCAACCTGAGCAAATACTATGGCAAATTCAAGGCCCTGGACAATGTGAATCTCAGCCTGGCACAAGGCAGGATCATCGGACTGCTGGGCAAGAATGGAGCCGGAAAATCCACCCTGATGCGTTGCATGCTGGGTTTTCTGGCCCACGAGGGAGAGATCACCCTGGGAAACAAATTGCTGAACCGCCGCGACCACCGCATCTTTGAAGAGGTGGCTTTCATTCCGGATGTGAGTGGTTTGGACGACCGCCTCACGGTGGGCCAGACCCTGGAATATATCCGGGGCGTGAATCCCCGCTGGAATGAGGACCGCGCCCAAAAACTGCTGTCCATCAGCAACCTGCCGCTCAAGAAAAGAGTGGGGAAACTGTCCAAAGGCATGAAGACCAAGCTCTACCTGCTGATCACGCTATCCTTGGAAGTGAGGTTCCTGCTGCTGGACGAGCCGACCCTGGGCCTGGATATCGCCTTCCGCAAGGAATTCTTCAACACCATCCTGGGCGAGTTCTTTGACGAGAGTAAAACGATCTTCATCTCCACCCACCAGGTGGAGGAAGTGGAAGACCTGCTGCAGGAGATCATTTTCATCGACAATGGCAGGATCCTGCTGCACGAAGAGGTGGAACAGCTGAAGCAGCGCTTCCGGGTGGTGACCCTGCCCAATGAACGCTCGGAGGAGATCATGGTCCACCAGCCCAGGGTGGTGAATCGGACCCTGGGTTTCACCAGCGCAGTTCTGGATTCCGGCATCGGGATCGAGGGCGCCCAATATGGCCGGGCGAACCTTGCCGACATCTTTTTATCCTTTGTGGGAGGAACCAATGAAGCAAAGTAAAGCTCTGTTGCAAAAGGAATGGAACACCCACTGGAAGACCATTCTCACACCCGTGTGGTTCACCGGGGGATTCTATCTGATCTTTCTGGTGGGGATCATCATCAATCTGTTCAAGACCGGCGCGATCACCATCTACAATGCCACGGAAGAGCTTCCTGCCGGATTTGAGCACCTGATGCTATACTTCGCCAGTTCGCTTTCCACGATCACTTTGGGCATGGTGGCGGTAATCACGGCGATCATCCTGGCGGACAATTTCCAGAACGGTGGCTTCAAACGCCAGTGCGAGATCCTGCATCTGTCCCAGCCAGTTCCGCTATACAAGATTCTGGGCGTCAAGTATCTGTTGATGACCCTGGGCCTGATCCTCCTGCTGGGAGCGGTCTCCCTGTTGAACAGCCTGATCATCTCCGCCTCGGCGTCCTACTTCAGCGGAGCCAGGTTCAGCCTCGGGCTGCAGGGTTGGCTGCAATCCTGGATCGAACTCAGCGTCACACTGGTTTTGCTCAGCTCGCTGTTCTGGTTCTTTGCGGGCTTGTTCCGCCGCAAATCCTTTTTCAAGGGCTTGTTGGTGATATTCGGCATCCAGATTGCCATTGAGATCCTGAACTGGACTGCGGGCCTGGAGATACCTTCGCTGTTGCGTTACTTGCTCGATCTGATCGCCGTCCAGGTGAGCAGGGACGCCACTCCGGCTCTGGTGGACTCTTCCACTCTGACTGCGGTGGTCTCTGCCCGTTGGCAACACATTTTCACTTGGCAGATCCTGCTGAAGCTGCTTTACAGCGCCATTTTCGGCCTGGGCGGGAGTTGGCTCTACCGGCGGCGGGAGGTCTTTTAAAATGTTTTATATTGACAAGAACAGAGCTTGCAGAAAAATATCTGCTCTTATTATGAAAACGAAATCAAAGCTAAGTATGAACCCTGATTCAAAGGTGGATGCCCAGGATCAGCCACCGGAAAGCAACACCGGTTCTGCACAGATCATGAAACGCCTAAAATATAATCAGACAAAGACCAAGGAGATTCCTATGAAACACGCATTATGGATGATGTTACTGCTCTGGCTGCCACTTTTTGCTGTGGCGCAGGGAGTAGGAGCAAGCGGCTGGCAACTGCTGGAACTGGGGGAACTGGATCAACCCATCGCCAACATCGACAATATGTTCATTCCGGTCAGCAATCCCGCCTTGCTTGCCACCGGCCATGCCAACGGCCTGGGTTGGGCGCATCAGTTCGACGATGAAAAGCTGCGCAACCAATACTGGCTGTTCCTCAATTCCGATGGCCTCAGCTATGTCTATGAATATTCCAAAGACGATGCCACCGGCAGAAGTGCGAACCAGCATCTGCTGGCCTGGGGCAACGAACTGCTGCCGGCGCATATCCTGCCCAACCTCTATGGCGGGCTGAACTACAGCTGGAAGAACAACAAATTCTCCGAAGGCCAGTTCCGCAGCGGCTTTGCCTATCGACCCCATGCTTCCGCTTCGCTGGCCTTCACCTGGGACAATCCCTACAAAGCCTCTCCCTACTATCGCTTTGGGGCGGCCATCCGGCCTCTGGCCTTCGTTCCCTCGGTGGCGGATCACCGTCTGGAACTGAGCGCGGACATGAATTATGCCAAGGATGGCAGCGACTATAAGTTCCAAAAACCGGTTCTGGGCTTGAACACCCAATTGCTGAATGGCGTGAACATCGGCGCCACCTACAATCTGGAAACCGAAACGGTGTTTGCCAACTTCAGCCTCGGATTCGGCAACACCGAGCTGGGAACCCTTTCCGGCATCGACACCAAGAACGACAACGACAGCTTCTTCATCCCCTACATCCATCTTCCCGAGAAGGCTTTCGCTCCCTTTTTGGGCATTACGGGCAAAAACTGGTATGACATGAAGCTGAATCAGGAGATCGTGAGCTACCGTGCTCCCAAATATAGCCTGGGCCCCTTCAAGATCTTTGACAAGAACCAAAAGAGCGTGGAACAGGTGATCGAGGAGATCGGAAAGGCCAAGACCGACCCCACCGTGCAGGGCATCATGCTCTACAATCCCTCCTTCAGCACCTCCTATGCCCTGATGCAGGAATTGATCGGCGCCCTGCAGGAGTTCAAGTCCACAGGCAAGAAGATCAGCGTCTATTACAACAACATCAGCAATGGCGGCTATGTCTTTGCCTCAGCGGTGGCGGACAAGATCTATCTGAATCCGATGGGTGGGGTCGACCTGCGCGGCATTTCCATCACCAGCCCCTATTTCCGTGAGCTGCTGGATACCCTGGGCATCGATGTGCTGAATTTCCGCAGCCACAAATATAAAAATGCCGGCAACATGTTTTCCGAGACCGAAATGACCGCCGCCGAGCGTGAGGTCTATGATTCCCTGTTGCAGAGCATCTATGGCCAGATGGTCGCCATGATCGAATCCGGCAGGGGCAGCGTGTTTAAAAAACCGGTGGAGGAGCTGATCGACGACGGCCCCTATTTCCTGGCCGTGGATGCCTTGAACGCAGGCCTGGTGGATGAGCTGATCTATGAAGACGAGGTGATGGACCGCCTTAAGGCAGAGTTTAAGATCGGCAATTCCAAAAAGCAGATGGAGGATTATCGGGACTATGCCTGGTCCAAGCCGAAGGAGAACCAGATCGCTGTGATCTATGCCAGCGGGAGCATCGTGATGGGCAAAGGAACCCCCGGCACCAAGATCGCCCACGAGACCACCGCCAAAATGATCCGCGCAGCCCGTAAAAACAAGGACTACAAAGGGATCATCCTGAGGGTGGATAGCGGGGGCGGCTCGGCCCAGGCTTCCGACATCATCCTGCGAGAACTGGAACTGGCCCGCACCGAGAACAAGAAGCCGGTGGTGGTGTCCATGGCCGGTGTGGCAGCCTCCGGGGGCTACTACATCGCCTGCAAGGCAGACCGCATCATCGCCGACCCCGCCACCCTCACCGGCTCCATCGGCGTGATCGGGCTCACCTTCAACACCGAACGGCTGTTCAATAAAATCCGCGTCAACTGGTCAACCGTGAAAAAGGGCAGAAACGCCGATTTCGGCTCCCTGTACCGTTCCTGGTCTGATGAGGAGATCCGGCGGGTGGAGGAATCCATCGAAGCCATCTATGACGATTTTGTGAACAAAGTGGATGCCGGCCGCCCCAACCTCAGCTTGGAGCAGGTGCACGAATATGCCCAGGGCAGGGTTTGGACCGGCGAGCAAGCCTATGCCATTGGTCTGATCGACGATCTGGGCGGACTGGATAAAGCGTTGGAACACATGCGCGACCTCACCGGCATCAAAGGCAAACTGAGCCTGGTCAACGCCACCATCACCAAGGACCGCTCCGTGACTCTGGGCATCCCGTTGGGCATGGGGTCCGTTTCTCCGGCTCTGGAGCTCTTCAATGCCGCCACTGCCGATTATCAGAAACTCTATGAACTGTGGCGGGATTTCCACAACGAGCAGGTGTTGATGCTCAGCCCGCTCAACTTTGCCGATCTGGAGTTCTGACCAGTTCGACTATAATCATCCGGCAGGCTGGTTTCTTTCCGGTCTGCCGGTTTTTTGTCTAGAGGGCAAAGGGGCAAAGGGCAAAGGGCAAAGGGCAAAGGGGAAAAGGGGAAAAGGGGAAAAGGAGAAAAGGGGATAGCTGGCGCCGTAGCATAGCTTGCCAAAGCTGTTGGGGGTGTGGGATGCCGATCCCACAC
>CAZVXK010000154.1:0-5137 GCA_964631665.1 uncultured Candidatus Cloacimonadota bacterium | reverse complement strand
CCTGGGGTGCATTGCTGCCGCCAATATTGCGCAGATCATACACCATGTTGTTATAAATCTGGGTGATAGCGCCGGTATAGATCCCATAAACATAATTACTGCCAGAGGTGAAGCTTTCCAGATTATACACCAGGTTGTTGTATACCGTGGCATTTAGGGGGGAAAGGTATTGGTCAACATTGATGCCATAAACATGGCCATTTGAAGTGAGGGCATGGAAGTTGTTATGATGCACGCTAATGGTGCTGGCATCGGCGTTCAGTCCCTGCATGGTTCCATTGCTATGAATCCCGCTAACCGTATTATGATGCCATTCTCCGGAGGAAGAATAGATATAGATACCGGTGAATGAGCTGGTGGTGCTGCCACCGCTGAGAGTATTTCCCGATACCAGGACATCGGAGGAGGAGTTTGTGTAAATACCATTCATTGCTGAGGAGGCTGAGGTGCGGAAGGAAATGGCATTGTCATTGATTATAGATTGGATTCCCCGGCGCTGGTAGATGCCATAACTGCTCACATCCGTGAATGTGTTGCCCTGGATCAGGGTGCTGTGCAGGTAGGCGCTGTTCTCTGAATAGTAGCCGTTACTGGCGCTGTTAACTGTATTGTACAGGATGGAATTACCAGTCATCGTGGCACCGGAACCCCCTCCGGTGATATATATTCCATAGCTGGTGACAGCCGGACTGAGGGTGATGTTGCAGTTTTGGATGGTGTTAGAGCTGGCTGCATTGGATGCCAGTCCCTCGATCCAATAGCCATAAACCAGGTTGGTGGCGCCATCAAGATTGGTAATGTCGATCTGGTCAAAAGTGATATAATTTCCGCCCTCGATCTTGATGCCAAAGCTGCCCGTGCCGCCGGTGGGAGTGAGCACAGGATTGATCCGCACCCGGGCATCGCTTTGGAAGAGGATCGGATCGTCGTCAGTGCCGGAGGCGGTAATGGCGGGTGGATTCTCGGCGAAAACCTCCCCGGCGGCAACGCTGAAGGTTACTCCCCCGGTACCCACACCGGAAGCGTTCAGATGCGTGATCGCCAAGGTGAAGCTTGGATAGTAGCCTGTGCTGCCGATCGTTTTGGTGCCGGTGAGTGGAGCATCATAGGTCTCAAAACTCCATACCGGGCAGTTTGGAGCGTCCCCGGAAGCGTTGTAGGGAATGATTTGCCAATAGTAGGTGGTGAGCCAGTTCAGCGGTGCGGAGGGTGTGTAGGTGAACACATTGCCCAGGTCTGTGCCGTCCTCGATGTTCGATGGTGGTGTGATACCCCCGCCGTCCGTGCCGAAGTAGATCCGATAGCCGGTGGGAATGCCACCTTCAACGCTGGCAGTCCAATTCAGGCTGGCATCCGGCGAGACCACGATGGCTCCATCGCCGGGACTGACCGGATTGGCATAATGCGGAGCAGCCAGGAAGGGCTCAAAATCGCCTTCATCGGCACCGATATCGGGAGTGGAGGCATCCCGGTCATCATAGTCGAAATCGAAGTCCCAGCCTGCCACCGGCAGAGCATTTCCTTCCACCCGAGTGGGCACATCGTCCCGGATATGTACATCATAGGGGATTTCACTGCTGACGAAGGGAACATCTTCGGTGAACGAACCTTGGTCAAAGGTTACCACCGCATTCTTGTAGTCCAGCAGGGTCTGATAGTCAATGGTGGCATTGTAGCAGATCAGATTTTGGGGACCAGGTTCATCGGCATAGTAGATATTGCAGTCGCTGGAGGTGGTGATATTGGTAAAGCCCTCCAGGCGTTTCCAGAGTGCCACCGTTCTTCCTGCCGTTCCGGGAGTGCTGAGATTCACCAGGATATTGTTGCGCAGATCCAGGCTGGGACCATCGGCGTAGATATAGAGAGCCGCGCTGCTGAAGGAGGAATGGCTGCCGCCGGCTTTGAGGAAAATGGTGTTGTAATAGATATTGAAGCTGCTGCCGGCATTGGTGTAGATCCCGCAAACCTGAGGCGCAGAACTGCCATTGGCGCTCAGGTTATAGATCATATTGTTCGCAATCGTTACATTGGTTCCATTCACCCGAATACCTTGTGCCACATAGCCGGAACCAGTGGCGGTGCTGGTAATGCCGTGGATGCGGTTGTTATAGATCATGGTATTATCAGAGCCAGAGTTCAACATAAGCGCATACAGGATACCTACATTGGTGAGGTTGAAGAATGTGTTGTTGAAGATGGTGTTGTCACCATCATTCACGGTCATTCCATAACGGGCGGTGGTATTGGTGCCGTTCAATCCGGTAACCACGTTGTTGCTCCAGGTGTTGGTTCCGCTGAGTGCCAACAATCCGGTGAAGCCGCCAGTGGTGGTGGCTCCGGTTATGGTATTGCCATCCACTACAACGCTGCTGTTGGTTCCGATCACCTCAATCCCCACAAAGGAAGTGCTGTTGTTATCCATCATGGAAATACTGTTACCGCTTAGATTGCCCTGCATGCTGTAGCGATAATAGATACCATTTGACCTCATATCGGTCAGAACGCAGGAATTGACCACAGTGGAGACATTATGATTGGCTGCTGCTGAACTGTTGCTGTCGATTTTGATTCCAATATAGGAATTGTGTATGGTTACCTGGCTGACCACATTGCCCACGTTGGGGCCATTGGTCACAGCCTGGATGTAGATTCCATTGGTGTTGGTGTTGGTATTGCTTAGGGTGATCATGCAGTTGCTGATCTGGTTATAGCGGCAACCATCATAGGCTTGGGAGGCAAGATGATAGCCATATTCCAACCGGGTCGAGCCAGCGATGTTGCCGATGTCGATTCCATCAAAGGTGAAATAGTCGCCGCCATTGATTCTGATCCCAGCGTCGCTGGTGCCACCCGTTGTGTAATCAAGCAGGATCAGAGGATTTGCGCCTGCGCCAATCTTCTGGAAAATTATCGGTTTGCCCTCAAAGCCACTAACCTCCAGAGCGGGAGGGTCCTCGGTGAAGGTTTCCCCGGCAGCCACATTGAAGGTGATGCCTCCAACCCCAATGCCATATAGTGGGAGATTGGTGTTCAGATAGTTGATCGCGGCGGTAAAGGAAGTATAGGAACCCCCGCTGCCGATGGTCCAGGTGCCGCTGATCGGGGTGGGCGGAGTCCAGGTAAAAGTGGTGCCGCTGGCCGGGAAAACGCTGTCACTCAAGGTGCAGGCATCAGTTACCACAGTTCCTTCCGTGGTGGCGGTCCAATCTGTGGTGGTGGTGCGGTTGCGGAAATTGGTGGGGGTTCCAGCCGGTGCACCTCTGAAACCGACCTGAACTGTAGTGGCTGTAGCGTTGTTGATGAAATCGCCATATACGATCACCACCTTGTTCGTGGTCTCCTCCAGCCTGATCTGGAAGTTGAAGCTGTCGCCTGTGTTATTGTATTTCCGGTAGTTCTTCCATTGTACCACAAAGACACGGTTGGGTGCAGTTCCAATGGTCTCGATCCTCAGTGAGGCGCCAGTCTGGGCCTGGAGATCCCTGCCCAGGGCGGAGATCCTGCTCACCAGCCAGGTGGGCGTGATCGAACTGGTCGAGCCCAGAGGAAGGATATAGGATGAACTGGTTATATTTACCGGCGTGGGCAACCAGGACTGGCCCAGGCTAATCCAGCCGTCGGCACAGATAGCTACCCGGTCGAATTCATAGCCGTTGAAATAGAAATTGAATCCGATCGGAAAACCTTCTCCGGAGTTGGTGGTTCCACCCAGGGGTATCGCCGGATTCACGAATCGTTGGGCATTGGTGGATTCATTGCCCAGTTCGGTGCCACCGGTGATCTCCGTGTAGGTGGTGTTTGAATAACTAAACACATAATTGCCGGTGGCTTGCCCCCAGGCAAGGCCGGTTGCCAAAATGATCGCGAGTAACAGGATACGGGTTTTCATGGTTATACTCCTTATTTTTGAACACACTATGGCAGCTCTCCGTTCAGGAGAGCTTTGGTTTATTAATCTCATTATCTGGTACAAATCCCAACCCATTTTGTAGAATAAATTCAAGATATTGATTCTAAATAATATGTCAAGGACAAAATGCCATGTTTTTTTCAATTCTGTGATAGTAAAGAGGATAGAGCAGACAAATCCAGAATGAAATCAGATCAAACCAGTGCTTCCGAAACTATGATTGTATAACTCGCTTGGAGCTAATCCATCAGAAAATCCTGACAAGATTACCTTCCAGAAAACAGGATTTCGCTACTGAGCATAAAAAGCTGGGCTGTTTGGAGTTCATTTGGCCTTCGCAATCTCTACGTGTACAACAGATTACAAGGCCAAATGGACTTCAAACAGCGTATTTTTATGGTCGGTAGTGGAAACCCATTTTCAGTGAAGTTCATACGGGTGGGGGGCGGGAATGTTTGAAGTCCAAGCCGGCTTTGAAACTTGCGGAAGCTGTGAAGGTTACATTGCCGGCTTGAACTCCAAACTGGCTGCCGGTCATTACTCCAAACAGCCTTGCTTCCAGGTAATACTGAATTGGGGGGGGGGCATTGCCGTTCCAAATCGCCCGGAGCAGCAGCCCCTCCACTTCTCAAACAGGCATCAAATCTGCTGCGTAAACCTCTGGTAATCTTTCACTTCTGGCAACAGACCAGCCTCCACGGCTGCTTTAACAGTGATGCAGGGCAGGTTCTGCTCCACGATCTGGGCGCGGGTGATGGTCTTCAGGTCCACTTGGGGCAGCTTCTTCTGCATGGCGAACATCAGCTTGTTATAGAGATTTCCCCAAAACAAGGCAGGTTTGGATTGGTTGGCCGGCAGGCTGTTGTAGGCCAACAGATAATCGCGCAGATTCTGGCGGTATCCATTGGATGGCTTGAGGGCATAGATCGCCTTCTGGGCACTGGTGAAGGCAGGTTGCCCGGGGTGGTCTTTGAAGGTGAAACGCCGGCGCACATAGATCTTTCCGGTGCGGCTGTTTTTGTAATAGATCAGTTCATCCAGATTTCCGGTGAACTCACCCAGCAGATTGGCTCGGGTCGCTTTCATAACTAACTCTCCTTATATGGTTTATGTATTTCAGGGTCTCGGTTCCAGCCCTTTCCCTGTGGATAATATATTCCTTTCTTCCCGATAAGCAATACGGAATCATTACGGAGTCATTACGGAGTTAATCCGTAATGACTCCGT
>CAZVXK010000153.1:0-5145 GCA_964631665.1 uncultured Candidatus Cloacimonadota bacterium | reverse complement strand
TATGCTACGTTCACCCCCTGCGCAGCATTAACCATTGACCATTAACCCTCACCACTCACCACTCACCATTCACCACTCACTTCAAAAACAGCATCTTGCTGGATTTGTTGTATCCCGGGGTGCTGAGCGTGCAGAAATAGACGCCGGAAGCCACCAATCTGCCAAAATCGTCTTTCCCATCCCAAGGAATGGCATATTCCCCGGCCTCCAGATTGGCCTTGATGAGGCTGCGCACCAATTGCCCGCGTTGGTTATAGATCTCCAGCCGCACAGAGGTGCTGTTTTTCAGCCAGAACACCACCCGAGTGTGGGGATTGAAGGGATTGGGATAGTTTCCCAACAGCTTGGTAACCGTTGGTATCGGAGGCACATCCGGTTCGATGTGGATCAGGTTTGAAAAGGCCGGTTCAGAATTCAGCGAACCATACACCGCTACCACCGCCCACAGGAAATCGCCCTGCAGGTTGCCGTGGAAGTGGTCATACACGCTGAGGGAATCGGATACTTCGGCCGCCAGGATCCAGCTTTCGGGATCGTTCTGCTGGTTATCCTGCAAAAACCAGACCTGGTAGCCATCGGGCACGTTGCCGCTGGAAGGAGCCGACCAGGAGACCAGGACCTGCTGTTCCTGCAGGGTGGCCTGAACCTGCTCCGCCGCATCCGCCATCAGGATCTGAACCACAAGCTCCGGCGCGGGGTCTGATTCCAGCGAATCATAGACTGCCGTGATCTGGTAGGTGTAAACACCATTCAACAGAGGCCCATCGGTGGCGCCCAGGGGCAGGGTCCATAGCTCCACTATAAGTTCACCATCGCGATAGACCCGGTAGGCGCTCAGACCACCCGTATCGCTTGGCGCTTCCCATTGCAGCACAACGTTTTCCTCGCTTACAAAGTAACTGGGATTTTGCGGTGGATAGGCGATCAAGATGATTGCATCCACCGCAAACGTGCGGTCGGATTCACCAGATTGATAGAGCGCCGACACCTGGATCAGATAGAAGCCATTGGCTTGGTCGGTGAGGGTGTGGGTTGTGTCGAGGCTGGTGGCTACCTGGATATCGTTCACATAGATCAGATACTCCTCAAAGAAGCCCGGATCGGCAACGGCATTCCAGGTGAGCTGGATCGTGGTTCCGCTAACCACTGCCTGCAATCCGGTGGGCATGTGGATGATCTCCACATGCGCCGTTCCGGCAGGCGTGGGTTCGGATTCGAAATCGTAATCGGCGGTCACCTCATAGCTGTAATTCCCATTGGGCAGGTCCAGATCGGTCCAGCTCAAACCAATCGTGCTGGCGATCTGCTCTCCATCCCGATAGACATGATATTGCATCAGGAACAGGGTGTCCAGCGGGGGCGTCCACTGGATCAGGACGTCGTTGTCCTCCACGCTCACACTGGCAGTTTGAGGAGGATAGGCCAGATGGATCACCCAGGTGTATTCGTTCGAGGGTTCGGAACTGCCAAAGCTGTAATTGGCCACCACCCGGTAGAAATACTGGCCATTGGCCAGATCGCTGTCCGTGAAAGTGGTATAGGCTGTGGTGGCATAGGACACATTGTTGCGGAAGATGGTGAAGTCCTGCCAGCCGCCCAGGTCCACCGGGGCATTCCAGTTGAGCTGGATCGAGTTTTGATCCGGATAACCGGTCAGGTTTGTGGGTGGATAAGCCACTGCCACGGTGATCGTTGCTTCGTTCGAGGGCGCGGATTCCAGCGGATCGGGCAAGCTTCCGTAGAGAGCGGTAACCTGGAAATGGTAGTCCGCGTTGGTCAGGTCATAGAAAAAAGCCCAGTTGTTGACCGTTTCGATTGTGGTATAGGGATCGGAATTTCTGACCACATAGACCTTGTAGAGCAGGAATCCATTCAGATCGGCAGGGGCGGTCCAGTTCAGAATTGCCGTGGTGCCATCCACTGAGGCGGTGAGGCTTTGGGGACTGTAAGCCACCAGCACCGTCCCGGTGGCAGGATCGGAAAGCGGCGAAACCACCTGCAGCGGATAAACCGCAGCCACCTGATAGGAATAGGTGCCGTTGGCCAGATCACTGTCCAGATAGGTGGTGGTGAGTGGATAGCCGATTTCGGCGATCTGGGCTCCATTACGATAGACGCGGTAGGCGATCTCCATCTGGTCTGGTGCCGTCCAGGAGACCAGCAGACTGGTCGGGGTCTGGTTCGTAACCGTAACTCCAGTTGGCACATAAGGAACAAAGACCGGAGCGGTGACCGTGTTTGAGGGGCTGGAATTGCCGCTGTCGTAGTGGGCGATCAGATAGTAATTGTAGTTTCCATTGTTCAGATCGTTATCATCATAGCTCAAACCCGTCACAAACGCCAGTGGGGCGTCGTTGCGATAGATCTGATAGCCCAGCAAGCTGCGGTTGGAGATGGGAGGTGGATCCCAGGTGAGGGCCACATCGTCTCCGGTAACCTCATAATCCAGATTCTGGGGCGCATAGGGAATCTCGATCACAGCCTGGACGGTATTGGTCGGTAGCGATTCCCCGCTGGAGTACTGTGCCGAAACATAATATTCATAGCTGCCATTGGCCAGCGCCAGGTCGGTATAGCTGGTCTGGGTGGTGGTGGCGAGCAGGGCTCCATCCCGGTAAACCTTGTAATAGAGCAGGGTGGCTCCCGAAGGAGGCACGGCATCCCAATTCAGGATCACATCGTCTTCCACCACCTGGTGAACCAGATTGGCAGCGGGATAGAGGACTTCGATCAGAACGCTGACGGCAGGGGTGGGCTCGGAATCTCCACTGGAGTAAGTGGCCACCACATAATAGAGCCAGGTGCCGTTATCCCGGTCCGGATCGGTGTACTGCGTGGCTGTGGTTTGCCCGATCAGATCGCCATCCCGGTAGATTTTATAACCCAGCAGGGCTCTCAATCCACCCGAACTGGCGGCTGCCGTCCAGGATAGATAGACATCGTTGTCGATCACATTATAGCTTAGGCCGGTGGCGGGATACAGCACTTCCACCAAGGCCGTGGCAGTGTTCGAGGGCGCGGAGTTGCCAAAGCTGTATTCGGCGATGATCTGGTAATTATAGCTGCCATTGGCCAGGCCGGAATCGGTGTATTGGGTAGAAAGCGCGGTCCCGGTCTGAACCCCGTCCCGCCAGATCTGATAGAAGCTGAATCCCCCCAGATCGACCGGGGCGGTCCAGTTGAGGGTAACCTCATCCTCCCAGACGCTGGCGGTCAAAGCTGAAGGGGCATAGGCGATCCCGATCTCCTGGCTCAGCGTGGGGGTGGGAGTGGATTCCTCGCTGCCATAGCGGGCGGTCAGGTAATAGCTGTAGTTGCCGTTGGGCAGATTGTCATCGGTGTGGCTGAGGGCGGTTGTCTGCAGGTATAAGGAGTTGTTCCGGTAGAGGTTATATCCGGTCAAGCCACCTGGATCAAGAGGAATATTCCAGTTCAGGGTGATGGTGTTTCCGGCGCTCTGCAGGGAGAATTCCCGGGGCGGATAGGGCACCAGGATGTTTACGCTGCTGACCCCGCCTGGATTCGAGATCGCATTCAGATACACCGCCGCCACTTGATAGCCATAGCTGCCATTGGGCAGGTTGGGATCGGTGTATTGCGTGGTGAGGGGATTGGTCAGATAAGTGATCTCCAGGCCATTGCGATAGATGATGAAGCCGATCTCGCCCTGGCCGGGAGCAGTCCAATCCAACTGGACGCTGTTTCTCATAAACACTGTGGCACTCAGATTAGTGGGCGGATAGGCATACATGATATTGATGGTTACGGTTGCCGAAGCAGAGGATAATCCCTGCTCATAGGCAGCCTTCACATAGTAGTCGTAGGAACCATTGGGCAGGTTCAGATCGCTGTAGGTGGTGTCCGTGAGAGTGGCGATCTCCAGGGCGTTGCGATACAACTTGTAGGACAGCACAAAAGGCGAAGGAACGTTCCAGGAGAGGAGAACGTCCCTTTCGCCGGAAAGGACTGCAGTCAGTCCGGTGGGTGCCGGAAGCTCCGGCATCACATTGATGGTAACTTCCACCACATTCGAAGGGATGGACAACCCGGCATCATAAATAGCCACAATATAATAGGAATAGTTACCGTTGGCCAGGCCATAATCGGTCCAGGTGTTCAGGCTGGGATCATCCAAAACCTGATGCAGCGCGGAGTTGCGATAGATAAAATAGCCCAGAAAGGCGCGGGGAGGGCTGGTGGCGGGCAATTGCCAAGTGAGGGTTACCGCATCCTCCACCACCGTGGCTGTTAAAGCGGTGGCGGGATACGGTACCTCTATAGTGGCAATAACTGTGTTGCTGGGGACAGATTCCCCGCTGTCGTATAGGGCGGTAACCTGATAGCTGTAGCTTCCATTGGCCAGGTTCTGATCCAGATAGGTGGTCAGGCTGGTTTGAGCCAGGGGGATGGCATTGCGGTAGATTTGATAGCCGTTCAAACCACGGGCGGAAACAGCGGGAACCTCCCAGGACAGGTTTACATCATCGCCTTCCACAGCATAGCCTAGCCCCGTGGGGGGATATAACACCTCCACCACAGCGATGACGGTATTGGTGGGTTCGGACAGCCCGGTCTCATAGACTGCTTTCACATAATAGTGATAGATGCCATTGGCAAGGCCCAGGTCGTTGTAACTGGTACCGGTTACCTGGGCGATCTCACTATCATTGCGATAGACCTTGTAGCCCTGGATCGCCCGCAAGCCTCCGGAGGTGGCAGCGGCAGTCCAGGATAGGAAAACATCATCCTCCACCACTTGATAGGTAAGCTGCGTGGGAGGATAATAGACCTCCACTAAAACGGTTACCGTATTGGTTGGGGTGGAGGTACCGCTGCCATAGACTGCGGTTACATAGTATTGGTAGATTCCATTGGCAAGGTTGAGATCGGTGTAGCTGAGATCAGTGGTGCTGGCCAGGAAGGCGTCATCCCGGTAAATGTCGTAACCGATGAAGTCCCTTAGGCCACCGGAAACTGGCGCGGCAGTCCAGGACAGGGTCACATCGTCATCGAGGACGCTGTAGCTGAGATTGGCCGGCGGATAGAGAACCTCCACCAACGCGGTAACAGTATTAGTGGGGGTGGATTCACCCGTTCCGTAGAGGGCGGTTACATAGTATTGGTAGCTGCCATTGGCCAAGCCGC
>CAZVXK010000152.1:0-5198 GCA_964631665.1 uncultured Candidatus Cloacimonadota bacterium | reverse complement strand
CTGCGCACCATCACCGACAACAGCTACAGCCCTCCCAACAATGTGGCTTTCTATAACTATGACGATGCCTCCGCCACCCAGTTGCTGATCGCTCCGCCCTATGCCACGGACATCCAGACCAACACCACTCGGGTGAACTTCCGAGGCAGAGCCGCCAGCAATGGCTATACGATCTCCGTGGGCATCATGACCGATTCCCAGAATCCAGCTTCCTTCACCGAGATCCAGTCCGTTCCGCTCACCACCACTTGGACCGAGTATGTGGTAACCTTTGGCGGCTATACCGGTAATGGGCGCTTTGTGGCTTTCAAGCATGGGCTGGGCGGAACCTACCTCACGGTGTATGTGGACAATGTGATGCTGGAGGTGATTCCGGACAACGATCTGGCGGCCATTGCGGTGAGCGGCAACCAAACCCCCAGCGTGGGCAATGCCACCGCTTACACCGTTTCTGTGTTCAACTGGGGAACCAATACCCAATCCAACTATACGGTTAAACTGTTTGACAGCAATGATGTGGAGCTTGCCTCCGCACCGGGTGAAACGGTGACCCCAGGCCAGACGGTAATGGTGCAGGTTATGTGGACACCTGCGCTGGAAGGGCCCACCGCTATCTATGGAAAGGTTGTGCTGGCGGGAGACCAGAATCCGCTCAACGATGCCAGCCCACCGCTCAATATCACGGTGATGCCGGCTGGCATGGTGGTGATCACGGTGGGAACCGGCAACGAACTGGCCTTGATGCCAGTGAATATGTTCTGGATGAACAGCCTGTTCGAAACTCTCTACTATCCACAGGAAATGGGGATGTTCGGTGCCATTACCGCCCTGACCTTCTACAACAACTTCCAGACCAACCTGCCCAACAAGCCCACCAAGATCTGGCTTGGTTCCACCCAGATCAATGATCTGAGCGGAGGTTGGATCCCCTCCACCCAACTCACCCTGGTCTTCGACGGTAACGTTAACTATCCCAGCGGACAGAACGCCATCGTGATCCCCCTGCAGACTCCATACATGTATATGGGTGGCAATCTGGTGATGATGGTCAACCGTCCCATGGACACCACCTACTTCTCTTCCCTGGACCTCTTCCAGTGTCAGACCATCGGCACCAACCGCACCCGCCATGTTTATGCGGATGGAACACAGTTTTTCCCGGATAACCCTCCGGCAACGGCAAACATTACCGGCCAGTTCCCCAAGACCTCATTCCACATGACCCCACCCGGGAATGATCCCATCTTCATGGTCAATCCCGATGGGTGTAATTTCGGCACTGCCCTGCTGAACAGCACCCACGACCAGAACTTCATGGTGATGAATGTGGGCGGCGGAGTGCTGACCA
Organism: uncultured Candidatus Cloacimonadota bacterium; assembly: GCA_964631665.1. Taxonomy (GTDB): domain Bacteria; phylum Cloacimonadota; class Cloacimonadia; order Cloacimonadales; family Cloacimonadaceae; genus Syntrophosphaera. The sequence goes on along the minus strand of CAZVXK010000152.1, from coordinate 3,850 downwards.
TCAACACCATTAGCATTGCCGGCAGCGAACACTTCTCCCTGCAGAACCTGCCCACCCTGCCCGCCTCTCTGAATACAGGGCAGAGCCTGAACTTCACCGGCCGCTACCATCCCACAGCCGTGGGCGAACACAGTGCCGTTATCACGATAAACGATGATCAACGCTTCGTATTGGGTAACCGCACCAGTGGAGACCGCAACCGGGAACCCCATACCGTGAACCTGACCGGTACCTGCGTGGATCCCACCATCACTCAACTGCCCTATATGCAGAACTTCGACGCTGTCACCGCTCCCGCCCTGCCGGTACAGTGGACCACCATTATCCAGGGAACGGGCTCCCCCCAGATTCAGACCACCTCCACCACACCCTATACGCCGCCCAACTGTGTGATGATGAACAACAGCAGCGATGTGAACGCAACGCTTATATTGGTGGCCCCTCCCTATGCCAACACGATCAATACCAACACCACCCGAACCAATTTCTATGCCCGATCCGCCGGAGCCAACTACACCCTGTCCGTGGGAGTGCTCACCGATGCCCAGAATCCTGCCACCTACACCGAGATTCAGACGATTTCCCTCACCACCACCTGGACGGAGTATGTGGTAACCTTTGGAGCCTACACCGGCACCGGCAGGGTTATCGCCTTCAAGCATGGCCTGGGCGGAACCAGCCGTTCGATCTATCTGGACAACATCATGCTGGAGGTGATTCCCCAGGACGACCTGGCTGCCCTTTCGGTGCAGGGCAATGTAACCCCCTCCGTGGGTGCCGTCACGAACTATATCGTAACCGTCTTCAACTGGGGATCGAATGCCCAGAACGATTATCAGGTGAAGCTGTACCAGCAGGGTGACATCGAACTGGGCAGCTCCCCCGGGGTGCAGATCAATCCCGGGCAGACCGTTCAGGTCTCGGTGGCCTGGACCCCCACCCAAGAAGGCGCCACCACGATCTATGGCAAGGTGGTGCTGACCGGAGACCAGAACCCCATCAATGACATCAGCCCGCCGCTGAACGTGGTGGTGCAGCCGCAGGGCCTGGTGGTGCTCACCATCGGCGAAGGCAACCAAACCGGCCGCTTTCCGGTGGACATGTACTATATGAACTCCCTGTTCGAATGCGTATATTATCCCGCCGAATTGAGCAACACCATCGGCCTGATCTATGGCGTGGGCTTCTATAACAGCTTCAGCACCAATCTGCCGAACATGCCCACGCGGGTATGGTTGGGAACCACCACGCAGCCTGATCTGAGCGCAGGCTGGATCCCCTCCACCGAGCTTACCCAGGTGTTTGATGGCACGGTGAACTACCCCAGTGGCCAGAATCTGATCCAGATCAGCTTCCCACAGCCCTTTATGTACCTGACCGGAGGCAATCTGGTGATGATGGTGCAGCGCCCTATGGACACAACATATTACAGCTCTCTGGATGTATTTCAGACCCAGACCATAGGCACCACTCGTGCCCGCAACGTCTATGCCGACGGAACCGCCTTCGATCCTGCCAACCCGCCCACCACCACAGCCTCGGGAGCTTTTCCCAAGACCAGCTTCTACATCATACCCGGTGGGGTGGGGCATATCACCGGCACGGTCTATGGCGCCGGAGGCCAGCCCCTACCCGGAGTGGCAGTGCAGTTTGCCACCGGCGGATACAGCACCACCACCAATGCCCAGGGGCAATATGGCATCCAGAATATCATCGCCGATGAATATCAGGTAACCTTCAGCCGTTATGGCTATATTGACCAGACCCAGAATGTAACGATCCCGGAAGACGAGACCGTGGTGCTGGATATCAACCTGCAGCAGATGCCGGTGGTAACCGTGGGCGGAACCATCGTTGCCAGCGACACCGGCACCGGGCTCAGCGGCGCCGGCATCTATCTGACCGGTTATGAGAACTACAGCACCACCACCAACACGCAGGGGATCTTCACCATTCCCAGCGTCTATGCCAACCAGACCTATGACTACACCATCATCTGCCCCGGCTATCAGAATGCCGCCGGCACGATCAACGTGGGTTCCACCAACTATAGCTTCGGCACCATCACTCTGAACGAGGTGGCTTATGCTCCACGCCAGGTGCATGGAGAGATCAACGATATCAACACTGCCGTCGAAGTCACCTGGCTGGCGCCCGATCCCTCCGCTCTGGATGTGGTGGAGAGCTTTGAGGGAACAACCTTCCCGCCGCAGAACTGGACCCAGGTCGTCACCAATAACGGCCCTCCCAACACCAATGGAGTCTATCCCACCTGGTGCCGTTTCGGCACGATCACCATCAGCGGAACCACCGTGGCGCCCACCGATGGTGTGTATCAAGGCGGTTTGTGGTGGAGCTATGATCATCAGGACGAATGGCTGATCACGCCAATATTCAACTGCCCGCCCTCGGCCTATCTGAGATTCGATTCCTACGTATATCTGGGCTCGGTGAATGGAGACCACTATTATGTGAAGATCTCCACGGACGATGGCAACACCTGGACCACGCTCTGGGATGCCAGCGCCCAAACCGGCGGCTGGAACTACTATGCCTCGCCCATCACCATCGATCTCACCACCTATGAAGGCCTTCAGATCAAAATCGCCTGGCATGCCCAGGATCCGCCATCCAATGACGGACTCTGGTATGTGTGGTTCATCGATGACATCTACATCGGCAATGCGGTTACCGGGGTACGCTTCCTGCCCGGAGACCTGAATCAGGTGAGCGCCTTAAATAGCCCCCGCATTCAATCTGCCGATCCCGCCCTGCCTTTACGCGCCAGCAAGGCTGAGTTTAGCTCAGAACCACGCCAGCAGGCAAGTTGGGGCACCGCAGAGCCCAGTCCCGGAACCCGCAATTCCACCCGAGCACTGGTGGGCTACAAGGTGTGGAGATTGATCCCGGGCCATGAGACCAACGAGACCTCCTGGAACCTGATAACACCAGACACCATCACAGAACTGAGCACCATGGACACGGGCTGGGTGAATCTGCCCAACGGCAACTACCGCTGGGCGGTGAAGGCGGTCTACACCTCCAATGTCCTTTCCGTGCCGTCTTTCTCGAACATTCTGCAGAAGGAAGTGATCTCCGGCTTCATCTCCGGGGTGGTGCGCACTGTAAACAACGCCCCCATCGCTGGAGCCACCGTCACGGCCGACACCTATTCCGCCACCACCAACAGCATCGGTGCCTACAGCATCGTGATCCCCATCGGGGCCTATGATGTAACCGCCTCCGCCACCGGCTATATTTCACAAACAGTTGAGGATGTAACCGTGATCGCCAATCAGGCAACCACAGTCAATTTCCACCTGGAAGCGGGATCGGAAAACGAAGAGAATGTGATCCCGGTAACCGCAACCGCCCTGATCGGGAACTATCCCAATCCCTTCAATCCCGAAACCACCATCAGCTATGCCCTCAAGGATCCCGGCCGGGTGAATATCGGCATCTATAACCTAAAAGGACAGCTGATCCGCACCTTGGTCAATTCTGATCAGCCTTCCGGGCGCTATGCGGTGCTCTGGAACGGCAGGGACGACCAGGGCAGAGCGGTGGGCAGCGGGATCTATTACTACCGGATGCAGGCCAAAGATTATCAGGCCACCCGCAGGATGATCCTGATGCAATAAATCTCTGTCGCACAGGCAGCTGTTCTGTGTGATGGCAGAACCGGGATGCGGAGTTCGGACTCCCCATCCCGGTTTCTTTTTCTGTGTAGAATTGAGACCGGATCAAAACAGACGATTTAAACCGAGCTATTCTGAAATTTCCTTGAGAAACCAGACATGGCTCCCGTTAGCAATACGGAATCATTACGGAGTCATTACGGAGTTAATCC
>CAZVXK010000151.1:0-5292 GCA_964631665.1 uncultured Candidatus Cloacimonadota bacterium | reverse complement strand
TTTAGATAGCAACGGACACCAAACGAAGGCGAGTCCCAGCGGGACGGCATATCAAATGATTTATATTGCCTAACATGAATGTGTTCGACCTTGAATATGACGTCCCGCTGGGACTCAATTATCTTTTCATGTCTACGTTTCTATCTAAAATAACGTTCCTCTTGAACTCTGATGGATCGCATCCCGGGAATTTTCGTGGCCTCTTTCCTCATTTCTTTTTCAATGAATCCGCCAGGCAATCACTGGTCAGAGACGGACAGCCCAGGCAGGGGCTGTGGGGCCGGAGGGCGATGATCTCGTTCTGCATCTTCTTGTCCGGTATCTCTTTGGAGAAGGGTGGCCTGATCTTTTCCACATTCAGGGAATAGGTTACGATCAACCCGGCGAACACGATGGAGACCATGCTCATCAGCTTGATCAGGATATTGATGCTGGGGCCGGCGGTGTCCTTGAAGGGGTCGCCCACGGTATCGCCGATCACGGTGGCTTTGTGGGTGTCCGAATGTCTGCCGCCATGCTGTCCGGTTTCCACATACTTTTTGGCGTTGTCCCAGGCTCCTCCGGCATTGTTCATCATCAAGGCCAGCGACAATCCCGCCGCCAGGGCTCCCGCCAGAATTCCCAACACCCCTGCCACGCCCAGGATCAAACCTGTGATGATGGGGGTAACGATCCCGATCAGCGCAGGCAGCAGCATTTCCCGCTGGGCTCCGATGGTGGAGATTTTCACGCAGGTGGCATATTCCGGTTTGGTGGTGCCCTCCAGGATTCCCGGCAGCTCCGCAAACTGGCGACGCACCTCCTGCACCATCTTACCCGCCGCCTTGCCCACGGCTTTGATGGTGAGGGCGGAGAACACGAAGGCGACCATGGCGCCGATGAAAACACCCAACAGGAACTTGGGATTGAGCACATGGATCTGGTAATAATTGATGAAGTGGAGCACCGAGGCTTTTTTTACCGGGATCAGCTCAAAATTGTCCTTGCTGTGGTGGATGAGCAGATACATCACCCTGCCCGCCTTTTCGCCCATCAATAGAACTACAGCGCGCACCTCCTCCAGATAGGCAGCCAGCAGGGCCATGGCAGTGAGGGCGGCGGAACCGATGGCAAAGCCCTTGCCCGTCGCCGCGGTGGTATTGCCCACGGAATCGAGACTGTCGGTCATGTGGCGCACATCCTCCGGCAGATGGCACATCTGGGCGTTGCCGCCAGCGTTGTCCGCGATGGGGCCAAAGGCATCCGTGGCCAGGGTAACTCCCAAGGTGGCAAGCATTCCTACGGCGCCGAAACCGATGCCATAGAGCCCCATTTCGATGGATTGGAAGCCGTGGCTGCTGATGAAGGCCGCCAGGATGCCGATGATGATCGTCAGCACCGGGGCAGCGGTGGACTTCATCCCCACCGCGATCCCTTCCAGGATGACCGTGGCAGCCCCGTAAGTGCCTTGGGAAGCGATGTTGCGGGTGGCTTCAAAACTGTGGGAGGTATCCATTTCCGTGAATTTTCCGATCAGAATGCCCACCGCCAGCCCGATCACCGTGGAGATGAACACTCCAAAGTAAAAATCCGCCGGCAACAGGATCCGGGTGATGAAGAAGGCGGCGATGCCGATCAGGAACGAGATGATATAGACGCTTTTGTTCAGCGAGAACATCAGTTGCCGGGTGTTGGCGTTTTCCCGGGTGCTCACCATGAAGATGCCGATGATGGAAAGCAGGGCTCCGATCCCCGCCAAAACCATCGGAGCGATCACAAAATTGATCATCAGGCCCTGATACTTCGCCCCCAGCATCGAAACCGCGCCCATGCCCAGGGCTGCCGTCGCCAGGATCGAGCCCGCATAGCTTTCATAGAGGTCGGCGCCCATGCCGGCCACGTCGCCCACGTTGTCACCCACATTATCGGCGATGGTGGCGGGATTGCGGACATCGTCTTCCGGGATTTCCGCTTCCAACTTGCCCACCAGATCGGCGCCCACATCCGCCGCCTTGGTGAAGATTCCCCCTCCCAATCGGGCGAACAAGGCCTGGGTGGAGGCTCCCATGCCAAAGCTGAGCATGATCACAGTGATCTTTTCCAAGGGGAAATCAAACCAGGTGAGCACAAAGAACCAGGCCGAAATGTCGATCAAGGCCAGCCCCACCACCGTGAGGCCCATCACGCTGCCTGCCCGAAAGGCGATCTTCAATCCCTTGTTCAGGCTGCTGGAGCAGGCTTGGGTGGTTCGATTCGAAGCATAGGTGGCGATGTTCATGCCGATGTAGCCCGCCAATCCGCTGAAGAATCCGCCGGTCAGAAAGGCCCAGGGCACCAGCCAATGCAATACTCCCAAGCCCAGGGACATCACTTGGAACAGGATGAACGCCACGATGAAAAACACGCTCACGCCCTTGTATTGCTGCTTTAGATAGGCAAAAGCGCCCTCGCGCACATAACCGGCTATCTCCACCATGCGCTCCGATCCGGGATCGGCTTTTTTCACCTGAAAGAAGAAAACCACGGCAAAAACCAGCGCCGTGATCGCTCCCAAGGGAGCTATATACCAGGCCAGGGGTATCATTTCCATGCAGTTTACCTCAGTTAAGATCTCCTCAGACATATAATTATGGCCTCAGGATAATCTTCTTCGCACCTCTTATAGACCTTCTATATTCTGTCAATCTTTTTCAGATCTCCGCCGCTTCCTTCCCATGACCAATACGGAATCATTACGGAGTCATTACGGATTAACTCCGTAATGACTCCGTAATGATTCCGTATTGCTAACGGGAGCGATGAGGGATGGCTCTGATCCAGCTGAATGCTTGAATGGTCTTTATCTGCATATATACCATGCCGTTAATTGTTTGACTCGGGTGATGTAACCATAATTTAATGTTCCGGCGAAAATCCTTGACCGCTGCCCTGCCTGAGAAACTTGACTCCTTAAAAGTGTATAATGCTGGCCACCAAAGGAGAAAATCATGGAATCAGAGCTTAGTGCCATTATCAAAAACGAAATAGCCTGTCTGTGCCAGGACCCCCGGGGCCGCAGCGTGGGCAGGGAGTCCAACCGCGCCGCCACCCTCCACTTCCTGGAAAAGGCAAGGGAATATGGATTTGAAACCCATTCCCGGGAATTTCACTGCCTGGATTGGGAGGCCGGAGCAGTGAGTTTGGAATCCGCCGGCCAATCCTTTACGGCCTTCCCCTCTCCCTATTCCCAAGGCTGCTCTTTAAGCGGAATCCTGGTTGCGGCATCGTCCCTGGTAGAGCTGAAGGATCTCGAGCTCAGGGACTCGATCCTGCTGCTGCATCAAGGGATCGCCAACTCGCCCCTGATGCCGAAGAACTTTGTCTTTTACAATCCTGAAGAGCACAAGGAATTGATCGAACTACTGGAGGAAAAGCAGCCTCTGGCGATCATCTCTGCCACCGCGAAGAATCCTGAACTGGCGGGAGCGGTCTACCCCACTCCCATGTTTGAGGACGGCGATTTCGATATCCCCTCTGTGTTCCTTAGCGAGGAAGAAGGTGCCAGGCTTCTCCCCCACGCGGGCAGGACGATCAGTTTGATCTCCACTGCCCAAAGGCTGCCCACCCGGGCGCTTCATATCCGCGCCGTCAAGGGCGATCCCCGGCTGGGCAGGATCGTGCTCTCTGCCCATCTGGACACCAAGATCGGCACCCCCGGCGCTTTGGACAATGCCGCCGGCACTGCTGTCCTGATCGCCCTGATGCAGATCCTGCAGGGATACCGGGGAAACTATCAGTTGGAGGTCATTCCCTTCAATGGCGAGGACTATTATGCCGCTTCCGGTGAAATGCTCTACCTGGAGGAAAACGGGCAAGACCTCTCACAGGTGAAGCTCTGCCTCAATTTCGACGCGGTGGGGCACCGCAACCAACGCGTCTTGTGGTGCGGATTCAACCTGGAAAGCCGGCACCGGGAGCTTTTGGAAAGCGTCTTTCAAGACGAGAAGATGTATATTGAAGGTGAACAGTGGTGGCAGGGCGATCAAGCCATCTTCGCCATGCAGGGAATTCCCACTCTGGCCTTCTGCAGCGAGAACCTGATGCATCTGCTCTCCGAGATCGCTCATACCGCAAAGGATGTCCCGGAACTGGCCGATCCCGAGCTTCTGGCAGGGTTTTGCCATCTTGTTAAAGATCTGATTGAAGAATATTAAATGACACTCAAAGTGTCAAAAAGCGACCAGTATGACAAATCTGCGCAAGCCCTTATCCGTTGCAGATAAACTTAGGACTGCTTTCGGAAAGATGTCACAGTGGTTTTGGACTTCTTTGGACTGGTTTGTGACAGCTTTGTGTCAAATATGGACTGATTTCAGGTTGGTTTCGGAACTGGCTGATTATCAACCAAATAGACCAGTTGGAAAGACTCGCAATGCAAGTGGAACGGTTCCATTATATGTCTTGTCTGCTGTCTGAAAGGAGTCTATTGTAAGATGAATCAAGTCCATCGTAATGATCACTCATCCTCTACATCATGAGATTTTCTCAACTAATGCGCTTGACCATTTTCGCCCTAGAGTGGAAGATATTCTCATAATGGTTTGAAAGTCTACAAGTATGATAGCTTGTGATGGCTATTTGCGCGGCACACAAGAAGCATTATCATATTACTGGATACTGTTATTCTTGCTTGCAGGATTAAAATCAAAAGTATAAAATAGTTTTAGGATGCGAAATGAAAGTACTCATCATATTTAATCGAGAGCCCTACGACAACACCGATGTTACATGGAACGGTCTGCGTCTTGCTACCACTTTGGGGAAAAATGGTCATGAAGTGAGGATATTTCTTATGAATGATTCTGTAGACATGGCGCGAGATGTGTGCAAACCGCCGGAAGGATATGATCAAGACCTAACCGAAATGCTCAAGAAACTTATCGCCCATGGGGTACCCGTAAAGGTTTGCGGAACATGTATGGCTCGTTGTGGGGTCTATCGAAATCACCCTTATTTTGAGGGAGCAATGGAATCCACCATGGCCGAACTTGCTGACTGGGTGGCAGATAGCGACAAAGTGCTTACGTTCTGATAGTGAGATAACCAGATATCACGTGTCCTATTCGCAGTCTCCCTCAGTTTCGTCCTCTTCCAGTTCAGGCAGGATGTTTTCTCTAAGCAGCAGAGAATTGTCTTGAAGGACTGCTTCCAGGTCGGAGATTGACCAATTGCCTTCATGTCTGCCGATGCCATGCATAAAATCGGGGAAATGCACAAATGAGGCAATCCTATCACCGATTTTAGCGGTGAATTTGCCGTCGATAACCACTGCGA
>CAZVXK010000150.1:0-5328 GCA_964631665.1 uncultured Candidatus Cloacimonadota bacterium | reverse complement strand
GTAACGCTGGCTTCAGCCGGCCGTTTCGCTGGCTTTAGCCGGTCTTTTTGCTAACCTCAGAGGCTTTGAAACAAGCCCGGGACGGGCGACACAACCTTTACACTCCTATACACTCTCCAATACACTCTCCCACGAACTCAACCCCCCTTTCTGCCCATTTCTCCATGTTCCAAAGTCTTAATCAAGCGTTTATCAAGCCTTAATCAAGCCTTAACAATTAACGCTTGATTAAGGCTTGATAAACGCTTGATAAAGGCTGTGAAAAAAGGGCCAAACGAGAAAAGTGTTGACGGAATGTGGCGTCCGGGTATGGAAGACAAAAATCGGCACCTGATGCGCCGATGAAACTGAAAACACCTGTTAATACCATATCCAGAAACACACAAAACATCCCAGAAAGGGAGGAAACAATGAACCTTAGAAGACTTTCCCTGCCCCTGCTGATCACCCTGTGCCTGAGCTTCAGTTGCTCCTGCAACCGGGCAGGGGGCAATCCGGACGAGGGGCACAGCCCCATGCCCTCCGCGCTGAATGAGCAGAGCAATGAATTCGCCTTCCGTCTGTACAGCCAGGCTGACCGTCCCGGCAAAAACCTGTTCTATTCACCCTACAGCATCTCCTCGGCGCTGTCCATGGTTTATGGCGGGGCGAAGGGCAACACCGCCGCCCAGATCGCCGAAGCGATGGTCTTCAAGCTGCCGGAGGATCAGCAGCATGCAGCCTTCAAGGCATTGCAGGAGGGTTTAAACGAGCTTGGCAAGCGCAAAAAGGCGGAACTGAATGTCGCCAACGCCCTGTTCGGCGCCCAGCGGTATGAACACCTCCTGGTGCAGGACTATCTGAAGCTGCTGAACGATTACTACTACAGCGACCTGTACTCGCTGGATTTCGGCAAGGCGCAGGAAACCGCCGATTTCATCAACAACTGGGTGGAAAAGAAGACCAAAGACCGGATCAAGAATCTGATCAGCAAAGACCACATCGAAGCCAGCAACGACGGCTTGGTGCTGGTCAACGCCATCTATTTCAAAGGCAACTGGAAGAACCAGTTCGATCCCAAACAGACCTTGCCGGACGACTTTTACACCTCCTCCACCCAGAGGACCATCCAGAACCGTAAACCGGTGCAGATGATGAGCCTGCAGGGAAAATTCCCCTATGCCGAGCTGCCGGGTTACCAGATCCTGGAATTGCCCTATGCGGAGGAGGAACTGGCGATGCTATTCGTGTTGCCGGATGAGATCGATGACCTCAGGGACAATCTGAATGCGGAGAATTTCGCCTTCTGGCAATCAGAATTGAACACCCGCGAGGTGAAAGTCTATATCCCCCGCTTCAAGTTTGACCTCACCCTGGATGGGCTGACCGGCATGTTGAAAAACATGGGTATGAAGGATGCCTTCAATGCCGATCTGGCAGACTTTTCCGGTATCCGCAAAGAAGAGGGCGGCGCTGGATTGTATATCCTGGACATCATCCACAAAGCCTTTGTGGAAGTGAATGAAGAAGGCACCGAAGCCGCCGCTGCCACCGGAGTGGTGATGGCCACCAAATCCGCCCCCAGCGACATCGCCCCCATCCCCGTGTTCCGTGCCGACCGGCCCTTCCTCTACCTGATCCTGCATAAACCCTCGAACACGGTGCTCTTTCTGGGCAAACTTAACGATCCACCCAAGCTGTAAAACTGCGAACAAGGTGATTTCTTCCACCGGAAAGGACTTTACCAGAAACCAACAGACGCCCTGAGCCGGCGGCAGCCCTACAGGAACACCCCCGCCGCCAGTTTGTAGTGGCATTTGTCCTGTTCGAAACATTCGCCCACGCTCACCAGCAGCACCGGATCGGAAGGCAGGGGGTGGCGTCCGGCTTCCAGGGCTGAAACGCTTTCCAGATATTCCAGATCGGTGATGGGGAAGGGTTCATAGCTGTTGCCGCGGTAAGCGAATTCGAAGAGGGCCTGCCGGCGGTCGAAGCTCTGCTGGATCAGCAGGACGGTGTGTTCCGGCCGGATCAGCAGCAGGGACTTCACCTCACGGGGCGCCAGCTCCAGAAAGAGATCGCGGTGCAGCTTGCGGGCAGTGTCGTAGAACACCATTTCGCTCTGGTTGAGGGGATGGCGCTGGATCAGCTCTTCCAGAGAGGCGCGGCGCAGTTTGCGCCAGGGAACGCCCCGGGCCAGGACATAGTTTTCGGTCTGGTAATAGGAGACGGAGCGGTCGGTGCATTCCACCTCCACCAGATCCAGCTTGTGGGGCAGTCTGCCATCCGGATAGCGCATCACTTCAGGGGCAATGGCATAGTGGGCGTCGCTGTCGGTGGTGATCAGGCGGATCAGGCTGCTGTTTTCCATGTCCACGCCGGCCACGCAGTAGCGGCCATACTTTTTGGAGGTGGCGGTGAGAATCAGTTGTTTGGTCATAGGTGTTCCACCTGTTTGATCTTAAAGAGTTTTGCCAGAAATTCCGCCGCCAGTCGGCGATGGCAATGCTCAGCAGTAGGTTCGGAACAGAGCAGGCAAAGCGGCGCCTTCCACAGCGGGAAATCCTGTTTCAGCCGGGCTCTGAGCTTCCGGCTGTTCAGAATTTTCCGATAGACCGGCTCATACTCCGCCCAGGTGATCTTTCCGCCGCGATAATCCTTTAAAAGCTCCGCCGAGGGCGCCAACAGCGGATAGTGGACATATCCGATGCCGGCGATGGCGGACAGGAAATACTCCAGGTCGCCCGCCTTGGCAAATCCGGCCAGCTGGCTGCGGTTGTTGAGGCGGATGTCCACCACCGTGCCGATCTGATGCTTCTGCAGCAGTTCAAAGAAGGTTTGGGCGGTTTTTCCGGCAAAGCCGATGGTATAAAGGGCCTGCCTCATTCCTCTTTCCGTTCTGGTTGCCAGGCAATGGCTTCGTTACGTTTGTGATAGGCTTCTCTGAGCAGGTCGGCGGGATCGGTCTCGCCCTCGATGAGGTCGAAGATGCTGCCCTGGTCCCGCTTGGGGAAATATTTGTCCAGCAGCCGGCCATCCAGTTCCGCCTGGCTTTGCAACTTCCCGTCCTCCAGGATATGGATCACCTCATAACCCTGCAGAGCCAGCTCCCGCCCCACCATGATGGCGCGGTGGCAATCGAAGGGGTCCTTTTCGGCGCACATCAGGACGGGGCTGTCGCCCTGGCACAGAAACTGGTCCAGCAGGTCCACACCCTGCCGGAAGCTGTCGGAACGGGCAAAGGCGCGATAGTCCAGCCACCCCTCCTCCGTGTAGTATTCCGGGTTTTCCTGGCGGGCGCCAAAATATTCCCCGGCAAAGCGATAGGCGATCCCGGAGCGAATCAGCAGCTGCTGCAACGCTTCCCGGTTGAACTGGGGATAGCGGACGGAATAGGGTGCGCTGCGCACATCCAATAGCACCGTCACCCGGTGCTGCTGCAAGAGCCGGATGAAGTCCTCCGCCGGATGGCGCGAGTGCCCGATCGTGAATACTTTGTCCATGCTTGGGGATTCCTTGTTTTCCATGGGAATCAGGATACTCCGGCTGGCTTTGCTGTCAACAGATTTCTCTTGACGGAATGTGAAACCGATAAATCAATACTTCACATGAGAATTACCCAGGAGTAAGGATGGAAACAGGCCGGGACAGGATCTATCAGATGCTTTCCGAAGTCTTTGGCTTCGACGCTTTTTGGCCAGCCCAGGAGGCGGTGGTGAACCGGCTGCTCCAGCATCAGCACACCCTGGCGGTGATGCCCACGGGCAGCGGAAAGTCGCTCTGCTACCAGCTTCCGGCTTTGTTGATGCCAAACTTTAGCATTGTGGTGAGCCCCATGATCTCGCTGATGAAAGACCAGGTGATGCAGATGCAGGCGATCGGGGTGAAGGCGGCGATGTATCACAGCGGAATGGACGCCGTGGAGCGGGGAGAAGTGCTCACCCAATTGCAGGCGCAGGACCTGAAGTTGCTCTATGTGGCGCCGGAGACTTTGACCAAGGAGAGTTTCCTCCAAAACCTCGATCCAGCCCAAGTGGACCTGCTGGCAGTGGATGAGGCGCATTGCATCTCCATCTGGGGCCATGATTTCCGCCCCGAATACCGGATGCTGGGCGAGCTGGTCTCCCGCTTCCCCCGGGCGGTGCGTTTCGCCCTCACCGCCACCGCCACGCCCAAGGTGCGCCAGGATATCTGCAAGGTGCTGGGCATCCCCCCTGCCAATCAGTTTGTGGAATCCTTCAACCGCAAAAACCTGATGCTGGCTGTTCAGGAGAAATACAACGCCCAGGGCAAACTATTGAATTTCCTGAACAGCCACGCCGGGGAGAGTGGCCTGATCTATTGCCTCACCCGCAAACGAGTGGATTCGCTGGCAGATAAGCTGGCGGCACAGGGATTTTCCGTGCTGCCCTACCATGCCGGCCTGCCGGATGAGGAGCGCCGTCTGAACCAGGAGAAGTTCATTCACGACGAAGTGCGCATCGTGGTGGCCACCATCGCCTTTGGCATGGGCATCAATAAATCCAACATCCGCTATGTGGTGCATTACGACCTGCCCAAGAACATCGAGACCTATTATCAGGAGATCGGGCGCAGCGGACGGGATGGCCTGCCCTCGGTGTGCCTGCTGCTGTTTGGCTATCAGGATCTGATCCTCTTGCAGAAGATCATCGCCCTGAACGACAATCCCGACCGGCGCAAGGTCTATTTCCAGCATCTGGACGCCCTGATGGGCTATATCAATACCTCCGGTTGCCGGCGCAAACCGCTGCTCAATTGGTTCGGCGAAAGCTATCAGGATGGCAATTGCCAGATGTGCGACAACTGCCTGGATCAGGCTGCCGGGGAGATGGACGCCAGCATTCAGGCGCAAAAATTCCTCTCCGCGGTCTACCGCACCGGGCAGATTTTCGGCTCCGGCCACATCATCGATCTGCTGAGGGGTTCCCAAAACAAAAAGATCAAAGAGCACCGGCACGACGAACTGAGCGTGCACGGCATCGGAAGGGAATGGAGCAGGGAGGAGTGGTACAGTCTGTTCACCCATCTGCGCAGCCGTCAACTGCTGGAAGTGGAGGCCACCCACGGCAGCGTGGTGCTGAACGAGCAGAGCTGGGAAATCCTGCGCCAACAGCGCCAGGTGATGATACCCCAGGCGGTGAATGCCCTGCTGCTGGCCACCACCGATCAGGAGTGCAACCTGTCGCTGTTTGAATTGCTGCAGCAGAAACGCTTCGAACTGGCGCATGCCAAAGGATTGCCGCCCTATATCCTGTTTTCGGACACCAGCCTGCGCGAGATGGCGATCTACCTTCCCCACAGCCCGGAAAGCCTGCTGCGCATCACCGG
>CAZVXK010000149.1:0-5357 GCA_964631665.1 uncultured Candidatus Cloacimonadota bacterium | reverse complement strand
TGACTCCGTAATGATTCCGTATTGCTCGTAGGGGCGGACGCCGATCCGCCCCCTAATTTGATGTGGAAAAAGAAGTGAATGATCCAGAAGGCTTCAAATCAGAGAAAAACAGGGATAATTGAAAAAATTGAAAAAATCTCTTGACAGAATCTAAATATATTTAAAATTGGTTTTGAATTTATTAAGGAGATGATCATGGAGATGTCATCTTGCCCCTTCTGTCGCGGGGAACTGGTGATACGCGAGTATCGCTGCCCGCATTGTGCAGTAAGTTTCTGCGGCGAGTTCAAAGCCGGCTGGTTCAGCGGGCTGAACGCAGAACAGCTGGAGTTTGTGAAGTTATTTATCATTGTCCAGGGCAACATCCGGGAGATGGAAAAACGCCTGGGCATATCCTATCCCACGGTGAAGAACCGCCTGGCGGAGATCATCCGTGCGATCGCACAGGGGGAAAATCCCGCAACCGATTTCACGGACATCATGAGCGATCTGGAGCAGGGATTCATCACGGTGGATCAGGCAATCAACATGATAGAAACAAGGAGAAAATCATGAAGAGCATCAAATTCAAAAAGGCGCAGGACTATTTGGGCGTAAGCAAAGTGAAGATCATGAATTACATGGCGCCGCTGGTTGTCAGCACCAACGAGGGCAGCGAATTCGTGATCGAGGCGGAACTGAACCTCAGCGAGCATGAGGAGGAATTCAGCTTTGAGGAACATCTGAACGTGAACTATTTGGAGCACGAGCTCAGCATCGAATTCGAAGAGACGCCGGAGCTGCGGCAAAGCTATTTTGGGACCAGCCGTTCCCAGTTGAAAGTGCTGATCCCCAAGGGAGTGGAACTGAAAGTGGAGGCGGACAATCATCCGGTCTCGCTGTTCAATCTGGAATGCCCGGTCACGGCGGATAATGAAAACGGCCCGCTCAACCTCCACAACTGCCAGGGCGACAAGGCGCTGGAGAACGAGAACGGCCCGATCAAGCTTCACAACTGCGGCGGAAACCTTACAGTCAAAATGGATAACGGCCACCTCTCCGGTGAGGCGCTGCAGGGCGATGTCCTGAAGGTGGAATCGGAAAATGGCCCGATCAAGCTGCGGGACTGCAATTTCCCGCGGGTGAAGATCCGGAACGAGAATGGCGTGATCTATTATGAGACGCTTCCAGTGCAGGATGGCGACTTCAGTTTCGAGAATGAGAATGGTGTCGTCAGTCTGGTCGTGCCCGAGGGTTTTGATTTCGTGTTGGATGCCGAAACTGAAAATGGATCACTGAAATGCGGATTTGAAGCCGAGATCGAAAAAGAGGACGGCAACTTCCACATTCAGAAAGGGGAAGGCAAAACCAGGATCCGGATCAAGACCGAGAACGGTGCGATCAAGCTCAATTCCGGCGAGCACATGAACCTCAATTTTCTGAAGATGAAACTGGGCCAGCTGCGCGAAAAACTGATCGCCTCCAAGACTTTGGAAGACAAGGAACAGGTGATGAAGGTGCTGGAAAGCGTGTTTGAGAATATGGAAAAGGGGCTGGGCTCGATCGACGAGGAAAAGATCAGGGAAGGCATAACCGGAGCCATGGAAAAGCTAAAGGTGCTGGTGGCGTCCTTCGATGTGAACGAGACCCGGGACAAGGTGGTCCAGAGCGTGGACAAGATCACCAGTGAACTGATGGATGGCCTGAAGGTTATCATCCGCAAGGTGAAGGACCAGAAGGAACATATTCCCCATCCCCCCCATATTCCCCATCCCTCTTTCCACTTTGATTTCGACAACCTTAAGGACTACATCCACAAGGTGATCGACTCCGAACTGGTTAAACCCTATATCGATAAAGGAATGAGTACCAAAGAAAAAGGCGAGGTCGACGAACGCAGCCGCCTCAAGATCCTGGAAATGCTGGAAAGCGGAAAGATCACCGCAGAGGAGGCGGAACGCCTGCTGAAGGCCATCGGCAAAGAATGAACCCATTCCCCCAACCCATCGGCTGAGATCTGATCAGCCCTTTCAAGATGAGGACTCCCCCCTGGCGGGAGCCGGAGCAGGGGTGGGCTCAGAAATGCCAGGGGGTGAGTGGATTTTGGTGAGTGGTGAATGGTGAGTTGTGAGTGGTGAGGCGGAGGGCAGGGTCTGGAGACTGCGGCACGGGTTTGCTTCCTTGGGGCGGGGGGAACTGAAACGGCCAGGGATAAGTGCCGATGTATGTGTGGTTTGCATCGTGTCAGCACAAAGTGCTTGACACAATGACCCGCTGGTAATCTATGTAATTTCTGGAATCAGATTCCGAATTTACATAAAAGGAAGCACATGATGATCATCAGAGAGATGCAAACTCACCTGGCTGCTCTGACCAGAGGGTTTCCGGTCATCACCATCACCGGGCCCCGGCAGTCCGGCAAGACGACCCTGGCTCAAATGGCATATCCTGGTTATGTTTACATCGACCTTGAAAACCTGGGCACCCGTCAGCAGGCGAAGGAAGATCCCCTGTCCTTGTTTGGTGACCGGAAGGGATCGTACATTCTGGATGAATTCCAGTATGCGCCTGAGGTTCTTTCCTATGTGAAACTGATCGTGGATGAGAATCAGATTCCCGGCCAGTTCATACTTACAGGATCGAACCAATTCGCCCTGATGAAGGATGTTTCCCAATCCCTGGCCGGACGCACCGCCATCCTGGAACTGCTTCCCTTCACTTATCGTGAAGCTTATCCGGAAGGGGCAGATTCGATCCAGGAACTCATATTCCGGGGATGGTATCCACGCCTGATCGCCAATGAGATGGATGCCGGGATTTTCTACGATTCCTATATCCGGACCTATCTTCAGAGGGATATCCGCTTGCTGACCAATGTGCAGGATATGGATTCCTTCACCCGGTTCCTGGCCTTGTGCGCAGGCCGAACGGGAGCCATACTGAACAAAGAATCACTGGCCAACGATGCCGGGGTGGACTACAAGACAGCCAGCAACTGGTTGTCCGTGCTGCAGACAAGTTATATTATCCATCTGCTGCGCCCCTGGTATGGCAACTTGTCCAAGCGGCTGATCAAAAGCCCCAAGTTGTATTTTTACGACACCGGCCTGGCTTGTAACCTTCTGCAGCTGAGAAATGCCGCAGATCTGGCTACTCATCCGCTCCGGGGCAATTTGTTTGAGAACCATGTGATTTCCGAGACCCTGAAGCACTATCACAACCGGGGAATCCGGCCTCCTCTGAATTATTTCCGGGAGTCCAATGGCATGGAGATCGACCTGCTCATCGACCGGGGCGGGAAACTGCATCCCTTCGAGATTAAATCAGCAGCCCTGATCAACAGCTCTTTCTATGGCAATCTGCTGAAATTCGGGAAACTGGGTATCCCGGCGGCCAAGGGAAGGCTGGTCTATTCAGGACACCAGAGTTGGGAAAACGAGCAGTGCCGCATCGTGGGATGGAGCGACTTGGCCGCGGAGCTTGGGATGATCGGTTAGTGGTAAGTGGTTAGTAGTGATTGGTAAAGCGGGGAGGAACGATGATCAAATACCGCATCCCCATTTTCTCTTGACAGAATGTTTGACTTTGATACATTAGCAGCCAAAAGATTCAAGCCGTGCCCGGACTCCCCGCGAGGATGTTATTTCACAGAGAGCCGGCTCGGGATGGGAGTTACCATGAGGAAGAATGTTCTGGCTTTGGCCTTCTTGCTTATTGCAGGGCAGATGCTGATGGCAGTTCCCGGGCTTGGTCTGCATTATGCAGGAACGGCCTATCCGGGTAACGACCACAACTGCCGCGGCCTGCACCAGCCCACGGGAAACCTGTGGTTTTACAGGCTGATTCCCAGCGACAACGGATTCGGCATCGAGGGCTTTTACATTAACACCAGCTGCGCTATGTCCGCCACCCAGACCCTATATACTTATCAGCACCCAGTCCCGCTGGACCAGGATGGTGGAGAGCCGGTGTTTGTCCTGGCCAAGTCGTTCCTGGGCAGGGTCTTCTATCTGCAGAAGAATTCCCTGCACCTGTTCATGACTGTGATCGACGAGGAGTTTCAGGCCACCACCGTGGTTACCAACAACCCCGGGCTCAGCTTTAGCGCCAATCCCATCAGCAATCGCAGCTTCTGCTTTCTCACCCCCCAACTGATGATCCTCTCCAGCCAGGGCTCGGTTTACCTGCTCAACCTGCAGACGGGGGTCTGTTCATACTACTGGAACTTCCCCAATTCCATCGGCACGATCGCCTTGACCCGCCTGGACGATCAGCGTGTGATCATGTCCGCCTACATAGACTGGCAGGACCAGGCCAGCTACCTGCTCAATCACCAAACTATGACCCGCACCGAGATCTACTATGGGGGATGGTCGACCGATCCGATCAGCGCCGATTTCGGGGATTCCTGCTTCCTGGTGAAGCAGTCCCGTTACGATTTCGACGGCCTGGACCTGGTGCGCACACTGTTGATGAGGGTGAACGCCAACAATATGGCAACCCTGT
The DNA here is from genome assembly GCA_964631665.1 of uncultured Candidatus Cloacimonadota bacterium. Classification (GTDB taxonomy): domain Bacteria; phylum Cloacimonadota; class Cloacimonadia; order Cloacimonadales; family Cloacimonadaceae; genus Syntrophosphaera. The sequence continues at coordinate 872 of CAZVXK010000149.1, read as the reverse complement.
ACCCCCTCTATTATGGGGGCAGCACCAACTTCTTCGATTACACTCCCCAGCATACCTTCGAAGCCGTGCACCTTCTTGGCGACAACCGTTTCCTGGCCATCTGCACCGACCTGTTCATGATCCCCCAAAACCGCCGCTTGGGAATGTTCCAGGTGGTTGGCAACGAGGTGGAATACATCCTCCAGTTCCCTGAATTGAACGATCTGAACAACCCCTCCCGCCTCTACAAGATACAGGATGGCTATTTTCTGAGCTACCACAGTTACACCCCCGCCGCCACCGCCGCCAGGCTGCTGGATTTGGAGGGACAGGCGATCTCCCTGCCCGATTCCAATCTGATCGTCTCACCCGTGGATTTCTATACCACCGGCAACAATGCTTTCTATGCGATAGGTTCAGGCAACCAGGCGCACGTTTACCACCTGGTGGAGCCAAGCTCAAGCCCGGAAACCGGTCTGGCGCCTCCGGCCGGATTGAGCCTGCGGGCCTGGCCCAATCCCTTCCAGAATAAGGTTATGCTCGAGGTCTCGTCCCGCCTGGCGGCAGAAGTGCAATTGAGCGTTTTCGACCTGAGGGGCCGGCTGGTGAGAAGGTTGTGGATCCAGTCCGGAAACGAGGGAAAGCGCTCCCTGGAATGGGACGGCCGGGATGAAAAAGGGGGACGCCTTCCCGCCGGGATCTATCTGGTGAAGGCCAGCAGCGGGATTCAGGAAGCAAGCGCCAGGATCGTGCTGCTGCCCTAAGAGTCGTATCAGGTTAAACCATACTGACCGCCCCGGCATAGGTTGGGCGCATGGGAATCCCAGTCCTGCCTGGGCAGTTAACGATACGAGTCCATCCTGCAAGTCTCATTAGAAGCAGGGGATTTCGAT
>CAZVXK010000148.1:0-5627 GCA_964631665.1 uncultured Candidatus Cloacimonadota bacterium | reverse complement strand
GGCAAGATGCCTGGGTTCCTCTCCCTTCCTCCAGGCAAGATGCCTGGGTTCCTCATCCCCGGCGCAGCACTAATCACTAATCACTAATCACTAAAAAAGCCAAACCCCCGCCCGCAGGCAGGGGTTTGGGGTTATCATTGGTGCAAACGGTCTGCTACGCGGCAGCTCGTCTGCGGTTTGTTTGTTACATTAGCGGTTCACGCCTGTCAGCATGCGTCCACGGGCGGGCGGGGCACCGGTACCGGCTGTGATCTTGAAGAATTCACGGGAATCGGTGGTCCAGTAGAAGCCGTTGTAAGCTCCGGGCAAATAGCCGATATAGGTGTAGGTGCCATAGGCATCGGTGGCCAGATACACGCCATACCAGTCTGCACCGGTAACTTCAGGCCACCACACCAGGCATTCATCTTCATCAGAGTATTCGATGACAGGCACCGGGGTATCGATGGCTGTGGGCATCTCGTCAACCACAATGTTGTCGATGTACCAGTTGTTGATCTCGAAGGAGTCTTCGCCGTAGGCCTTGAATCTGATCTTGAACTCGCGGTTCGAGGCATAGGCGGAGATGTCGTAGCTGTAGAAACCCCAGATGGTGGTGTACAGTTCCGTATAGTCCAACGAAGTGAAGGTATCGATGGTATGCCAGGCGCGGGCAAAGCCATCCCAGACCTGCACCGCCATCAAGTTCTCAGCATCCAGGCTGTAGTTGTTCAGGGCGAGGTCGAAGGACAGGCGCACATTGCTCAGCGCGGTGCCATCCAGCATCCAACTGGTGAGGTAATACTCATAGTCGGTTACATTAGGTGACCAGCTGAAGGTAGCGCTGGGGGCGGGAAGGCCTACACCGGCAATCATCCAGTTCGCGGCATCCGTGGTCCACTGGTTGGTCAGGAAGGAACTGCTGTCCCAGCCTTCGGTGAAGGGCAGCGGCAGCGGAGCGCCGGTGTCGATCACGCAGCTCCAGGTGTTGGAGTTCACCGTTCCGGTGTGGAACACGGCCTGGACATAGTATTCATAGGGTCCGTCCACAAGTCCGGCATCATAATAGGTGCTCGCCAGGATCGGGGTGGGGGTGATCAGCGCGCTGTTGCGATATACATTGTAGCCGATCAGGGCACGATCGTTCTGGGCAGGAACGGACAGCGGATTGGTGGTGAACACATTGCGGGCGATCCGGCTCTTCTCCCGGTTGTTGATCACCGGGATGCTGAGCAGCGGAGCGGTGCGCACGGTGGGTCCGGGGGTCACATAGCCGTGGAGGTTCCAGTTGTAGGTCAGATCTGCATTCAGCTCAGTCAGTTGATACCAGACACCTTCCCAGTAGATCAGGTTGCCATAACCGGCAACCTCGGGACCGGCGTCGCAACCGGCGGAATAACCACCACTGGTGTTCACTTCATAGCCGAAATACAGCGATCCGGTGCCGGGCACGGGAACCGGAGTGCTCAGCAGCACTTCGTTCCAGCCGCCGGGGGTGATGCTGGGGATCGCCTGCGACCACACCTCGGTGGTGGGCGCCATCACGCCATCGGTGCCGGTCCATACCTTCGCGGTATAGGTGGCGTCGACGGCGGGGAAGAATCTGATCGCGGTCAGGTCTTGACCAGCATAGGGCGCCAGATGGGTGCTTTCGAATCTCTGGGCAACGGAGAACACTGCTGCTCCACCGGTTCCGATGGAATCGTAGTTCTCACCGCTGTCCCAATGGATCCACTCGCCAAAACCATCCACATTGGTGGGGAACCACATCAGGTTCACGTTCATTCCGCCCAGCACGGATCCGGTGAGTTCGATGTTCGCGAACATCGGTTCAGAAATACCGGTTCCGGACAGCGGCACGGGATGCACCACGCGGGTGATGTTGTCCTGGATGTTCAGGGTGGCGGTTTTGGCACCCAGGGTCTGGGGTGTGAAGATCACATCGAAGTTATAGGTCTGGTTGTGGTTCAGCGTCACCGGCAGGCCGGGGGCGGAAACGGCGAAGTTGCCTTCGGGATCTCCAGCCAGCCCGATGCTGCTGATGATCAGCGGATAGGGGGTGGAACCACCGGTGTTCTTGATGGTGAATTGCTTGGTTGAAGGATTCAACTGCTCCACATCGCCGAAGTCCCAAGTGTCCGGAGTTACCTCAAACACGGGCAGCCAGGTACCGGTTACGGTTAGCTGCACGGGCACGTCCACCGGAGCGGAGGGGGCGTTGTGGTTGATGGTGAAGATACCGGTGTAGATTCCGGGACCCACATCGTTGCTATCGAAGTTGATATCCACATCCATGGTGCCACCATTCGGGGCAACGGTGCCCTGGCGCGGATCAGCGGCAACCCAGCTGCTCACATCGCAGAGTTCCAGGCCGAAGAAGCTCACGTTCTGGCAGTTTCCGACCAGGGAGGCAGTTCCGGGAATCAGGTTGGTTACGATCTCGCAACCGCCGGCGGAGCCAGCACCGAGATCGATGCCGGCAGAAGCCATGTCATAGGTCTGCAGGATGGCGCCGGTAGTAAGGTCGATCTGATACCAGCCGTTCAGGCTCGCCGGAGCCTGGCTGTAGCCCCACAGGGTGGGAGTGGGACCGGAGAGGTTGTCAAAGGCCAATCCGCCAAAGCTGGCCACACCAGCAGTGATGGCTGACACTTGGGCTCCGGTGCGGGTGATCTGCCGGATGTCGGCACTCCAGTCGTTGGCAACCCAGAAGGTGTCGCTATCCGGATCGTAGGCGATGCCGCGGGTGGATACCGGTGAGGGGAAGGATCCGACCAGGGTCTGGGAGTTGAAATCCACCTGATAGATGGTGGTGCTGTTCGGAGAGCCATAGAAATAGGTCCCGTCATAGGCAAGGTCGCGCAGGGCCGGGCAGCCGGGGATCTGGAATTCGCCGATATAGGTTCCGTCCAGTCCATACTTCGCCACATGGAAATCGCCGGGATTGTATCCCCAGTTACCGGTGTAGAAGTAGGAGCCGTCGCTGACAATGCTGTATTCGCCGTTGTTCAGGAAGGTGGGATAGTTGAACTGCAGATCGAAGATCGCCCGGTCGCCCTCGATCGGGGCTCCGCTGAAGGGAGCGCGCTCGGAGGCGGCGGGATTGGAATTGACCAGGTTCTGAGCCTCAGGATCGAACGGTACTATCTGGGAACCACGCGCAGTGGTGTCCGTGAAGCCGAAGCTGAAGTTCAGCGGCAGTCCGCCATTGTTGGTGATGGTCAGGGTCTGGGTGGAGGTCTCGCCCACTTCCAGGGTCTCGCTCACGGAGCCCGGAGCCACCGAGATCTGCGGAGGCGGGGAGATGATGTCGAAGCGCCAGGGATCCAGCACTGCGGCGGTGCCATCGGTGTTGGTGGCTTCGATCGACCAATACCAGGTGTCGTCATAATCGAAGGTGAGTCCGCCCTGGGTTACCGGGTTGAAGTGGGTTTCCGTGATTAAGTCTTGGATCATATAGAAGAACACCTCATCCTCATCCTGTGCCATATACAGCGTGTAGTGATCAGGATATCCGCCCCGGCTCAGGTCGGGTTGCCAGGTGAGGTCAAAGCCGCCGATCGGCAGCCCGGTGGCGCCATCCAGAGGATAGGTGAGGATGGGCGGATCGGGCGGGCCGCTGGGAGGCGGGCCTTTCTGGATCAGCACATTGGCCAGGTAGTTGACCATGGTGCCGGTCGGGGGTGACACCGGATCGGGATTGGTGCCGTCGGCGTAATAGCGCAGGGCACGCGTGGTGGCAGTGGCAGTGTTGTAGAAATATCCATAGGGATAATCATAACCGGGCTCGTTCTCATCCACAGCGATCACCAGGTTGTCCGTCCCGTTGTAGGGGAAGGGTGGTGAAACCGGGATGTTGATCCAGCCCGCAACCGCCGGCAGGTCCACCGTTCCGGTGTAAACCTGGGTCAGGTCGCCATAGGGCAGCCAGTCCGTGCCGGAGGCAAACGCACTGTTCGGCGTGTGGCCCATATACACTGTCCATTCGTTGGATACAATGCATTCGGCCGTGCCGTCCCAGTAGTAGGCAACGGAATTGATCATTCCGGCAGTGCCCAGTTCCGACTGCAGGTAGATCACCTGGGAATAGGTGTAGCCATAGTAGGTGTAGACCGGCAGCAAGCCTGCTGTCGCAGTGCCGTCGCCGATGCCTACCACTCCTTCCGGTGCGGTGCTGAACCACCAGATCGGGCAGCCCGTGGCAGAACCCTGGGCATTGTAGGGAACCACCTGCCAGTAATAGGTCTGGTTATAATCCAGGGTGGGGTCATAGGTGGTTACATTGCCCAGATCCGCCAGGAAGGGGGGCGGGCTGGTGGTGCCGAAATAGAGGTCATAGCCGGTGGGCGATCCGCCGCCGCTGCCCCAGTTCAGGGTGGTGCTTAGCGGTTGATAGCTGGAGCCGTTGGGCGGAGAGACCAGCACGGCAGGGAAGGGCGGGATCGCACCGCCGGCAGCCATGTCGAACTGCATGTTCGGCCGGTTGTAGGACTGGGTGCCGGTGGTAACCGTATCCCAGTTCGTCGTATCGCTGCAATAGTAAAGGGCGCGGTAGTTCGGGCTGGTGGAGGTGTAGTAGGTGCTGGTGTTTTCGGTGTAGGAAGCTTGCATGTTGAAGGTTACTTCCACCACCACATTCTGCGATCCGTTCCAGTTGAAGGGAGTGCTGAACACATGGGTGTTCCAGCCCACCACCGGCTGATAGGACGCATTATAATACACCTGGCTGAGCCCGGTAACGAAGGTTGTGCTAAGATCGGTCAGATCGGTGTGGCCCATGCGGATCGTGAAATCGGGCAGGGGGCCGCAACCGTTGACGGCATACACGTTGAACGCGATGGAGGTGATGTTGCCTGCTCCGCCGCCGCCTGCGGCAAAATCGCTGCCGGTGATCAGGTATTGCTCTCTGGCATTCCTGTACCAGCCGCCATAAACCGCCGGGTAGTCAAAATTGGAGTTGTAGGTGGTTCCGTCTCCGACGGTTACCTCAACAGCGGTCAGCAAGCCCATCACTCCAATTAAGAGCGCTAGTATTAGTAATTTCTTCATAACTTGTTTCTCCTTAAAGGGTATAAGGTTATCTTGAAGAAGGTTGGGGTGCAATACAATGCAAGCCGGAAGCTTCAGGGGCAGGGTGCCCGCGCTGAAGCTGCCGGCTTGGGGTTTGATTTTGAAGATGCAAATGCTCGCAGTTCCCGGCTTCAGCAGTGTGCCGCAGCGGCTTGAGATAATGTGCGATGAATCTTCCGGACGGCTCCGGCAGAGTGCTGGTTGGCGGGAAACAGTTTTCCGACTCGGTTGTTGGTTGTGTTGATACCAAATGTGAACGAAGGCTTATGGTGTTGGGAAAAATGGACACAGTTCCCCTGTGCTGCCCCTGGCTGCAGTTTGATCTTCGAATATCGCTCAGCCTGGTAAAAGGTATCACTCTGACTCCTTTTGGGCATTCTTGATATCCCCGGGGGACATCGGAACCAAAAATCCACTGCGGCGGACAAGGATCCATGACCTCTTATCCACCATTTCCTCAACAACTTAGTGTTTGCGGAAGTGGGCGATTCCCACTTTGGCGCAAGTTTTACCAACATAGGGATGGCTGTCAAGAAGAATTTTCGGTTTTTTAGGTTTTTTTACAATGAGACATGAGA
>CAZVXK010000147.1:0-5869 GCA_964631665.1 uncultured Candidatus Cloacimonadota bacterium | reverse complement strand
TTTAACGACCTGGTGCTCACCATCCGGGAATTTCCACCCAATATGCCTCCCACCTCCGGATCGGTCGCTTACACTGGTACGCCTCTATCCTTGCCCAATGAAGGAGTGATTGATTCAGGCGTAAACAGTTTTAGCGAGTTTCTCCCCTTCAATGAAGGTTATTATTATGCTTGGCGGGTGAGCACCACCAGTTACAGCGAGACCAATCCATATACTCCACCTCGCAATGTATCTGCTGCAGGAACGATCGCCAGCAACTGGAATGTGTTCCGCTACCTGAGCGACGAAGCTGTAGCCCAAACCAGCAACGACATCCAGGCCATTCTGAACCAATTGAGCAACCTCGCCCTGCAAAACCTGTATAATGCAGGCTTCCTGCCCACTGGCACAGTGATTGTGGGTGGCAGAAGTTACAGCGGACAGGAAGCGGTGGATCTGGTGGAATCGCTGCTGGGCCGGGAACTCGACATTCGGGTGAGAGATTGAGGAGGATACCATGAAAAAGCTACTATTCATCACGATCCTGATGGTGTTGGGCATCTCTCTGCTCAGCGCCAATGCGGTTGCCCTGCTCTCTTCAGCCAAAGGCAAGGTGGAGCTGAGACGTGAGGCCAAAACGATCAAATTCCGAAGTGGCGATATGCTGCTGAACAATGATGAAATCCGCACCGGCGGGGAATCTTTTGCCGCCTATAAATATATCGACGCCACCACCACGATCAAGGTGTTCTCCAATTCCTTTGTGAGGATCTCAGCCCAGAAGAGCGGAAATGAACTGAACAAGAATGCCCGGGTCAATTCCGGAAGCGTATATGCCAAGGTAACATCCGGCAAGGGAACGCTGACGGTGCAGACCCCCACCTCTGTGGCTTCGGTGAAAGGCACCGGATTCATGACCAAGGTCAACGAATTGGGCGAGAGTATGTTCATCGTAACCGAAGGCACCGTGGAAGTCTCGGTGATCGACACCCGGGAAACGCAATCCGTTAAAGCCGGAAACACCGCATTGGTGGACAGGGACGGCAATCTGAACGTGCGGGAAAGCAACGATGACGACCTGAGCGAACTGGAACGGGCGGAGATCGAATCCTCCCGCACCACTGAACCGAATCGCATGACCATTCCGGTTTCCGACGAAAACGGCACAGTCAAATACATCGAGATCACTTGGTAACTCAGGAGAGGTGAATAATGAAAAAGTATGCTTTCGCTCTGCTGATCAGTGCCTCATTGACAATGCTATTGGGCGTTACAGCTCTACACGTTCCGCCCCATGTTTACGAATATGGCAGGGATGCCATCTTGCGTCTGGAGATCCAGGAGGGATTGGAAACCTTCACGGGTATCAACATCCGTTACCGTGCCCAGGGAAATGTGGATTACATCAGTTCACCCATGAAACCGGAAGCTCCGGGTTCGATCTGGTACACCGGTGTCATTCCGGCCCGCCATATCGGTGACAACCAGATCGAATATTATTTCGAATTCATTCTTGCGAACCAACAGGTGGAAACGATGCCAGTCGAGGATGGACTGACCAAGCCCTACACACTGTTGCCGGCAGTGATGAAAGGCAAGGAGAACGCGGGTTTCATCCTGCTGAGCAATGATGAGGATTTCACCCAGGACGATGGTTATGTGCTTGCCGTGTCTTATCTTTCCATCGCTGACGAGCTGGACATTTCCACCATCCGGGTTTGGGTGGGTGGAAAAGATGTCACCAGCAAAGCCGTGATCACTGAAAACTCCCTGCTCTACCGGGACGACAAACCCAACCGGGGCATCAACAAAGCCCTGATCACTGCCGTCAACCGCAAAGGAGATGAGATCCGCTCCCCGGTTTTCACCTCAAATGTGATCGGCGGTAAGCGCAGCCGTCCCTTCGAGGTCTGGGGTAGCTTCAATTTCGCCTCCAATGTGTATGACTACAATCACTCCGATACCACCGCCGTGTTCTTTAACGAAGCCAAAGATGATTATGCCACCTGGCTCGATGTCTATGCCAAATATGGCATTTTGAACCTCAAATCGAACATCCTGGTCTCATCCTTTGAAGACAGCAATCAACAACCGGTGAACCGCTATAGCTTTGGCCTGCAGATCCCCCATCTGGAACTGCAGGCTGGAGATTATTCACCCAACCTCAGCACCCTGACCATGAGCAACCGCAACATCCGTGGTTTGTATGGAAAGACCCATGCCAAGTTTATCGGGCTGGAGCTGGCTGCGGGTGAAATGGTGCGCATGACGACCATCGAAGGAGTTGATGATGGCACCACCTTCATCCCCAACAGCGGAACCTTCAAGCAGGAAGCCTTGGGCGCCAGACTGCGGCTGGGGTTGGAGGATGGATTCATGCTAGGCATCAATGCCACCCGCAACCGGGATATCATCAGTTCGCTGGATCCTGATTTCTATACATATGAAGAAATTATTGCAGACAGCACCTACACCAAGTATTCCGTTACGCCCAGAGACAATCTGGTACTGAGCGTGGATGCCCAGCTTAACATACCGGAACAGAATGTGATCCTGGGTGTGGAGATTGCCGGCAGTCTGCTGAACCGCAATACCTTGGGAGGTCCCATCACTTCAGAGGAGATCGCCGAATATGTGGAAGGGGCGGATTTCATCAATCCCGAGGATTATGCCGAGCTCTTTATCATCAACAAGAATATGGAACCTCTGTTACCCAGTATTGCCAACCTGGCTTGGAATGCCTATTTCCGCACCTATTTCTGGAACAACATCTTCAATATAAACTATTCCGTTACAGGCCCCGCCTTCAACGCTCTGAGCACCTACCACCAGCAGAACGACACCCAGACCATCTCCATCACCGACCAATATACCCTGGGCCGGGTTCTGATGCTGGGTGGCGGTTATAACGTGACCATGGATAACTATTCCAAAACCTACAGTGAGAGTAACCGCTACAATTCCTGGTTCATCCAGTCCGTCCTGCGCCTGCCACATATGCCCTACCTCAAAGCGGCCTATTTCAATACCGATGCCACAAACCGTGACTATAGCGATGTTCCCGGTTTTGTGGACTTTGTCCCCTTCAAGCGCAATACCCATAACCTGTCGGTTGGTCTGGGTTATTATATCAAACAGATCCCCTTGGTGCCTTCTCAACTGGATGTAACCTTCAAAACCGGAAAGGACGACAGCTTCACCGATGCAGATAACAACGGTTTCAACGACGACGATCTGGACTATGAGAACTTCAACAACAGCCTGAACATCTCGTTGAGCAACAAACTGCTGATCCTTCCCATCCGCACTCAGTTCGTCTTTTCCATTGCCAATCAGAAGCGCGATCTGCAGCCCCAGGATGCCACTATCAACGAACTCAAGAACAACAACTATACCTTCTTTGCCAAAGCGGACTATTCCTTGTTCAAGAGCCGCCTGATACCCTATGCCCAGTTCCGGACCGTGAATCTGACCGGCGATCAACAGAAACAGTCCTTCAATTATTACACCTTCGGCCTGGAAGCTTTTCCGATCCGGGATTTGAGCATTAGCACCGATATCAGCAAGAAATATTACATCAACCAGGATGCCAGCAACCAGGACCACGACACCCTGACCTGGAAACTCCTGCTCACCCAAAGATTCTGAAAACCTGAATGGGGCGGATTCCTGATCCGCCCCCTTATCTTTTTTCCTGTCCATTCAATCGGGAGGAATCATGAAACGCTATTCTGACTTTATCTTTCCTGTGGCGATCCTGATCCTGATCAAGATCATCTTCTCGCTGGGCTTTTTCGAAAACCTTGAACACAAAGCCCAGGACTCCTTCTTCCGCCGCAGGGGTCAAAAACCTGTATCCGGCGATATTGTGGTCATAGCAGTGGATGACCGCTCCTTCCGGGAGTTGGATACCAACTGGCCCTTCCCGCGCTATTACCATGCCCTGCTGATCGAAAATCTGAACCAGGCGGGTGTGCGCCAGATCATCTTCGACATCGAATTCAGCGAAACGGTCAATCCCCTGATGGACAGCCTGTTGGCAGAAACAGCGGCACAGTATCAGAACGTGATCTTTGCCGGCAGCGTGAGTTCCGAAACCCGGCAGGATGTGAATTACCAGATCAATGCTCCCATCCCGCCCATCCTGCAGAATCAATTGTCCTGGGGTCTGGTGGGCATCGATCCTGATGCGGATAACTTCATCCGGCGCTACAACACTTTCTTCGAGTATGAGGATTTGAAACTATATTCGCTCAGCGTGGCAGCCCTGGCCAATTATGATTTCTACAATCCGGACTGGGAAGCACCGGTCAAAGTAGGCGACCGGGTGCTGACCATCGGGCCGCATCAGATCCCTCTGGTGGACGGCAACCGTACCCTGATCAATTACTATGGCCCAGCCAATACTTTTGAACATATACCCTATTCCAGCATCATCGATAATTATCCCGACCTCATCCCCGGGCAGATGGGAGCCGAGATCTCCAATTTTCAGGAGATCCTGGATTTAGGCCTTCTGGAAGGGAAAACTGTGATTGTGGGTGCCACCACCAGCATCCTGCACGACCGCTTCCCCACTCCCTTCAGCGTGAAGGACAGGCAACACCGGAACACTTTGACCGATACCCCCGGAGTGGAGATCCATGCCAATTTCCTGGAAATGGTGCGTAACCAGGATTATCTTTACAGGATCAATCCCTGGCTCTATCTGGCCATCGAACTGGTGTTGCTGTTCATACTCTGGTTTGGATTCCGCAAGTTGAAACCCCAGATCGGTGTGATCGGACTGGTCATTTTGGTATTTGGTTCCTATCTTGTTGCCTATCAGCTGTTTTCCCGCTCCAATCTGCTGGTGCCGGTGGTTCAGACCATCCTGACCCTGATCCTGATCTATATCACTTCCATTGTTTATCATTACATCGAGACTTCACGCGAGAAGCGCTTCATCCGCAACGCTTTCCAGCAATACATGGCACCCGAACTGGTGAACACCCTGCTCAAGAATCCGCAAAGTCTCACCTATGGAGGCTCTTTGCAGGAAATCACGGTGCTGTTCTCCGACATCAGGTCATTCACCACCTATTCCGAAAGCCACAAGCCAGAGGAAACGGTCCAGATCCTGAAGGAATATCTCACCGAGATGGTGGACATCATCATCCGGAACCAGGGCATTCTGGACAAATTCGTGGGCGATGAGGTGATGGCGCTGTTCGGCACCCCGGTGCAGCTTCCCAGCCATGCTTTGGCAGCCTGCAAGGTGGCTTTGGAAATGCGGGACCGATTGAGTGACCTGCAGCAAAAATGGATCAGCGAAGGCAGGGAAAGTTTTGAGATTGGCATCGGCATCAACACCGGCTACGCTGTGGTGGGAAATCTGGGATCACAGCAGATCTTTGACTACACCGCCATTGGGGACACCATCAACCTGGGTGCCCGTTTGGAGGCGATCAACAAAGAGTATGATACTGCCAAGCATATCATCATCAGCGAGTTCACTCTGGAAAAGGTGAAAGACCAGGTGCAAGTTCGTTATCTGGATGAAGTGAAGGTCAAGGGAAAGAATCTGCCGGTCAAGATCTATGAACTGATCGATCTTGTCAGATAACCTTTTGGAAATGTGTATACATCTGATCCGTTCAGGGATAAAACTCTGGATCTGATCTCTTCCGTATTCTTCGAAACTGGTCGACTGCAGTTCAGCAATTACTCTCAAACCGTTTACAGGTTGTTCATCTACTACGCTATCTGATTTGCCTGATAGCGGATAACCAAAGTTTGCAGAGAACCACTCGGTAGTTGATAATCAGAGTATTGATCCGCAATTGATTCCACTCACTGGACTCTTTTCCCCCTAATTAGCAATACGGAATCATTACGGAGTCATTACGGA
>CAZVXK010000146.1:1612-5961 GCA_964631665.1 uncultured Candidatus Cloacimonadota bacterium | reverse complement strand
CCGATCCGCAGTTCATAATGATCCGTGTAACTCGCTGAAAAGGAGCACTGATAATCCATCAGCGAGGATATCTTCGAAACCGGTGCCTGCTTTTTCAGGAAATAGGGAAAATTCAGGTCGATGTAGGCGGCATCCGCCTTGTGCAAGGATTTCAACTCCAAGAGAAGCTTGTCCAACTGGGCGACGATGCTTTCCTGGTGATAATGATTGAGAACTTCCACGAACCGGGACATATGGGTGCCACGCTTGCTATGATGCAGTTGGACATAGAGGTTCACTTCCGCCACAGTGTGTTGGATCTTGTTGCTTCTGTCCTCCACCACGATCGGATAGCGAATGCCCTTAACGCCCACCTTGTCAATCAGGATGTTGCGCCGGTCGTTCTGGCTTTGCAGGTCTGGAATGTTCATTTACTCGTCACGCCATTCGAGATCTTTCATGCCCTGGGTCTTGATCGAAACGATCTCGTTCTCGCTCTGATAGAAGATAACGGCATTGGCATCCGGAATCTGTTTGACCGCCTCAATGGCTTGCTCGGGAGACATCAGAAAGAGCGCGGTGGAGAGCCCGTCTGCCCAGACGGCGGTAGGATGGATCACAGTAACGGAGAAAACATCGGGAACCGGATAGCCGGTGTGGGGGTCGAGAATATGGTGGTAGCGCGTCCCCTCGAAATCAAAATAAAGCTGATAATCACCGGAAGTGCTCAAGGCAGCGTTCTTGATCTTGAAATTCCCGATCGTTCCCTGGTTCTGGGTGGGCCGGGGATGCTGCACATGCACGATCTGCCCCAGTTTCTGATTGAAAAAGACCATGCTGCTGGTGCAGTCGATATAGCCGCTCAACAATCCGATGGACTTCATGTAGGCCACAGCCCGGTCCAACACATAGCCCTTGGCCAGCGCACCAAAGCTGATCTGCATTCCTGCCGGGAGGATCACTTGCTGTTGGTTGTATCTCACCCGCTCAAATCCTATCCTGGCCTTGGTTTCCACGATCTGCAGCGAATCCGGCGGAACCTGCACCAAAGTGTCCGCCACCACTCCCAGGGAATCACTGAAACCCCAGAGGTCATACAGAGGTTTGATGGTGATGTCAAAAGCGCCAGCGGTCATGCGGTGGAGGCTGTCGGCGATCTCGAACAGGGGATAAACATCGGGATCCATGGGGAAGGCCTTGCCTTCGCTGGCATTCAGACGCGAGACCCAGCTCTGGGGATCGTAGTCGTTGAATTTGGTTTCCAACTCTTTGATGAAGGCAAACACCGAATCTATCTGGGCGCCGATGTTCTTGCTCTTCGAGCTGGCGCTGATGGTCACCATGGTGTTCAGCACATTGGCCTGGGTTCTGGTTTCCCGGAAGGTTCGGTTGATGAATTTCCAGGCTCCATAACCCAGAACCACCAGCAGGATGATCAGAGAGACCACTTCTTTGCGCGTCATGGAGTTACCTCGTCAGCCCTGATCACGGATGATCTCAAAATCCAACAGCAGGTCGGTATAGTCCCGGATGGCATACCAGGATAGCGGAAGGGTGATCACCAGAGGGATCAGGACCAGGAAAAAGGCAGCCAGATTGATCAGAAAGATGATTACTCCCAGCAGATAGAGATTCCAGCGCAGCACATGAAAATGCCGGTAGGAGAGCCGCAGCGCACCCCAGAAACCAATGCCCTGCCTTTCCATCAGCACCGGGACCGGCAACACCACTGCCAGCCAGTAGTTCACCAACACGATGAACACCAGGCGCAGGATGGGATCGCTGGCGAAATTGGGAAATCCAAAACAGATCACATAGATCAGAATGAAATAGACTGAACTGAGCAAACTGTAGACCAGATAGCGTCCATAGCTTCTCAAACCACTCTTCATATCGGAAAAGGAAAGCCGGTAACCCTTGTTTTTACAGACCGGATCAAAGGCTGTTAAAATGAAGGTAAAGAATAAGCTTAGGCTGATAAAGATGATGCTCAGGCTGAGGATCATATTGCCACCCGTCTGAAAAGAAAGGAGATTGGAATAAAGAAACAGAATGATCAGCACAGCCATGGGGATTATTCCCAACAGCACTGCCAGAGCAGCAGCGGGGACATTTCCACCCTTGAGCGGGGAGTATTCTGTCCAGGTTCGCTTCAAACTGGCCAGCGCGGACAAATCCTGGCGCACGGCCGGACTCTGATGACCGCATTTTACACACCACAGATCATGTTCGGCGAGACGGGCATTGCAATGGCTACAACGCATTATATGCTCCTTTAACTACCATCATATTGAATCTTAGCATTTTGACCAACCACAGGAGGGGCAGATCAGGCAACCCTCCACATGCTCGATCGTGGAACCGCAATCGGGGCAGAGGGCGGAACCTTTTGAGCTCATGGGAATTGAAACAGAACCAGAGTCTGTGTTTAGCTCAATTGAGCTGATTCCGCCATTTTTATAATTGGCCTGAAAGGCTTCCAAAGCCTGGCCCACGGCATCGCCACAGGAAGTGATCATCTTGCCTTTGTGCCACATCGGCGATTGGCAGCGGATGCCCTTCAACTGGCGGATGATCGATTCCAGTTTCACATTGGAACGCAGGGCCAGGGAGGACAGACGGGCGATAGCCTCCAACTGGGCCGAGGCGCAGCCACCCACTTTTCCCATTTGTACAAATACTTCACAGGCGCCCTGGACATCGGAATTGATGGTAACATACATATGCCCGCAACCGGTTTCCAGCCTTTGGGTGATGCCCTGAGTGATTTCCGGACGCGTGCGGGGCGCCACTTTGGCATTTTCGCCTTGGGGCAGGGCGCCCACGCTCAACACCTGATTCTCGCGGCTGCCGTCCCGATATACCGTAACGCCCTTGCATCCCAATTGGTAAGCCAGTTCATAGGCCGTGCGGATATCTTCCACGCTGGCTTCGCGGGAGAAGTTGATGGTCTTGCTCACGGCATTGTCGGTATAGTTCTGAAACGCCGCCTGCATACGGATATGCCATTCCGGGCTGATATCATGGGCGGTTTGGAAAACTTTCCTGATCTGCTCTGGAATGGATTCCAGATGACCGATGGAACCTGCCTGCGACACTTCTTCCAACAGCTCCTGGCTGAGGATCCCCGCTTCCTCCAAGGCTTGTTTGAACCAGTGGTTCACATAGAGCAGTTTTTCCCCATCCATCACATTCTTTACATAGACCAGCGAAAATTGCGGTTCGATCCCGCTGGAAGTGTCGAGGATCATGCTGATCGTGCCGGTGGGGGCAATGGTGGTTACGGTGGAATTTCTGATCCCATCCCTTTGGATGGTTTCGATCAGGGAATCCCAATCCTGATCCAGGCTTTTCCGCTTCAAGCAGCCGCTGCTGTAGATGCTGCCCCCGAAATTAGGGAAACTACCCTTTTGTAAGGCCAGTTCACGTGAACGCTGCTTGGCCTCGAAATCTATGAATTCCATGATACGCCCGGCCAAATCAACCGCCTCGTCGCTGGCATAGGGAATCTTCAATTGGAAAAGCAGGTCCGCCCAACCCATCACCCCCAGCCCGATCTTGCGGTTCGCCTTCGCCATCAGGTCGATCTGGGGCAGGGGGAATTTGGAGCAATCGATCACGTCGTCCAGGAATTCCACACTCCGGCGCACCACCGATCGCAGCTTGTCCCAGTCTATCTTTCCGTCCGCGATCATCGCTGCCAGGTTCAGGGAACCAAGATTGCAGGCTTCGTTGGGCAGCAGGGGTTGCTCGCCGCAGGGATTGGTGGATTCGATCTCCCCGATCTGGGGCGTGGGATTGGCGGCGTTGATCCGGTCCAGAAAGATGATGCCGGGTTCGCCGTTCTTGTGCGCCATTTCCACGATCAGGCTGAAAACCTGCCTGGCCGGCAATCTGCTGTGCAATTTCTGGGTGTGGGGGGAGACCAGGTCGTATTCCTCATCCTGATAGACAGCCTGCATGAAGGCTTCGGTGATCCCCACGCTGAGGTTGAAATTGGTGAGTTCCTTGGCATCCTGCTTGCAGGTGATGAAATCCAGGATCTGGGGGTGGTCCACGTTCAGGATCGCCATATTGGCGCCGCGCCGGGTTCCACCTTGTTTCACGGCATCGGTGGCGGCATTGAAGACCTTCATGAAGGAGAGGGGGCCACTGGAAACGCCATTGGTGGAGCGCACCCGGGAATTCGCCTCCCGCAAACGGCTGAAGGAGAAACCGGTTCCGCCTCCGCTTTTATGGATCAGAGCGGCGTTCTTGACCGTTTCGAAGATACTGTCCATGCTGTCCTCGATGGGCAGCACGAAACAGGCGGAAAGCTGTTGCAGATCGTTTCCCGCATTCATCAGAGTGGGGGAGTTGGGCAGGAAGCA
>CAZVXK010000146.1:0-1512 GCA_964631665.1 uncultured Candidatus Cloacimonadota bacterium | reverse complement strand
GTAACCAAAGCCACCAAAGCCGTGGGAAGGTGCCAGCGGCCGATGCCGGCCACCGCCCAGGTGGCGGAGGGAATTTCTTCCTGCAGATGTTCGATCATATACAGCAGATTTTTGGGCTTGCCGCTCATTCCGCCGGGAACGCCAAGCACGAATTGCACATGCAGCGGCGTGTGGGTGATGATTCCCTTTTTCACGAGCTTTGCCACATAATCGATCATACCCGATTCATAGACTTCCACTTCGGGAACCACGCCATAGTGCTGGAAGGCCTCCGCCAGCCGGACAATGTCCCGGGGATGGTTGATGAAGATGTCATCACCGAAGTTCAGCGTCCCGGCATTCAGGGTTGCCATGTCCGGTTTGAGGCTGAGCGGCGCCAGTCTTTTTGCGAAGTCTTCGCCCACGGCCCCTCCGGTGCTGAATTGGATGATCATGTCGGGGACAACCGCCTTTATCGCTTCCTGAGCCGCTTTAAACCTCTCGATGCGCTGGCTGGGGCTACCATCGTCCTCTCTCACATGCAGATGCACCACTCTGGCGCCGGCCGCGAAGCAGGCTTGTGCTTCCTGGGCCTGCTGCTCTGGGGTTATCGGCAGATTGGGCTGGTCCTTGCGGGTGGTCTCAGCTCCGGTTATGGCTGCCGTCAAGATCACTGGTTCCATTATCTATCCTTCACTTTATCAATATATTATCAATCTTCAAACCAGCTTTCGAACAAGCGGACTCGCTTGAGCAGGTTGATCTGGTTTCCCAGGATACGAACCGCCAGCTGGGCGAATTTGTCCTCATTATCGCTTACAAAGAAACGGTCCGTGCCCACTTTGCCGTCAAGTTTCTCCGCCAGCAGTGGTTTCAGGTAGTGGGTGATGGCTTCGGCGCTATCCACCAACCTAACTTGTTCTCCCAGTTCTTGTTGGATGATCTCTTTCAGCAGAGGGTAATGAGTGCAGCCCAGAACCAGGGTATCGATCTGCTGCTCTTTCTGGTTGGCCAAATATTCCCGCACGATGCTTTTGCTGATTGGATGCTGCAGCCAGCCCTCCTCGACCAGGGGAACGAAGAGGGGGCAGGCTTGGGAAAAAACCTTTGCCTGGGGGAGGATTTGATGGATGGCATGGACATAGGCATTTGAGCGTATGGTGCCCTCGGTTCCGATGATCCCGATCCGTTGATTGACTGTCTGGGCCACGGCCTGCTCGGCTCCGGGTGTAATCACCCCGATGATCGGAATTTCAGTGAGGCGCTGCAGTTCCGGGATCGCCACCGCCGAAGAGGTGTTGCACGCCACCACCAGTATCTTGATGCCTTTCTGCAGGAGAAAACGGGCATTCTGGACTGAATACTCGATGATTGTGTTCGGTGATTTCGGTCCATAGGGCACCCGGGCGGTGTCGCCAAAGTAGATCAGATCTTCTTCCGGGAAGGCTGAGCGGATGGCTTTATATACCGTTAGTCCGCCCACGCCGGAATCGAAGATGCCGATTGGCTTTTTCATCTTTTCCTCTTCTGTTT
>CAZVXK010000145.1:0-6184 GCA_964631665.1 uncultured Candidatus Cloacimonadota bacterium | reverse complement strand
TGCTGTAGCGGCCTGCCGGCCGCTGAGGCGACCGGAGCTCGCCACCCCATAATCCTAGCGCCAGCTTGCCCTCTTGCCCCTTAGCCCCTTTGCCCCTCCCCTAACCAAAAAATTCATTGACTCAGTTTCTACTTTTAAATCTTTGGTACTTTCTTGGTATCAAAGTAATGAGAAAAAAGATGATCATTGCCATCGACGGTCCTGCCGCCTCCGGTAAAAGCACCACGGCACAAAGGCTTGCGTCCAGGCTGGGTTATGTGTATCTGGATACCGGAGCGATGTACCGGGCCTGCGCCTTAAAGGCAAAACGCCTGAGTATCGAACCGGATGATGAGGATTCCATAGCCCGGATGCTGGGCCAGATCGACATCCGCATCGAGCTTTCCAGCGATCGGAATGTAATCCTGCTGGATGGAGAGGATGTCTCGCAGGCGATCCGGGCGGACGAGATCTCGCACTTGGCCTCCACGGTTTCCGCACTGCCGGCGGTCCGCCACAAGATGGTGGAATTGCAGCGCCTTATGGCACGCGAAGGTGGTGTGATCCTGGATGGCCGGGATATCGGCACCTATGTGTTTCCCGATGCCGAGCTGAAGTTCTTTCTGACCGCCGACGCCAGAGTGCGGGCGCTGCGGCGCTGGAAAGAGCTGCGGGGCAAAGGGGTGGAAATTGATCTGGACACAGTTTTAACTGATCTTTTACAACGCGATAAGAATGACCAAAGCAGAGCCCTGGCGCCATTGATGGCTGCAGAAGACGCGATCAGGGTGGACACCAGCCACCTGAGCATCGAGCAGCAGGTGGAAACCCTTTACCAGTATGCACTGGAGCGCTTGAAGTGATGCGGGGCAGTTTATGAAGATCCGCTTGGCCGCCTCTTCCGGATTCTGTTTTGGAGTGCGCCGCGCCATCCAGATGGCACTGGAAGCCAGGGAAAATGGCGACGAGGTCTGCACACTGGGTGAGCTGATCCACAATCCTCCCATCGTGCAGGAGCTTAGGGACAAAGGCATCGAGGTATGCCCGAGTGCCGAAAGCATCCAAAACAAAGTGGTGGTGATCCGTTCGCACGGCATTGGCAAACAGGAACTGGAAACCTTGCAGCAGGGCGGAAATCGCATCATCGACGCCACCTGCCCCTATGTGAAAAGGGCGCAGGAGATCGTGAGCTCGATGGCGGACTATCCTGTCCTGATCCTGGGCGATGCCAACCATCCTGAGGTGATGGGCATGCTGTCCTATGGGAATGAGCAAACCCGCGTGGTGCAGGAAGATACTGATCTTTCGGAAGAGCGCTGGCAGAAATTGTGTGTGGTGAGCCAAACCACGCAAAGGCTGGACAGCCTTCAGAATCTGGTACGGAAATTGCTCCCTCAAACCCTGGAGCTGAGGGTGTTCAACACCATCTGCCTGGCCACCACGCAACGCCAGGATGCAGCTCTGGCGTTGGCCAAAGCTGCCGACCTGATGATCGTGATCGGGGGCCGCAACAGCGCCAATACTCGCATGCTGCAGCAACTCTGCAGCGCTCAAACCCGCTCAGTGCAGATCGAGACCGAGGCTGAACTGAGCGCGGAACTGTTTGATAACGTGAAATTTGTGGGGATCACAGCCGGGGCTTCCACTCCGGCGGAAATGATCCTGAAAGTTTATAACAAGATCAAAGAAATCAATAGGGACGCTGACACAGCAACGTGCAGCGAAGAAATTCCCTTGTTTAAGGAGGAATCATGTTAACCCATGATCAAAACGAAGTTCTGACCGATCTGACCCAAAAGGAACTGCAGGAAGGTGAGGACACGACGTCGAAGCAAAAGGAAGCTGCGGATGAAACCGCAACCAGCGCAGAAGAAACTGACGATGTGAAACAAACTCAGGCCGAGCCCGCCGATGCGGAAGAGCCTGAACTGGAAACAGAACCCACCGGAATACTGGAACCGGAAGCGGAAGCCGAAGCTCCGGTATCCTGGGAAGAAGAACCCTTGGAGGCAGAGCTGCCGGAGGAAAAATCCCCGATAGCGGAGCTTGCTGAAGAGCTATCTGCTAAGGAAACCACTCTCGAAGCAGAGTCCCCGCTGGAAAAAGCTGCGGAGGAGGAAGTCCCGGAACCGGAAGTTGAAGAACCATTTCTGATGGAAACCCCGGAGTTTGATGAACTGCTACCAACGGAATCTCCGGAGTCTGAAGAGCCTGAGATCGAGCTACCGGAGGAACCTATACTGGCTGAAGAAGCTGCGGCGGAGCAGCCAGCCGAAGAGCTGGAACCCAAGCCACAGCCAGAGCCAGAGCCCGCCAAGCCCAAGACCCCGGAAGATTTGGAACGCGAGGCCATGCTGAACATGATCGACGAATCCATGCAGTCCTTCCACACCGGAGAGATCAAGGAAGGCACCGTGGTGGACATCACGGACAAGGATGTGAGCGTTGCCATCGGTTTTAAATCGGATGGTGTGATCCCCATCAGTGAATTCGCCTACAGCGGCATTCCGGAGCTCAATTCCACCCTCATGGTCTATATCAACAGCCTGGACAATGGTGAAGGCCGGCTTTCCCTCTCCAAGAAGAAAGCGGATTACTTCATCAACATCGAGCGCATCAAAAACGCCCACAAGGACGGCGGATCGCTCCCGGGCGTGATCCGCAGACGCGTAAAGGGTGGCATGATCGTTGATTTGCTGGGCATCGAGGCCTTTTTACCCGGTTCTCAGATGTCGCTCAAACCGATCCCCAATCTCGATCAATTCATTGGCAAAGAACTGAATTTCAAAGTGGTTAATATAGATGAGGAACACCGGAACATCATCATCTCCCGCCGTTTGGTGCTGGAGGATGAGGCAAATCTGAAACGTCAGGAACTATTGAGCAGGATCCAGATCGATTCCGAGCTGGATGGAGAAGTGAAGAACATCACTCAATATGGCGCTTTCATCGACTTGGGCGGAATTGACGGCCTCCTGCACCTCACGGACATGTCCTGGGGCAAGATCAACCACCCCACCGAGATGTTGGCCATCGGCGACAAGGTGAAGGTGAAGGTGATCAATTTCGATCCCGAATCCCAAAAGATCTCCCTGGGCTTGAAACAGCTGGTGCCCCACCCTTGGGAAACCATCGAGATCAAATATCCCGAGGGAACCCGCATCACCGGAAAAGTGGTGAGTGTGAAATCCTTCGGCGCCTTTGTGGAGATCGAGCCCGGCGTGGAAGGCTTGGTGCACATCTCGGAAATGTCCTGGACCAAGAAGATCACCGATGCCCGCAAGATCCTCAAGGTGGGGGACACCATCAATGCCATCGTGCTGGAGCTGGACAAGGAAAACAAGCGTATCTCCCTGGGTATGAAACAGATGGATCCCAATCCCTGGCTTACCATCGAAGACCGCTATCCGATCGGGACGGTGCTCAGCCGCAAGGTGAAAAGCCTCACCGCCTTTGGCGCTTTTGTGGAGATCGAGGAGGGGATCGACGGCTTGATCCATATCTCCGACATCAGCTGGACCAAACGCATTTACCACCCCCGCGAATCCTACCGCAAGGGCCAGGAAGTGGAGGCGGTGATCCTGTCCATCGACCGTGCCCTGCACCGCATTGCCCTGGGCGTGAAACAGCTTTCCCCCGATCCCTGGGAGAACCTGAACAACCTGCTTCCCGTCAATACCGAAGTGAAGGGAAAGATCAGCAAACTGATCCCCAAGGGAGTGCTGGTGGATGTGCCGGTGGGGGATACCGTGGTGGAGGGTTTCATCCCCATCTCCCATCTTGCCATTCCCAAACTGGAGCATTCCGAGGACGCCTTCCATCTGGGCGAGGAACTGCCGCTCAAGGTGATCGAGCTGGATATGGACAACCGCAGGCTGATCCTATCTGCCAAGGCCTTCTTCTTCTCCCGCGATCCCAAGCTGCAGGAGGAATATATCGCCATCCACGAACAGTATATGCGTGAACGGCTGGCAAAGCTCAATAAAAAGAAAGCCGAACGGGTTTCCCGGGAAAAACAGAAACGCGCCCGGGACGAACATCCGCTGGCTGTGCAGCCAGAGGGTGAGGAACCCCAGCCGGAGGAATCTGCTGAACATGAAGAAGCGGTTGCCGAACCAGAGGAACTGGTCGGAGAAGCCGAAAGCATCCCAGTGGAAGAAAAACCTGCCCCGGAGGCTGCCCTGGAGGAATCCAGCGGCGCAGAGCCCCTGGAAGAGACCTCTGCCGAACCTGTTGCTGAGATTGAAGAGGTTTCCGCTCCTGAAGAACCTGAGCCTGCCCTGACCCCTGAAGCAGAGGAGATTCCCCTGGAAGAGCCTGTGGAAGAAGCAGTTTCTCAAACCGAAGAGCCGCTCGAAACTGCGGAACCCGAACCGGAAGCAATTCCTGAAACTCCGGAAGAGCTGCCCATCGCCGAACCGGAAATCGAGCTTCCTGAAACCGAGACCCCCGAAGAACCGGTGGCAGAGGCAGAGCCCGAACCCGAGCCTGCACTGGAAACGGAAGCGGAGGAAACTGAGCCTGAGGCACAGCTTCCCCTGTCAGAAGAAATTGAACCCACTGAACCGGCCGCCGAACCGAAGGAAACCGATTCTGAGGAAAAGCCAACGGAAGAGCCAGAGGAAAAACCGGAATAACAACCGCTCACTACATAGATGTCTGAGCAAACCAATCTGGAAATGACGGCCAAACCAAGCCGTCATTTCCTCTTCTGGCTGGATTTTTTCATTCCGGTGCTGGTGCTGGCAGCCGGGACAGTCATCTTCCGGGTCACCTCCCTCGATCTGGAATTGCAGAGCCATTTCTTCTCCCCTGCATCGCACTGGGTCGGAGGTGGCGTTCCACTATTCCAATTGGTTTACCATTATGGCAATCTTCCGGCACTGCTGGTGGCGATCGCCGGCCTGCTGCTCTTCATCCAAAGCTACCGGCGGCAGTTTGCACTGAAATGGCGCCGCATCGGCTTGTTTCTGGTGCTGGGCATGGTGCTGGGGCCGGGCTTGATCGTGAACCTGCTGCTCAAGGACAATTGGGGCAGGCCCCGTCCCCGCGAAGTGGAGCAGTTTGGTGGGAAATTTACCTATGAAAGGGTGCTCGACCGCGATCCGGACAGCCCGGGCAAGTCTTTTCCCTGTGGGCATGCCACCATGGGCTACTATTTCTTTGGGCTCTATCTGCTGCTGCGCCGGGAACGCAAGCTGTTGGCAGCCTTGGTTTTCGCTTTCGCCTTCAGCTATGGGGGAGTGATCGGGGTTGCCCGGATGGCGCAGGGCGGGCATTTTGCCTCAGATGTGCTCTGGGCGGGGGGATTGGTCTATCTGTCCAGTGCCGCCTTGTTCTATCTGCTGCGTCTGGATAGAACTCTCTGGTACAAGCCTCCGGAGCGTGGCATCAAATTGAAACTATATCAGCAGATCGCCCTCTATCTGCTGGGGCTGGCGGTGGTGGTGGGTGTGATCCTGGCGACACCCTATGCCCGGCACAGTGTAAATGATTATGCTGCTGCAAGCCGTTTTGAGCTACGCGTTAGCATGGCTGTCGGCGATCTGGACATCCGGGGACACCATCAGAATCAACTTTACATCCAGAGCAACGGCTTCGGCTTCCCGGGCAGCAAATTGATCTATGAGCGCAGCGAGTTTGGCTCTGATTCTTTGCTGGCGCTCTCGGTCTCCCAAAGGAAACGGGGCTTTTTCACCGAACTGGATTCCGGGGTGGAACTGAGTTTGGATTCATTGCAGACGGTGCTCCTGATCGCCCATCTGGATGAGGGGCATCTAACTGCCGATCTGGGTTCCCTGCGTTCTCTGCAAGGTTTTGCCTTCTCCACCGGGAAGGGCGATATCCGGTTGAAACTGCCTCCTGATTTTGCCGATCCCATCTATCTGCGGGACGATCCGACCTCGATCGTCTGTACTGAGGAGGTGAGGCTGATCCGGGTTTCAGAAGCAGCGGATCATCCCTTTTCTCTGACTCTAAGGCGTGGTAAGCTCTTAATTTCAAAATGAATTGCTTTGATAATTGAATCACCAGAAATGGGATTGTGTTGACGCGCACCAAGTGATTTGGCCTCTCCCAGGCATCTAATATATTCGGAATAAATGGTTTATGCAGGTATGGGACAGGTATTTTGGAGCTATGGATCCCAGCTCTGCCAGCCATGGCTCCCGTTACCAATACGGAATCATTACGGAGTCATTACGGA
>CAZVXK010000144.1:0-6192 GCA_964631665.1 uncultured Candidatus Cloacimonadota bacterium | reverse complement strand
AAACTGAGCCCCAGCCTTCCCTCCTGGTGGAATTCACTGACAAAATCCCGTCCCCAGTGATAGACGGGCGCGCCCTGTTGCTTTGCCACGGCTGAGATCACTTTGTGGGGGCAGCGTTCGATCTTTCCCAGCACGACCGGGATGCAGGCTTTGATGATGCCGGCTTTTTCCTTGGCGATCAGTTCCACCGTGCCGCCCAAAGTTTTCACATGGTCGAGCCCAATGGTGGTGATGGCGCAGACATCCGGAGTGAAGAGATTGGTGGCGTCCAGCCTGCCGCCCAGGCCCACCTCGATCACAGCGGTGTGGAGTTTTTCCGCTTGGAACAGGAGGAAGGCGATGGCTGTGGTGATTTCGAAGAAGGAGGCGTCCCACTTGGCGAAGAGCTCCTCATGGCGCTGAAATATCTCCAGGATCCGTTCAAAACCCACCTCCCTGCCCTCCACCCGGAAGCGTTCCGTGTAATCGATCAGATGGGGCGAGGTGTTCATTCCGGTGCGCAATCCGTGCGCCAGGGCCAGCGCTTCCAGGGTGGCGCAAACGCTGCCCTTGCCATTGGTGCCGGCTATATGAAAACCCCGCAGCGCAGCCTCGGGATGGCCCAGATCGCCCAGCAGGCCGACCATGCGGTCCAGCTCCAGCTTCACGTTGCCAGAGTATTTCTGGTAGATATGGGCCAGAAATTCCTGATAGTTCATGGTGCGATACAGAAAAGCGAGGGGATCGGTTGGCTCCCCTCGCTGTCAAAATCCTTCAAGCTCTTGCTAAACAGGCCGCCGGAGCCTCAGAAGCCCAGGTCGGTCGCTTCCATCAGATCGGGGTTGTTTGGGAAAATCTCACGCTTCAAGGACTTGGAATCCGCCATCCGCCGGGTGTAGGCATCCTTGTCCGTCTTCCAGATATTGATGTATTTCAGCACGGCCTCGTTCTTCAGCTTGCCGTTGGATTTGGTCTGTTGGTCGATGTAGCTCACATCGTCGATCATGAAGTTCTGCAGTTTACCGGGGCTCATGTTTTCATAGAAGGTCTTGTCCACGAAATGCTTGGGAAAGTCAGCCAGATTGGGGCAGAAGACCAGCACGCCGGTGTTGGCCTTCAATTCCGTGCCCACCATTTCCTCCAGATATTTGCCGAAGACGATGTACTCGGTCTTCTGGCGCTGGGATTCCGGGCAGAATTTGGTTTCCGCCAGATAGTAGTTCTTGGGGTCGTTTTGTTTCCGGGTGTTTCTCAGCAGGTTCAGGTCGCCGTTAAAATCGCTCTTGGTGTCGGTCATATAGTCCGTTACGGCCACCCAAATGTTTTTCATGCTCGTGGTGCAGTCGTCTATGTTCTTTTCCTTGTCCAGGTTATACATGTATGGCAGGGCCAGAATGAATACCAGGGCCAGGAACAGGATCACGCTGAGCACCGTATAAACCGAGATTCCTCGCTGATTTGGCAACATAAGTTACTCCTGATTGATAGATGCTATTACTAGATTTTGAGCCACAGATTCCGTCAAGCCTTTTTTTTCGGAGGCAGGATCCTGGCTATGTAATTGTAGGTTTCGGGAACATCTTTAAACCGCGATTGGTAGTTCGCTTCCGGATCGATCCTCACACCCCGCATGCGCTTTTCCACATTGGTTTCGCCCCAGTTGTAGGCAGCCAGCACCAGGCTCCAGTTTCCATCAAAGCGCTGCTGCAGATATTTGATGTAGCGGGCGGAAAGGTTGAGGTTGTAAACAGGCACGAACAGCATGCCCCGCCGGTGTTTGACATGGATGTAGTGAGCGGTGGATTCCTTGATCTGCCCCAGGCCGATGGCCGCGGAGGAAGATACGGCAAAGCTGCGGAAATTGCTCTCCACCCGGATCAGGCGATAGAAGATCACCGGATCGATGCCATGCCACACCGCCACGCCCAGGGTCATGATCCTGATCGAAACAGGATTGTAGAGCAGGATCAGGGCAAGCAGAAGCAGAACCAGCAGGCTGATCAGGAGCCTTCTGACTCTGCTTCCGCGCTTTTTAGGGGGCATCGAAGGTGTGTGTTTAAACCAGGGATTTCTTGTAGTCGTTCAGCTTCAGGACGTGGGAAACCTCTTCGTTGATGATGCGGCGCAGGACGTCCTTCGCCTTCTGGTTCGTGATACTGTCGTTGATGGCATGGAAATAGAGCAGGGTGTCCTTTTCAAAGGTGATGGCATTGTCGATGATGCCCAGGATGTCCTTGGCCTCGGCAGCCCGTTTGATGGCGGAGTATTCATCGTTGAAGATTCTGCCGTCCACAATTGTCTTCAGATAAGCCGCCACCAATTCCCAATCGCCGGAGAGTTCCAGTATCCCCAGATCCATATCATCCCGCAGGTTCAGGAAGGTTTTTTCATGATCCAGTTCCTGATCCCGTAGGAAAGCCAGGAATTCCAGGCTCTTGGGGTCCAGGTCCTTGCGTTTGGTGGCTTCGTGATAGAAGGCATAGCCGTTGCGCTCTATCTGCACCGCCATTTCGATGATTTCATTCACGGAATATACTGCCATTTTTCCTCCAGGTAGTTCATATTTTTTATTTGAAGATATGATGAAGCAGAGGCTGAATTTGTCAAGCGGGAAGTCAGTGCAGGGGGATGTTTATCTGGCTGCTGCCCAGGATCGAGCCCAGATAATCGGTGCTGTCCCGGAAGGCGGAGGCGCTGCGGTCAACCTGTTCCGGCTGGCTTTCCGGCTGGGCGGCAATGGATTCGGAGAGCTGGCGCATCTTCAGGCGCAGGGAATCGGGCTTGCTTTCCTGGATCGCCTCCTGTTTTACCACTGTGGTATCCGCGGCTGAGGCTTTGAACAGGTCGGGGGTTTTCAGCCAATCCTGCCGATAGGCATACCAGAGGATGGAGGCCAGGATCAGGATGAAGATGATGATGCCGATGGTCCAGAGGAAATTGGTGGAAAGCATGATCTTCTTCTGCTTCTCATGTTTGATGTGCGAATGGAGCTTGTGGGTGTGAGAGGGCATCAGTTCCTCAAACCGGTTCATCACGGCCTCCACATCTGCCTCCAGATAGCGCGCATATCTATA
The DNA here is from genome assembly GCA_964631665.1 of uncultured Candidatus Cloacimonadota bacterium. Classification (GTDB taxonomy): domain Bacteria; phylum Cloacimonadota; class Cloacimonadia; order Cloacimonadales; family Cloacimonadaceae; genus Syntrophosphaera. Next base: position 3,139 of record CAZVXK010000144.1, on the reverse strand, counting down.
GACCAGAGCCTTCACCAAACCATAGGGTCCCAGCTCCGGGAAGCGGTCAGCTTCGATCAGGCGGATCTGATCCTCCCGGAGGCGCAGGTCTTCGAACACCTTCTTGTAGGTGAAGCCCTTGTCCTCCCTCAGCTTATGCAAATGGCTGCCTAAACTTTCCACCGGTATTCCCCGCTGAAAATCAGTTCCACCGTGCCTTTGAGCAGAAACTCTCCATTCTCCAGACGCTGGATAAGGACACTTCCACCTGGCATATTTACCTTTACTTCCTCATCCAACCAGCCCTTCAAGATACCGCCAAACACACTGGCCACAGCGCCTGTTCCACAGGCAAGGGTGGCTCCACAGGCGTTTTCCCAGATCAGGAGGTCCAGCTCAGTTCGGGAAAGCAGTTTCACATACTGGGAATTTAGCCCTGCCCAAGGTTGGGGGGAATGCTCGATCCGGGAACCATAGCGGAGGTGCGGAGCGGAGGCCAGATCATCCCAGAAGCTTACAAAGTGGCGGTTTCCCACCCCGATCAGCAGTCCGGTCAAGCCCTCCAGTTCCAGCTCTTGCTCCAGCAGCAGTGGCTGGCCCAAATTCACCACCACCTCCGGTTTGCCCTCTTTCACAAGAATGGAAGCAGCTTTGATACCGGAATCGGTTTCCAGGGCCAGTTCGGTATTTCCTGTTTTATCATACAAATACCAGCTGCAACAGCGCAGCACGGAACCGCACATCTCGGCACGGCTGCCATCGGAATTGTAGATAACCATGCGGGCGGAGGCTGTCTCCGAGCTCAGCAACAGCGCCAGGCCATCGGCACCCACACCAAAATTGCGGTGGCAGATGTCCTGGGCCAGTCTGGCGGCGTCAAATTCCGGTTCGTTCTGATCCAGTAGATCGAGGATAACGAAATCGTTTCCCTGCGCCTGCATCTTGAAGAAGGGGATCAGCATAGCAGGGATTCCATCATCTGGTTGAAACTATGGCAGCCCCGACGGGTTGAGATCCACTGCGCCGCCTGCAAAGCCCCGGCGGCGAAACAAGCCCGGGAACGCACCCTATGTGTCAGTTCCAAGGTGTCCGTCTCGCTGTCGAAACCAACCGTATGCGTGCCGGGGATGCTTCCGCCCCGGATGCTGGCAAAATGCAGCTCATCCTTGCCGATCCGGCGTTCCAGCTTGTCATAGACCGCCTTTTGCTTGCTGCCGCTGCGGCTTAAAATGGTCTGCGCCAGTTGGATCGCGGTACCGGAGGGGCTGTCCGCCTTCTGGTTGTGATGCAGTTCATAGCCAAAAACGTCATAGCCGGGGAAGCGGTCGCAGATGGTGGTGGCATAGTCCACAATGCGGTTGAACAGGTTCATGCCGATGGAGAAATTGGCACCGTAGAGGATGCCGATGCCCTGCTTTTCCGCCAATTCTTTAACTTCCATCAGATGCTGATGCCAGCCGGTGGTGCCGATCACCATACTTTTGCCCAGAGCCCCGATGCGGCGGATGTTGTCCAGCACAACGTCGGGATGGCTGAATTCGATGCAAACTCCAGCCAGGTTGTCCTTCTCCAGGGGCAGGTCATACTCCGGAAGGCTGGGATCGATGATGCTTTTCACTTCACAAGCATAACTGGCGGCCAGGCTGTGGATCATTCTGCCCATCTTCCCATAGCCGATCAGGCTGATCTCAAGCATATCCAACTCCTTATCCGGCAGAATATTGGCGGATCAGTTCCGCCACGAGGGCGGTGCCCTGGTACAGTTCGCTGACCAGGAGGTCCTCCTCCACCGTGTGCACCTTGTTCATCCCGCTGCCACAGATGATCATGGGCAAACCGGAGGCGTTGATGATATTGGCATCGCTGCCTCCACCGCCCCTGCCACTTTCGATTTTGATGCCAACTTTGTTCAGGGCGCGCTGGGCCAGCTCCACCACGGGTTGCTCGGCATCAATATAAAATGACTGATATTCAGTCTCACAATCCCATTCGAAGCTGGCAGCGCCGAAGTCGTAATGGTGGCGGTTGACGGCGGTTTCCACGCTGCGGTGGATATCGCGGCAAACCTGATCCAGTTTGGGCAGCGAATGGCTGCGGGCTTCGCCGTGGAGGACAACGCTGTCCGGAATGATGTTTTTGGCTGTTCCGCCAGAAATGATGCCGATATTGGTGGTGGTCTCATGGTCAATCCTGCCCAAGGGCATGGAGGCGATGGCCTCGGAAGCCACGCGGATGGCGTTGATTCCCTTTTCCGGTTCCACCCCGGCATGGGCGGATTTGCCCTTGATGGTGATCCGGAGCGTGTTCTGTGCCGGTGCTCCAACCACCAGGGAACCTACCCGATGCGCGTCCAGAGCATAGCCTAAAGCGGCTTGCAGCCTGGATTTGTCAAAATGCTTCGCCCCCAGCAAGCCCACCTCTTCGCTGACCGTGAGCAATACCTCGATGGGAGCATGATCCCCGCCTTCGGCCAGGACTTCCCTGATGCCGGTGATGATCTCCGCGATACCGGATTTGTCGTCCCCGCCCAGGATCGTGGTTCCATCGCTATGGATGACGCCATTGGTGATGCTTGCCTTGATGCCGTTGCCGGGTTTGACGGTGTCCAGATGGGCGCAGAACAGGATGGGTTTTTTCCTGATCCGGCCCGGGATCAGGGCATAAAGGTTTCCGGCGTTGCCACCGGTGCTGGTCTGACAATCGTCTTCGGATACTGTGGCGCCGAGGCTTTCCAGATCTGCTTTCAGCCGGTCTGCCATCGCACGCTCATTCCGGGATTCGCTGTCGATGGCGATCAGCTCCAGAAAGTAGCTCACTACGTCCTTGTGCATGGTTTCTCCTGAGTTTTTTCTGATTATTGCCTGATATTTCAGCTTTCACTTTTTGTCAAAGCAAATCCTTGGCAGTTCGGGGAGGAAAGTGGAAAGGTGGAAAGGTGGAAGGGTGGAAAAGACGCTGCGCATAGTGCTGAATTGGGGAAAGAGGAGGTCTGGCGTTCTGACTGAGCGTGCAGGATCGATAACTCTTGGAAAGGTGAAAAGGCGGATGTGGGTTACATGGATTGGGGTGATATTCTCCCGTCAGTCGGGACGCCTGGAATACTCTTCGCTCCCATTAGCAATACGGAATCATTACGGAGTCATTACGGAGTTAATCCGTA
>CAZVXK010000143.1:0-6317 GCA_964631665.1 uncultured Candidatus Cloacimonadota bacterium | reverse complement strand
CGGAGTTAATCCGTAATGACTCCGTAATGATTCCGTATTGCTAACGGGAGCCAGATGGATTTAGTAGAGGATCAGTTCCCGTTTGCGATAGTTCAGGCTGAAGGGTTGTTTGGAGAGGAAGGGATGGCCCAACAAGCCATTCAGGCTCAGGTTGTAGGCCTCATTGAGGATGTTCAGGTCGGAAAAGGCATATCTCATTTTGCCATAGTTTTTGGAGGCCACCCGGGTCTTTTTGATCAGGCCGGTGTTCACTTCCATGCTGCGGGCGTCGGCTCCCAGCACGGTATCGGCCTGGACCTTGCTGATCAGGGGCAGCAGATCATTGTAATAAGCCAGGTCCAGCAGGTTGGACTGGGCGCCGGTATCCAGGCCCAGATTAAGTTTGAAGCTTCCGATCCGGGCTTCGATCACCGGGATGTGGGCTTCCTGGCGGAAGGGGATGACGGATTTGGCTTTGGGCAGCTTGTGGGAATGGTTGCCCTGCTCATCCAGTCTGTATAGTTTGAGAGTTTTCTTCTTGTAATTTATATGCGTTTCAAAGGGTTCCAGTTCCGCCATGGAGATCAGGCCGGCAAAACTCCTGCCCATTTTTTCCTCAAGATGGCTCAGATCCATGGTTATCACATCCAGATCGGCATAGGAGCCGCCTGCCCAGGAGAAGCTCTGCACCCGTGTGGTTCCCACTCCCCCGATGCTGCCGCCCACTCCCGCGGATTGGGACAGTATGATGGTATTTTCGGAGGCTTCATATTTACTGTTCAAAACCAGCAGCGGTGCGCCGCTGTCCAGCAGGAAGACCGTCTTTTCGCCATTGAGTTCTCCCTGAAGGAAGATCAGGTTCTGAACCAGCTCGAATCTGGCTTCGGCATAGGCGGGCAGGTCACGCGGCTGCTGTTGCGAAGCCGGTTTCACCGCTGCCTGGAATAATGTGGTGGACATCAGTTTTCCCTCCTCATCGAGTGTGAAATCGATCTCCCGCTCGCCGTCGGTGCGGATCAGCAGCACCCGGAAGGTTTTGCCGTCGGCGCTGGCTGAGATCAGCTGTTGCTCTGTGATGGTGTAGGGAAACAGGGCAAAGATCTGCTTCAAAGCCAACTCCCGGAACTCTTTGGGCACGCCCTCGATGTTGAATTCTGCACCCAGATGCGGAGCGGCCAGCTCATAGGAATGGGCGTTCAAGGCCTCGATGAACACGCTGATGGCTTCAGGAATGCCCTCCTGCGCCAGCAGCGGTGCCGCAGCCAGCAGCAATCCCAGGATCAGGATCAGGAGTGTTTTCGCCTGTTTCATGTTCAGACTCCTCAGGTTTTTTGGCTAAAAGCTAATGCAAGATAAGCGCCAAAGCGAGCGGATGGTTTGATCTTGTGGTATTTATAGAGAAGGGATTATTTTACAATGAGAAATGAGAAAAATGAGAAAGAAGAGGAAAAGATAGTCAGTTAGGTGAAAAGGATGGCGCAGCAAGAGGAATGTCAGGCGTCTCGCCTGACCCTCAAAGAAAGGGCATTTTCCTGTTGATTATAAAGCAGAGGTACCTATTCTGGCTTTCCTGTCTGAACAAATACATTGACAGATAAGCCCGTTATTGATCTGTGGTTAAAAGAGAAAATCTCTGATCACTGGCAAAACCAAGGGAACCGAAATGATACAAGAACTGATAAAAATGTTCAATGATCCGGGGACAAGCTCCAGGATCAAAAGCAAACTGCCACTGTTGTTTCATATTGCCAATCTTGAAGCAACCAGAGCCGGCAAAATTGGTATGGAAGTGGGCACGATTCGTGAGAAAATACTGAGTTCTCTGCTGATCTACTATTTTGGAGAGGAGAATGTAGATACCAGGGTCCCGGCCACGGAAGCGGAGACCGATGTTTTGCTGTTCGGGCAACCCATATCGATCAAGACCATTACGGTTACCGGCAAGGGTTTCTCAGGCGTGAAGTTATCCTGGACAGTTGATGCTGCCAGTGCCCAGGGATTTACCAGGAGCTATTCGCCGGGTTGTGATCTGATCTTTGCCCGCATCTGCTGGGGTCAGCAGGGTGCGTTGTATTATATTCCCAAGGAGGAACAAATCAAAATATTCAGGGCCATGGGAGTGGACAACTATCTGAAACTTCCCAAACCGGGAACTAATCCCCGGGGAGTGGAAATCACGGGCTTTGCTTTGCAGAAACTCTGTAAACGGAATGGAACACAGGCCATAGCCATTGCTTGGGTGAAACCGGAAGTAACTGTCAATGTATTTAAAAGATGGGTGGATCTATGGGCTCAAGAATAACCAAACAGGGGACAGTATCCAGTTCTTTCGGGAGTCCTGGCAGAATCAATCATGATTCCTCACGGTTCTATGATTCCAAGCTGTATTCGTCCATGGACGATAATATGGTAATCGACAAGACAGAAAACGAGATTCCGGCTGAATACCTGGATCAGATCATCCTGGGCAGTGCAGAGAACATGATTGAACTGCCGGACAGATCAGTGCATCTGATGATTACTTCGCCTCCCTATAATGTTTCCAAGGAGTATGATGAAGATCTTAGCCTGGAGGAATATCTCTGCCTGCTGAGCAACGCCTTCAGAGAAACCTACCGGGTTCTGGTCAATGGCGGACGGGTTTGCATCAATGTGGCAAATTTGGGCAGAAAGCCCTATATCCCTCTCTCGGACTACATCTCTCAGATGATGATCGAGATCGGATTCAACATGAGAGGTGAGATCATCTGGAACAAAGGTTCCAGTGCCAGCACCTCCACCGCCTGGGGAAGCTGGACCAGCGCCTCAAACCCTGTGTTGAGAGATATCCATGAATACATACTGGTCTTTTCCAAAGGGGATTACAGCCGGTCAGCCACCCGGAAGGGAAAGCATGATACCATCGGAAAAGAAGACTTTATCCAGTGGACCAAATCGGTGTGGAACCTCAATGCCGAGAGCGCCAAAAAGGTCGGGCACCCCGCGCCTTTCCCGGTGGAATTGCCCCATCGTTTGATCCAACTTTATTCCTATCAGGAAGATGTGGTCTTGGATCCCTTCATGGGAAGCGGTACAACCGCCATTGCCGCCATCCGGGATGAGCGCCATTATGTAGGATATGATATCAACCCGGAGTATGTGAAACTGGCGCAGCGACGGATCGAGAATGAAAAGCTTCAGACGGAAATACCCCTGAGCTGAACACTCACCAAATCAGCGATGACAGGCTGAAAGGGCAGCAAGCTGGCTTCAATATTCTCCAATTTCTACTGCTCACCCACATTCTTTCCCTACCGGGCCATCCTTTTTTTCAGCTGAGCAAGTAACTGCCACTCCGCTAATTTCCTGCTTGACAGAATTGTGCATAGCAATTGTATGGATAAAAGTAGGATGAAATCCTGCGAGATTACATAGAGTGATTACCTGCACACGCAGTGGGATAGAGCGTGTAAGACTTTGAAACGTCTATAATTAACCCGGGAGAGAGCCTGCCTTCAGGGGCGTGGTTCGATCCCCAACACCAAGGTATAAAAAGAACCCAAATATCAATATGGGAAAAGGAGAAACCCTATGAAAAGACTATCATTGCTCCTGGTGATGATATTCGTTCTGGGCATGATAGCCACCTTTCTGAATGCAGAAGAGGTGACTATCGGCGCCGGAGATCAACAAGCCCGCATGCCTGTGGACATGTATTGGAAGAATTCGCTCTTCGAATGCATCTATCTGCAGGATGAGCTTGGCTTCGCCAGCGGTACGATCAGTGCCCTGAAGTTCTACAACAACTTCTCAACCAACCTCCCCAACAAACCGACCAAGATCTGGCTGGGAACCACCATGCAGACGGGATTTGCCGCCAACGCGTGGATCCCTGCCACCCAGCTTTCCCTGGTCTTTGACGGGAACGTGAACTATCCCAGCGGTGCCAACACCATCGAGATCCAGCTTACCTCACCCTTTGTCTATACGGGTGGCAACCTGGTGATGATGGTGAACCGCCCCATGGACACCACCTATTTCTCGTCCCTGGACAACTTCTACGCCCAAACCATCGGAACCAACCGTTCGCTGAATATCTACAGCGACACCACCACCTTTGATCCGAACAATCCCCCGACCGGCGCCACCCTTTCCGGCCAGTTTCCCAAGACCACCATCGTCATTACCGGCCAGCCGCTGGTCAATGACCTGGGCTGTCTGTCCATAACTGGAAACACCACTCCCAGTGTGGGCGCCCCTTCGCCCTATGTGATCACCATCAAGAACAACGGATCGAACACCCAGTCCACCTACACGGTGAAACTGATGAAGGAAGGCAATGTGGAGATCGGCTCTGTGGCCGGCACCACCATCGCCCCGCAGCAGATATTGCCCTTCACCATCAACTGGACCCCCACCGCCATTGGCTCCACCTACCTCTATGGCAAGGTGGAAATGGTGGACGACGAGATCCCCCAGAACAACCAGACGGCGAACTATCCCGTCGACGTCCAGGCACAGGGGACGGTCGCCATCACCGTCGGCACCGGCGGCAGCACCGATCGCATGCCGGTGGACATGTTCTACCGCAACTCGCTGTTCGAGACCGTGTATCTTTCCTCCGAACTTAATATCGGCGGCCTGCTGACTGCCATTCAGTTCTACAGTTCCTTTGCCACCAACCTGCCCAATATGCCCACCAATATCTGGGTGGGAGAAACCACCCAGCCCGACCTGGCTGCCGGTTGGATACCCTCCACCCAGCTTACCTCGGTGTTCAGCGGCAATGTGAACTATCCCAGTGGCCAGAACAACATCCTGATCACGCTCACCACGCCCTATGCCTATGGCGGCGGCAACCTGGTGGTGATGGTGCAGCGTCCCATGGACACCACCTATTACTCCTCCAGCGATGTGTTCGTCACCCAGACCGGCACGGTGCCCAGCCGCACCCGCAACCTCTATAGCGACAGCACCGCCTATGATCCCGCCAATCCGCCGGCTGCCACTCCCACAGGGATGTTCCCCCGCACCACCTTCATGTTCATCACCCAGGGTATGGGCTCGTTGAGCGGAACGGTGTTCGGACCCGGCAACGTTCCCCTTTCCGGCGCCACGGTTAGCGTGGTCAACACGAACCTGTCCTTCACCACCGGAGCAGATGGAACCTACACCTTCCCCTATGTTGCCGCCGGCCAGCAACAGGTGCAGGCCGCCAAATTCGGTTATGGCACCGTTACCCACACCGTGACCATTGTGGAAGATCAGAACACCGTCCAGAACTTCAACCTGGCGATTCTGCCGCAGGTTACCGTAACCGGGCGCATTGTGGGCAGCGACCAACCCACAGTTGGCCTTCCCGATGCCACCATCACCCTCACTGGTTATGACACCTACACTGCCACCACCAACGCCCAGGGCCAATTCACCATAAACGATGTATATGCAAGCAACACCTATGATTATGTTGCCAACGCCGTTGGTTACCAACAGGCAACCGGCCAGGCTGTGGTGGGCACCACGAACCTGAACATGGGAGACATCATCGTGAACGAGATGGCCTATCCGCCCTATGGTGTGGAAGCCTCTGAGAATGTGGACTTCACCCAGGTGATCGTGAACTGGCAGGCTCCCAATCCCGGCGCCACCGGTATCACCGAAGGCTTTGAAGGCACCGGATTCCCGCCCACCGACTGGACCCAGGTCATCACCAACACTGGCCCTGCCGGAACCACGGGCGTCTATCCCACCTGGTGCCGCATCGGCACAGTGGCTCTGACACCTGAGGTTCCCCCGCATGGTGGAGACTGGCAGGCCGCCCTGTGGTGGGATTATGGCCATCAGGATGAATGGCTGATCACTCCGCAATTCACCTGCCCGCCTTCCGCCACCATCAACTTCTGGAGCTATGTCTATCTGGGCAGCACCTATCTGGATCACTACTATGTGAAAGTATCCACGGACAACGGTTCCACCTGGACCGAGCTGTGGGACGCCACTGCCCAGACCGGCGGCTGGAACTACTATGCCACTCCGATCAACATCAGCCTCTCCGCCTATGCCGGCCAGCCCATCAAGCTCGCCTGGCAGGCTGTGGACGGCCCTTCCAACGATGGCCTGTGGTATGTCTGGTTCATTGACGACATCGTGATCGGCACCCCCACCGGCGTGCTGAAGTTCGACACCAATGAATTCACCACCCGCAGCGCCTCCGGACAGGGCTTTGCCCGCACCGTGCATCCGAACCTCCCGGCCAGCCGTGCCCTGGTGGACAACCCCAGGCTGCAGGAACCTGTCCTGGAAACCCCGGACGATGGCGACCGCGTGCTGCTCGGCTACCGGGTGTGGCGCCTGCTGGC
>CAZVXK010000142.1:0-6379 GCA_964631665.1 uncultured Candidatus Cloacimonadota bacterium | reverse complement strand
AATCATGTAACGAATTTTACCACAGGAACAACGACTGCTTCAAAGGTGCCCTTAACTTGGACAGACGCGGCTAAAGTTACGCCAGACGGATATCTGATCAAAGGAAGTTCAGTAGATTTCGATGACATTGTTGCTCCCTCCGATGAAACCCCTGAATCAAACGGAGCTTTGGTACGCAATGTTACACAAGGGACGCAAACCTACACCTTTTCGAATCTTGATCCGGGAACCACCTACTATTTCAAGATCTTCCCCTATACCAACAGTGGTTCGAACATAGATTACAAGACCGATGGTACTGTTCCTCAAACCTCTGGTAGCACTTTGACCGTTTCCACATTGTCTCCTGGCGATATTGCTATAATTGCCTACCAAACCGATACACCAGACCAGTTTGCCTTTGTGACGCTGGTGGATATCAGCGAAGGGACCGAGATCAATTTCACGGATAATGGATGGAACGATTCATCAGCACTGAGTACTAGTGAAGGCACTGTCACCTGGACTGCTCCGGGCGGAAAAATCGCTGCGTTATCTGTGGTGATTGTTACAGCTGGCTCCCCTTGGATAGCATCAAGTGGGTCAGTTTCAATCTCCGGAAGTCCCGCGTTTGCCACTGCTGGAGACCAATTGATCGCCTATCAGGGATCAAGCTCATCTCCCAATTTCATCTATGCCTTATCAACCACCCCTTGGGTTACCTCAGGCTCAATAACATCAAATACCTCCTATCTACCCGCTGGTTTGACCGATGGGTATACAGCCATAGCTTTCAGCACGGAGTATGACAATCAGTATTACAACATTTCGGAGATGGCCGGAACACAATCCCAGATCCTTTATTCGATCGGGAATGAGACTAATTGGTTGTTCAGTGACAACTGGCTGACAATCCCGGATAATTTCTGGGATTTTACCCTTCCCATCGTCCTCTCTTCCTTCACCGCCACCATCTCAGCCGAGAATTTCGTGAATCTGATGTGGGTTACCCAGTCCGAAACGGGAGTTTTGGGTTACTACATCTATCGTGCCCTGAGCAACGATCTCAGTCTGGCGCAGATGATCAGTCCGATGATCCCGGCTACCAACACTTCGCAGCAGCAGAGTTATGTGTTCACCGACAGCGAACTCTATGACAACGGCACCTATTATTACTGGCTGCAAAATCTGGATTTTGGCGGAGCCAGCGCCTTCCACGGTCCGGTATCGGTTCATTTTTCTGTCGGAGGTGATAATCCCACTCCGGATATTCCAGTGGTAACCGAACTGAAAGCCATCTATCCCAATCCTTTCAATCCGGATGCCTTCATACCCTTCAGCCTTGCCACCAGCGCCGATGTGAAGATCAATATCTACAATTCCCGCGGGCAGCTGGTACGCTCCTTTGATCTGGGCTCCAGGGATGCCGGAAATTACCGCATCCAATGGAACGGCAGGGACAACGACGGCAGGGAGTGCAGCACGGGAGTTTACTATGTTCGGATGAATGCCGGCAGGGAGAGCTTTATCCGCAAAGCCGTGCTGGTCAAGTGAGCTGATTAGCTAAACAGAAAACAAGTCATACAGATAAACAGACCCGGTGCCTTGGTGCCGGGTCTTCTTTTTAAAACAGAGGAATGGAGATTGGCTTCAGAGAGAGAAAAGAGAATAGAGAATAGAGAAAAGATAAGCTGCGCAGGGATTAGGATCTCAGGCGTCTCGCCCGATACGAAGGATAGGAACACAGACATCCTGCCTGATCTTCAGGCTGCAGGACCTCTTTCAATTATATCAAACCAGATAGAGGAACAGAGGGATCAAACCAATATTCAATAGAAGAGATAATATCTGCTCAGGTTTGGGCATTGTCCATCACACTGATCTTGGTGAGATTTCTATCATATTGATGGATAATGTCTTAAAAGAAATTTCTACTAAAAGGGAAAAAAAACTTGCCAAATATCTGGTGCTCGCTATCGTTGTTTTCAGTCAGTTTATGATCTTGCAACAAGAATAAAAAATTCATGGGAGGAATCATGAAAAAGCTCGTGATTGTCCTGTCGCTGATGTTTGCGATGGGGCTCGTTTTCGCACAGACACCCTTCGAAGCTACTTATACCTTTGGTAGTGAAGGGAATGTTTACAACTTTACCTACAATGGAACATCCTACACCGGGATTTCGATGGGGACCATTGATAAGGTTGGAGTGACTTCCACTTCCAGTAGCGGTAACTTCCGGGCAAGTGACTGGCCCTTGGGTGCCACAAATGGGAGCGATGACTTTACTGGCAGCATGGATCCAGAGAAGTACATTGGTTTTACGATTTCTGCCGCTCCGGGCTATAAGTTTACAGTTTTTGGGATCACTTTTGGGATTGGGAGAAGTGGGACTGGACCCCGTCAAAGTCAATGGAGGGGCAGCAGTGATGACTATGCAGGTATCCTGTCGAATTACGCTGTAGTAAATCCGGGATTGACAAATTCAGCCGGAGTACTCACTAATCCAGATTTGAACTCAAGTTGGACAGGAAATTCCCTCCTGGTTGGGGATTCCTATATTGATCTGACTGGCACAGTTGGATTCAGATATTATCTGTACAATGCTGAAGGTACAGGGGGGACAGGAGGTTTGCAGGGGCCGATCACGATCTCGGGTACATTCGAGCCACTGGCTGGCAATATTCCTCCAGTAATAAGCAATATTATCCAAACCCCATCTGCTGATATCACTTCCACCACCACAGTTTCCGTTACAGCTGATGTAACCGACAGCGACGGCACTGTGGAGGATGTTCAGTTGCTGTGGGGAACGGTGGAAGATGTCTATCCCAATTCCATAGCCATGTCTCTGGATGCCAAAGGCACCTATTCCACCGATTCGGACATACCGGGTCAACCCCATGGCACCATTGTGTATTATGTGGTCTATGGTGAGGATAATGAGGGAGGCTGGAGCATATCTCCCGTCCAATCCTATCAGGTGTTGGATCCCCAGACCACCACCCTGCCCTATTCTGAGCCATTCGATACAGATCTGGGAGATTGCTATGTTTATAGCGTTTCAGGAGATACAAAGCGCTGGATCCATAACGCGGGTGGATATGCCTATATGAATGGCTACAACTCCGGAGATTTGGAGGAGGATTGGCTGATCCTGCCTGGCATCGATCTGGACAGCTATGGCACCGTGTTCATGACTTTCAACACTCTGTATAACTATGGGACAGACAATGAGAACAATTATCTGAAACTGCTTTACTCCACCGATTATGCCGGCATTGGAAATCCAGAACTGGCCACCTGGTCTGAACTGGCTTTCACGCATCCAGCAGCCATCAATACCTGGACTCCCTCGGGGTTGGTTTACCTCACGGGAATCAGCGGTTCCTCAGTATGGTTGGGTTTCAAGTATCATTATAATGTGGACTACTATAGATTGTGGCAAATCGACAATATCCAGATTGAGGAAGCTACGGAGACCCCGGTCATCAATACCTCTGTAACCACCCTCAGCGGATTTACCTATGTGGTGGAAAATGGACCTTCAGAAGCCCAAAGCTTTACTGTCAGCGGGAACTATCTCACAGGAGATATCACCATAACTCCACCAGCAGATTACGAGATTTCCCAAACTTCCGATTCTGGATATACCAGCAGTGCGATCACTCTGGAACCCACAGCTGGTGTGGTACCCGAGACAACCATTTATGTCCGCTTGCTGGCAGGTTTGCCGATCGCCGTCTATGACGGTCAGCAGATCGTACTCAGTTCACCCGGAGCGGATAACAAAGTGGTTACCTGCAATGGCGAGGTCACATCAATTCTTCCCAGCATCACTGAGTTGCAGATGCCGCAATTTATGCAAGGAGTTAATGGTACCAATAATAAACGAATTCCCTGGGCATGCCGGTTGAGAATCAATAACCTTGATCCCAACACCACCTATCGTTATTTTGGAATGTTTGTGATAGCTTCCGACGGCCCAACCACGAATGGTGCCGGGGTTGGCTGGTTTGTTACCCCGGATGGAACCTTCAGCAGAAGTACATCCCTGAATATGAGCACTCCAGGGCAGTATGGCGAATTTACCACAGATGCCACTGGTGCCTATACCGGCTGGTTCATGGGTGAGCCTTCCGGAAATGCCCGATTCACACCTGGAAATACAGTCTGGTACCGTCTCATGCTCAATGATGGAGCAGATGGCACCACGGTGGCGCAACGACTGACCACTCCTAGCTCCATCCACGTGATCAATTTTGGCAATGATGAGGATACCAGCCAGGGAACCCTTGCCTATGGTTTGTCCCAGGCGCCTCCCAAGCATTTTGTCTTCCTCTATGACAATTTGGATGGCTTGGGGAGGCCTATTGCAGGTAATGTGATAGAAAGCGATGGTTTGGATTTGTCTGGTATTACGCAGATCCATCCGCTATACCGCAGCGAGGTGGATGGTGTCGATGGCGCCTGGGGTGTGATCATTCCCAATTCAGTTTCCACCAAGGGCTTTGCCGGAATCAAGAGAATCGAGGCCCGAGTGTTCCAGACTGGGGAAATCTATGCCTTCGCCACCGATGAGGATGGAGTTTGGCCCAGTGGTGCGAATACTGTGGATCCGACCGGTGGAGACACCTCCCCGATCGTGTTCGGCCCTTATGACGCCACCCTGCCGGTGGAGCTTTCCTCTTTCACTGCCACGCTCACGGCGGATCTGTTTGTCCAGATCGCCTGGGTGGTTCAATCCGAGACCGATCATTTGGGTTACAACATCCTGCGCGGGGAGAGCAACCTGGCTTCCGCCGCCCTCCAGATCAATCCTGTGGTGATCAGCAGCGAATATGGCGTAGCGGTGGGTTCTCAGATCAGCTATAACTACACCGACATGGAAGTAAATACCAACACCACCTATTATTATTGGCTGGAAAGCCTTGACCTGGGTGGAGCCTCCACCCTGTTCGGTCCGATCTCCGTATTGGTAACCGGTGAACCCGGCGACCCTGGTATTCCACCGCTGCCACCCACGGTTACCCAATTGCTGCCGGCATATCCCAATCCCTTCAATCCCAGCACGAACATCCGTTATTCGCTGAAGGAACCGGCATCCGTCCGCATCGAGATCTTCAATGTGAAGGGTCAGCTGATGCGCAGCTATGAAAATACGTATGACGCACCTGGCTACTATCAGATCATGTGGGATGGCAGGGATGCCGAAGGCAAAACCGCTGCCAGCGGAGTCTATCTCTATCGCATGACCGCCGGCCGGTATTCTTCCCTCAAGAAGATGATGTTGGCCAAGTAAGTTTCTACAGGTAAAGAGTAAACTACTGTATAGATAAAAAGACAAACATATAAACAGAGACCCGGTGCCTAGGTGCCGGGTCTTTTGTTTATAACTTGGCTTTTCAATGCAGTTGGGATTGGGAGAGGATCTCAGGCATCCTGCCTGGGTTTGGGCAGAGGATCTCAGGCATCTTGCCTGAGTGTTGGCAGAGGAACTCAGGCATCTTGCCTGAGGATTGGGGGAGGAACTCAGGCATCTTGCCTGAGGATTGGGGGAGGAACTCAGGCATCTTGTCTGAGGTTTGGCAGAGGAACTCAGGCATCTTGCCTGAGGGTGGGGCAGAGGATTTCAGGCATCTTGCCTGAGGAGGATGATCTCGCCCTTGATACACCAAACCAGATACAAACGGATCACCCCCAACACACCCAGCGATAGAGCTATGTGTGTCCCTTCTGCCTCCGAGTGGCAGCTTCGCTGGGATCAGGGAACAAGGTTCAAACACACACATGACAACTTGCAGCTTGCAGAGGAACACCTGAAAAAGAAGTCGTGAAAAAAAGCCCGGTATGGTCGGAACTACATAGCCTTGGGTGGAGTGTAGCGGAACCCTCGGGTAGGGTGATCGATTTTATGTTCAAGCCTTGGAGGGGGGGGGCACATATGATTGGTAAATAAGGTTTTAGGTTGGTGTGTCGCCCCTGCGGGGCTTTTTCCCTTGGGGGTGGTTCCTGATCCCAGGGTTACTACCTTGGGCTAAGTTGTTTCGCTCCTGCGGAGCTAATCGGGAACTACATCTGGCTTTTTTCACAAACTCCAAATCCAGTGTTCCAGCTGAGCCGAACATAGCTGGCGGAACCATCAGGCGAAATGCCTGATCCACCTCTCCCCAGCGCCAGCTTGCCTACTTTTATGCGTGACAGCGTGAAACCAATCGTGAAAGCGTGTAACAGATAATCCGAATCATCATCTCCCGATTCGTATGATGCGCCAGCCACAGGGCTGCCGATCTCCCGGTCGGCAGAGGCAGCAGCGCTGCCTGTTGAGGCTACCACTGTTCTCCAAACCTGGCCGGTCATTGCTGTAGCGGCCTGCCGACCGCTGAGGCGACCGGAGCTCGC
>CAZVXK010000141.1:0-6456 GCA_964631665.1 uncultured Candidatus Cloacimonadota bacterium | reverse complement strand
CCTCCCAGCCATCGCTCCCGTTAGCAATACGGAATCATTACGGAGTCATTACGGATTAACTCCGTAATGACTCCGTAATGATTCCGTATTGCTAATGGGAGCAAGATGGAGAATGGTTAAAAGGGGCCGGTGGAAGGGTGGAAAGGTGGAAGGGTGGAATGGTGGAAAGGTGGAAAGGTGGAAGGGTGGAAAAGTGGAAAGGAAGCTGCGCAGGGGATGGAACGGAACACCGGATTCAGAGGCTGTGAAAAACCCCGGCAGGGGTGAAACAAACATAGACCAGAGTGGAGCGCAGCGGAACCCTGGGGTAAGGTGGTAAAATTTGACATTCAAGCCCTGGAAGGGCGGCACCTGAGGTCAACACAATGAATGGCAAAAGGTTGTGTCACCCATAAGGGGCTGTGTCCAATATCAAGCCCTTGCTCGAGGGGCTTCGCTTCGCTATGCACATATCGCTATAAATATGTCGCCCCTGGCAGGGCTTATCTGTTATTCGAACCTACCCCCAAGGTCAGGCGAGACGCCTGACATTCCTCTCGCTGCGCCATCCTTTGCACCTTTCCACTTTCATCCCTCATCTTCCTCATGTCTCATTGTTAAAAAATACTCTTTTTTCTCTGTGCTTCTGTGGCTCTATGCCTCTGTGGTAAAAAAAGAAGTGGAACGAACACCCAAGGTCAGGCGAGACGCCTGACGATCCTCTCGCTGCGCCATCCTTTGCACCTTTCCACCTTTTCACCCTTCCACCTTTCCACCTTTTCACCTTTCCACCCTCAGATCTTTTCTCTCCACCGCTGTCCTCCCTCTGCCTCATTTCTGGGGCTGGGTCAATACAACTCTCCATTCGTTGCCATGCAATTTCACCGTATCCCAGGTGGCTGTTTTCACTACATCTTCATCAGATCCGGCCAGTTTGAAGACATAATGGTCCTCTCCCTGGGGAAACGAGCTGATCTTCCGCCCCAATTCCAGAAGCGAGGCATAGCCGGCATACAGTGGATCGCTGAACAGCATTTTACCCCGTTCCTGCGCATCCTGGTCATAGACGATCATGCCATCGGTCTGCATGATCCACAGCTCGTAATCGTCCGGGATGCGGCTCTTTTTGAGCAGGCTGGAAACCAGCAGTTCAGGTTGCAGCAGCAAACTGACCGCGCCAAAAAACTGCCCCTGCCGGTCGAACACGGGATAGGCGATGCTCATGGCCGGGAAGCCTTCGGCGCTGATGAATCCGCTGCTGAACACCGGAGCCTTGCTCTGTTGCATTTGTTTCACATGGGCTTGGCTGCTGATATCGGTGTTTTCAAAGTTCTTATACTCCCCGGGTTCGATGTGCAGCATCACTCCGCGGCTGTCCACAAAAGCAGCGTCAACGATGTAGGGAAGCTTGTCCAGGCATTCATTCAGTGTCCGGCGGATACTTGCTTCGGAATCCCAGGTGAGGTTTGGCCCAGCTAATATCTGGATCATGACGCCGTCCAGATCTTTCAGGCTGGTCTGCAATTCTGCCACAAACTGCTTCAGGGAGAGTTCCAGCTTTTCCGGAATCTGCATATCGGAAACCTCTCTCTTGACGCTTATCATCCACCAATTCAGGGACGGCAGTTTCTGGAAAACCCCTTCCCGCGGGATGCCGGCAAGATCGTAACTGATACTGCCGCTTTGATTTTGCACCACTTTGCGGATCGCTCCCGCCAGTGATTCACCGCCTTGGGTGATAGCGTTCATCAGCATGTATTCCGGCTCCCGGTCCAATAGGGTGTTGCCCTCCACATCCACCACAAACCAGGTGTAGCCTTCGGGGAAAGAAATATCCCGTGAGAATGCCGCATGCAGTTCATCCAGAAAGATGGAGGCGCCCAGGGCAGCCGCCGTTTTGTCCTCCAGCAGGATGGGGACGGCAAAGACCAGCGATTTTCTGCCGGTTGAGCGGCTGTGAACCGGATAGCCCTGCACTTCCTTGCCGGCAAACAGACTTTGGAAATAGCCCCGGTCGCTCAGATTCAGGTTAGTATAATCCCGGTCAACGCTGAAATAGTTCCCATCCGGTAGCACATAGAACCATACACCGGGCCGTTTTTCGCCCAGTTTGGCCAATCCGGGTTTGATAATCTCC
Source organism: uncultured Candidatus Cloacimonadota bacterium (assembly GCA_964631665.1). Lineage (GTDB taxonomy): Bacteria > Cloacimonadota > Cloacimonadia > Cloacimonadales > Cloacimonadaceae > Syntrophosphaera. Next base: position 4,340 of record CAZVXK010000141.1, on the reverse strand, counting down.
CATTTGCCGCTCCGGGCTTCACTGCCCATGGCCAGGTTTCGCAAATCATTCAAGGTTTCTGTGCCGACGGCATCCAGATACTTGCAGGCGGAATCCAGCAATCCGGATACTTCTCCGCTGGCAGCGCACAGGGTCGTAAGCAACGCTATTATAAGTATTGCATGTTTCATCTGAGTACTCCTATGGCTTGTGGTTGGGGCTCATCGCCCGGTTATTTTAGCATATTTATTGTATTCCCGCTGGCTCCCGGTTCCAAGGCAACCATCCAAGCCCACTTCAGGGACAGTCCTGTCTGCGTCAAGTTTTTTTACTGGACAGCTCTTTCTCCGGGATCAGTGCCGTCCACCAAGATAGCCGAATGTGAGCACAATGGATCCTGGGATCATCCCCTGTCACACAAAGATATCCACGTAATAAGGCCCTTATTACAAGAGTATATCTGCGTAATCAGGGATATTCTGCTTGAAAAATCAGGCACTTCAATGGAAATGATCCCGATCTACAGATCAAGAAGCTGGAAGATGGAAAACAAGAACTTGGTCAGGCAAGATGCCTGACATTCCTCTCCCCGGGGCAGCTTGCCCCCTTCTCTTTCCTCCTTTCTCGTTGAAAAATTCCCTCCTCCCCCTCATTCTCCTCCGTTCTCACTGATATCGAAAAAGAACAGAATCAGGGATGGGAAAAGCACTATCTTCGCTGATATTGCCCCCATGCTGAGCCGGAAAGCGGCTGGCTAATCCGCCCTTCAAGCTCCGATCTGAAACATTACGCCGGCTGGTTTCCGTAGTGCGATACCACAGTCTCCATGGCCTTTATTACATCCTCCCGTAAAAAAATGATTGACAGGAATGCTGCCTGTATATATGCAGTAAGTTGTACGAGATCATACTGTAACAATGCAAGGAACAGATAATGGAGGTTATCATGAAATGCTTTTTTGTTACAACCCTGCTGCTGCTATCGCTCTGTCTGGCATTCGCTGAATGGACGATAGTGGCATCCTATCCGATCACCGGCAAAGCCTCCGGTCTGGCCTCTGACGGTACCTTTCTCTATTATGGCATCTACGGAGCCAATGGAGGACGGGTCTTCCGGTTCGATCCCACAACCGGCCAGGAAACTCTTCTTTTTGACAATCCGTCCATAAATGACAGCTATGGAATGACCTATGACGGCCAGTATCTCTGGATCACCGACCACACCACTGCGTCCACAACCCCTGCCTATGCCCTGCAACTTGATTTCACCGGAACTGTCATATCCCAGTTCAATCTGCCGGATCATTACATGTCCGGAATTGCCTATGACGATGGCAACTTCTGGGTCATGACCTATTATCCCGACCCCGGAACGGTATATAAAGTGACTCCCACCGGAACCATTCTGGCTCAATTCACGCCTCCCAACGCTCAACCCTGGGATATCTGCAAGGAAGGCGAAAATCTTTGGATCGTGGATTACAATGCCTATATGATCTACAAGGTTACCCAGGCGGGGGTGCTTTTGGAAAGCCACCCCTCGGAAACACAGCGTCCCGCGGGAATTGCCTATGACGGGACATATCTGTGGTATGTGGCCGGGCCGTTAAGCGGCGCCAGCACGCTCTACAAAGTGGACCTGACCGGCACCGGGACACCGGTGATCAATGTTTCCTTCAATGCCCATGACTTTGGCAACGTGATACTTAACCAAACGGCAACAGCAGATCTGACCATCTCCAATTCCGGGACAGGCGATCTGATCATCAGCAACATCTCCTTTTTAACCGGCGCTTTCACCTCCAATGCCACGCTACCTGTAACCCTGGAACAAAATGAAAGCGCTGTCGTGACCATCTCGTTCTCCCCTGATGCCTGGGGCGAATATTCGGACACCATGACCATCCACTCCAACGATCCGATCACACCAAATCAAACAATCGCCCTGTCCGGATATGGGGTATGCCCCACTGCGCACATAGACGTTTCGCCCCCAAGCCAGGACTATGGCCAGGTAAGGTTGCATGCGGATACCGGCAGGTTCTTCACTCTGAGCAATCAGGGCATGACGAACCTTCAGATCAACAGCATCAGCTTCTCCAATCCCGATTTTTACATCGATGGCTCGGTCCTGCTGCCCCTGACCCTGTCCGTCCGGGAGGAATATGACCTGCGGATCTGGTTCTCGCCCAGCGCGTTGGGGCAGATCTCCTCCACTGCCGTCATTGGCAGCAACGACACTGAAACTCCGCAATATACAGTCAATCTGACCGGATGGGGGCAGACGGTGGACCTCTCCATGGGTGCTCTGCTTTGGGAATATCAGATCCTGCCCGGAACTTCCAACAACATCCGCGCCATCAAATCCATCCCTGATATCTGGGGCAATGGGCTCGATGATGTGGTCGCCTGCGGCGAAGACTACTATGTAAGGGCATACAATGGAAATTCCAGCGGCACAGCGGATGTGATCTGGGAGCATTATATCTATTCAGGGGCGGTATATACCTATCGGAGCCTTTTTATCAGCGGCGACCTCAATGGTGACGGCATTCAGGACGTCGTGGTGGGGACCACCGGTGGAGACCGTTCCGTCCGAGCCCTTTCCGGCAAAGATGGGACCCCGCTCTGGACTTTCAACACCAATATCTATGGGAATGGTGGATGGGTCTACCAGGTCGATGCCCGGCGCGATTACAATAATGACGGGATTCCGGACGTTTTGGCGGCAACCGGAGATGATTCAAACAACATCGGCCCGAAACGGATCTTCCTGCTCAATGGCGCCACCGGGACAATGATCTGGGAACGCTATGCCGGGGGCCCCGCCTTTTCCGTGATCAGCGTTGCCGATTTCACCGGCGACGGAGTGCCCGACGTCATCGCCGGGGCTTCCAACGAAGCGGAGTCCCAAGCCAGCGTGCATGGCATCAATGGCGCCACGGGAGCGATCGTGTGGACTGTCAATCCCGCCGGAACTTCCGTCTGGGCTTTGGCCCAGATCGATGACCTCAATGGCGACAACATACCGGACGTGATGGTCGGTTCCTTCATGGGCAGCGGAAATTACTATGCCCTGAATGCCACCAACGGCGGAACGCTGTGGTCGGGCTCGACCGGCGCTTCTCTGGTGATGCAGCTTGAAGTTTTGGAAGATGTCAATGGGGATGGCTACCGGGACATCGCGATCGGCCATGTTTCCCCCCACACAGCGGTGATCAGCGGGCAGACGGGCCAATACCTCTGGTCCCAAAGCACTGCCGACAACGCCTGGTACCTAGCCAACGCTGGCGACCTCACTGGGAACGGCATCAACGACCTCTTTGTGGGAACCCTCTATCAAAACAACGCCGCCTACTTCATCGACGCCACCGACGGCACCATCCTTTCCACCATCTGGACCGGCACCCCTGTCGACGCCATCGGTGCAGTTCCAGATGTGACGGGGGACAATTCCAAAGAAATGATCGTGGGCGGCAGAAACGGCACCATCCGCTGCTTCTCCGGTGGTCCGGTAAGCCCGCCCGATCCCGGTTTTGTTTCCGGCAACGTATCGATCCCGGAAGGCCCCGGCGTCGTCACCCAGGTTGTTGTCACTGCCGGTGCTGCCACCGCCAGCCCGAATCAGGACGGGGATTATTTGCTGACCCTGGAGCCGGGCACTTACACCGTGTTCGCTTCCCTTACGGGCTACCACGCCGATCCGGTCTCCAATGTGGCGGTCACCTCAGGTATCACTACCACGGGTATCGATTTCACGCTTCAGATACTGCCCTTGCAGCCGCCGATGAATCTATCCATCAATGCCCAAACGGGTGCCTTGATCTGGTCGGCCCCAACCTCCGCCTACGACTATTATCCCGACAGCTATGATGTTTACCTGGATGGAGCCCTGGTCGGCAACACGGAGGAATTGGCGTGGACCTATGCCGGCCTGGTTCCCAACACCACCTATCTGGCGGGAGTGAAAGCTATCTATCCCACGGGGGAATCCGAGCCCGCAACCCTTGAATTCACCTATACCGGAGTCGGCGTTGACGACCCAGCCCCCCCGGTGACCAGGCTGCATGGAAACTACCCAAATCCCTTCAATCCGGAAACCACCATCCACTTCTCGCTGGCCAAACGGGGACCGGTGGTCATCGAGATCTATAATGTCAAAGGCCAGAGAGTAAGGCGCCTGGTCGATGCCGACTTCGAGAGCGGCGATCATTTGCTGGTCTGGAACGCCACGGACGACGCCAACCGCCCGCAGGCAAGCGGGATCTATTTCTACCGGTTCATCGCCGGCAACCACTGTGAAACGGGGAGGATGCTGCTGCTGAAGTAGGTTAACGGGTGAACGAGTTAACAAGTTAACAG
>CAZVXK010000140.1:0-6462 GCA_964631665.1 uncultured Candidatus Cloacimonadota bacterium | reverse complement strand
GAGGAATTCACTGCAAGCGGAAAGATGACCCCAATGCTATGTTCATCCGAAGATTAGCTACTTCTGATAGAATTCTGGAGCATTGGCATGCCAGCTAATTCTGAATCTGGTACAAAACTTGCAGGAACACATGCCAATCCGGTATGATTGAGGTGGAGATTGAATGAAAAAGGAACAGTTCGAGCAGTTCCTGCGGGACAATGAAAAGCGGATTTACCACTATTTATTGACCCTTTTAGGCAATGACAACGACGCCAACGATGTGGTGCAGATGACCTTCCTGAGTTTCTATGAGCATATAGACCGGGTGGAGTCTGCCACCGCCGTATCTTATTTATACCGGATTGCCCACAATAAAAGCATGACCTTCCTGAAGCAGAAAAACCGCTATCTGAGCCTCGATCCCCAATCCTTTGCACACCTTCCCGACCGCAGCGCACCCGATCCGGAACCGGACTTTTCCGCCTTGAAACAAGCCCTTTCCGAGCTGCCGGTCAAGCTGGCCACCGTGATCCATCTGCAATATTATGAAAAGCTTAGCTACAAAGAAATCTCGCTGCAACTGGGCATCAGCCTGAAAGCGGTGGAATCGCTGCTGGTGCGGGCAAAGAAACAACTGCGCAAAAAATTGTTGAAGGATAGAGCCGGGCAGGGAGTATAAACTATGACATTAAAACACAGGCGGCACAGCGATTGCCGGCCAATGAGGAAACCATGAACTGCAGCAAAGCAAGACACTACCTTGACCTGATGCTCGACGGCGAGCTGAAGGAGGGGCTTATCCCCATGGCGGAGCTGCATTTGAAGGGTTGTCCTTCCTGCCGAAGCTATTATGATGCAGGAAAAACCCTGAACCAGATGCTGGGCATGGCTCCTGAGGCAGCCTTTCCGGAGTGGTTGCATCAACGCATTCTGCATCAGGCCAGCCAGCATGAACCGCAGCGCATCGGATTTGCCCGGCGCTGGAAACTGCAAACCATTCCCGCCCTGCTGGCAGTGGCTGTCAGTCTGTATGTGGGCGCTCTGATGGGTGTGAAAGCCTATGCTGCAAACACCCAAACCTATGCCACAGAGGCCACCCAATCCACTGAAAGCTATGAGCTTGCCAGTTTCGGCGAAAGCCTGCTGATGGATCTGGACTCCAACAATGGAGGCTACAATGAATAAACGCTGGCTGATCATATTGCTTCTGATCTCAGTTGCCTTCAATCTGGCAATGGTCGGCAGTTTTCTCTATCTGCGTTTTGGCCGCCCCCATCCACCTTACCACCACCGTTTGCCACCCCCCGGGCCACACCCTGGATTCAGAGATTTCGGTGAACGCTGGAAAATGATGGATGATGACAGCACACGGGTTTTGAGAGATAACTTCCAGGAAGCCAAACGAGAACTGATGCTGGAGCTGGCCAAGGACCCCATCGATGAAGCTAAAATCAACCAGATCATTGACTGTTCCATCGAAGCCCAGTGCGCACTGGAACGCGGATTGGGCAACAAGATGATCGAATTCCGCAAAACCATGAACGCCGAGGAAGCCAACCAACACTTCAGCCGGCGTTTGGAAGATATGCAAAATAGAAAAGACCGAACAAGGAGAAGACCCAGATGAAAAAACTGATGATACTTACCCTCGCCCTTTTGCTGGCGGGGGGAATCCTGCTGGCACAAAATGCCACCACCAATCCGAAGGTCATTCCGGGACCCAAAGTTACCGACAATCCGAACCTCAAACCCCGCCTCGTGGATGAGGGACCCGGGGAAGGCCGCATCAGGGAACTGAATCTCACCGAAGCGCAACTGAAGAAGTTCGATGAGAAACGCGTCGCGTTCCAGAAGCGGATGAACACCATTAATGCCGAGATCGAAAACCTGGAGATCGACATCCAACAAGCCCTCAAAGATGAGAACTACTCCCGGGCCAAAGAACTGACCAAACAGCTTTATGACAAAAAACTGGCTCGGGCTCATGCCCGCATCGACCATATGCAGGACATGCTGAAAGAACTAACCGCAGAACAGAAACTGAAAGCCCGGGACATGTTCATGCCCAGGCTCCAAAACAGGGCCATGATGATGCACCGGATGAAACAGAGAATGGGACCGGGCCCCGGAATGCATGATTGTCAGCAGCACAAGGGCATGCAGAAAATGCACCAGCAACGTGATTGCGACGATTGCGCAGACTGCGGCGAACATAAGAACCAAACCACTAAACCCAAGACCCAGCACCACAGATAATCCCCCTCCTCAGCAAGACATACACCACGCCCCGAGTGATGAACTTGGGGCGGTTTTTTTTGGGTTAGTGGTTAATGGTTAATGGTTAATGCTGCGCCAAGGGATGGGGGGTAAGGGAAAATGTGAGAAGAGGAAGAAAAAAAAGAAAAGAGAAGAGAAAAGAAATGAGAGAAGAGGGAGCTGCGCACTTGATCTTATTTATCCATTACTACACCACCCAGCTTCGCTTCTGGCGCAGAATTAACCATTAACCACTAACCATTAACCCAAATTAGTGCTTGACGAATATCCCCCTGCCAAAATTTATGAATTCTCATGCCAAAAATAGGAGAAACAGATGTACGCCATCGTAGAAATTAAAGGATTTCAGTTCAGGGCTGAAAAAAACGCCGTACTGCGCGTTCCCTTGCTGAATACGGCGGAACCGGGTCAGACCCTTGAGTTTGACCGAGTTCTCCTGCTTCGTGATGAAGAGGAGATCAAAATCGGTACCCCCGTAGTGGAAGGCGCTGCAGTTCTGGCAGAAGTGATCGAACACGGAAAAGGAAAGAAAGTGGTGATCTATCACGCCAAACGCCGCAAAGGCTACCGCGTGAAGAAAGGTTACCGCGAGCAGTTTACCAATGTGAAAGTAACCGATATCCGGGCTTCAGAGGTGAATCATGGCACATAAAAAAGGTGTTGGAAGCAGCCGCAACGGACGGGACAGCAATCCCAAATACCGCGGCGTGAAAAAATTCGGCAGCGAGAAAGTGCTGGCCGGCAATATCATCGTGCGCCAGAAGGGCACCAAGTTCCATCCCGGCGCCAATGTAGGCATCGGCAGGGATTTCACGCTGTTCAGCCTGGTGGATGGATACGTGAAATTCGAGACCAGAAAAGAAGGCAGGAAGTTTGTCTCTGTGGAGCCCGAAGAGAATAAAGAATAAACTCTGAATAACCAAGATAAGCCAAACCCCGGTATGATAACCGGGGTTTATTGTTTGGGAAAGACACACATTCTGCTGTAATAAGCCTGATCATGGTATATCCTGTCTCTGAAGTGACAAGCCAGGCATTTTCCAGCAGAGAAATCTAATTCCTTCAGAATTTCCTTGACGGTATATTTATTCAAAGTAATAAGGAAAAAAAGGAGACAGTGCCCATGAACACGGATATCAGATGGCTGCAACGCTTTGCGAATTTGAAGAAAGCGTTTTCAAAGCTTGATCAAGCCTTGCAGATAAGCCAGCCCAGCGAGGTTGAGCGAGCCGGGATCATCCAGATGTTTGAATTCACATCCGAACTGGCTTGGAATACCTTGAAAGACCTGCTGGAATATCAGGGGGAAAATGGTATCATCGGTAGCCGTGAAGCAATCAGGCTTGCCTTCCAGAAAGGGGTGATCAGCGATGGCTTGTCCTGGCTTAAAATGTTGAGTAGCAGGAAGCTGAGCTCCCACACCTATAATGAATCCATCGCCCAGGACCTCCTGAAAGAAATCCGGGAGACCTATCATGGGTTGTTCAAAGATCTGATCAATTATCTCAACGAGTTGGCTGCCGAATAGCGATATGCTTGATCATGGCATCGATCAGGAGATTTGGGACAGGATCATCCGTACCGTTGGTTCCAGTCCCAAAGTTCGTAAAATATTACTATTTGGCTCTCATGCAATGGGAAACTTCAAAACCGGCTCGGACATCGATCTGGCCCTGATCGGAGAAGACCTATCCCATGAGGATATTCTGGGTTTGGCAGTGGCTGTGGAAGAGCTCGACCTGCCTTGGAAGGTCGATCTGCTTGATTTTGCCCGTCTTGATGATCCTGCCGTAATTGATTATATTCAGAGGCGGGGTATCAGTGTATATGATATCACCCAGACTTGATCAATCCGAACATTTCAACCAAACCATACCTCCTGCGCAGCACTAATCACTAATCACTCCACCAACCCATCCCGGCGCAGCAGGGCCAGAGGATCGGGTTTTCTGCCGCGGAAAGCGATGAACAGTTCCATGGGATGGAAGGCATTGCCGCGAGCCAGGATCTTCTCCCGGAAGGATTTTGCCACTTGGGGATCGAAGATGCCCTTTTCCTTGAACAAGCTCCAGGCATCAGCTTCCAGGGCTTCCGCCCATTTGTAGGAATAATAGCCCGCGGAATAGCCTCCGGCGAAGATGTGGGCAAAGGAGCAGGAAATGTTGCTGCCCTCGGTGCGGGGCAGGAGTTGCGCCCTTTGGGTGGCCTGCCGTTCAAACTCATCCACATCACCGATCTGGGCAGCCGGGGTGCTGTGCCAGGCAAAATCCAGCATTCCATAGCGCAGTTGGTTCACATTCATGATGCCGGCCTGGAAGTTCTTGGCGGCGATCATTTTGTCCAACAGTTCTTTAGGCAGGGGTTCACCGGTTTGATGGTGCCTGGCGAAAAGGCTCAATGCCTCGTCTTCCAGCAGCCAGTTTTCCATGATCTGGCTGGGTAATTCCACAAAATCCCATAACACGCTGGTGCCCGAAAGCCCTTTAAAATAGCCATCTGCCAGCAGGGTGTGCAGGGCATGGCCAAATTCGTGGAACAGGGTGCGCACCTCTTCCAACCTCAGTAATGAGGGCTGCTGAGGAGTGGAGGGTGTAAGTGAAGCCACGATGGACACGTGGGGTCTCTGCATTCCCTGTTTGTGCAAGCCCTGTTTGCGGTAGGAAGTTTTCCAGGCTCCGCCCCGTTTGGTCTCACGCGGGAAGAGATCCAGATACATCAATCCCAGATAGCTGCCATCGGCATCCTCCACTTCCCAGGTGCTGACATCGGGATGATAGACTGGAAGGTCGCGCACCTGTTTCACCCTGATGCCATAAATCTTCCGGGCAAGGACGAAGAGGCCATCCAGCACGTTTTCCAGTTTGAACCAGGGGCGCAATTCCTCGGGATCGAAGGCATAGCGCCTTTCCTTCAGCTTGTTCGAGTAATAGCTCAGATCCCATTGCCTGAGCTCTTCCAAGCCATCTTCGTTACGGGCAAATTCCGCCACTTCGGCGATCTCGTTTTGCGCCGCCGGGAAGGCGACTGCATAGATGCTTTCCAAAAACTCCTGCGCCGCGGACAGGGACCCCGCCATGCGGTCGGATAGCACAAAATCGGCATGGGTGTCAAAGCCCAGCAGGGCTGCCCGTTCCTGGCGCAGTTCGATCAGGCGTTTGATGATGTCCTGATTGTCAAACTCATCCTTGTAGGCGCGGGAAGCATAGGCGGATTGCAGCTTTTGGCGCAATTCCCGATTCCGGCAGTAGGTGAGAAAGGGGATCAGGCTGGAAGGCTGCAGGGAAAACACCCAACCGCTTTCCCTGCCTTTCTGGCGGGCCAGGTGTTCCGCGGCAGCCAGCACGCCGGCGGGCATCCCCTCCACCTCAGTGGGATCAGTGATGTAAAGTTCGAAGGCATTGGTAGCGGAAAGCACATTATCGCTGAAGCGGGGTCCAAGTTTGGAGGCTTCCATATTGATCTCGGTGAGGCGGTTTTTCCCGGCGGGATCCAGCAAGGCCCCGCCCCGGATGAAGCCCTGATAGGTGCGGTCGGTCAGGCGGAAGCGCTCCGCCGCCACTAACTGCTCCCGGTCGGAAAGGTCATCCGGCAGCGTGGGTTGTGCTTTGCCCGCTACCAGGTCATCATACACTTGTTTCACCCGGGCAAAGATTTCGGCATCGGTGGAGACTTGGGATTGAAATTCCGCCAGCAGGGGGGAGATCTGCTGTGCCAGGGCCTTGAACTGAGCATCGGATTCGGCGGATAACAGATTGAAATAGATGGTGGATACATGATCCAGCAGCTCGCCATTCTGGTCCAAGGCCAGGATGGTGTTGTCAAAATCCGGCTCCGCAGGGTCGCTTTTAATAGCAGCGATGCCCTGCCGGGCTTCCTGAAGGGCTTCCTGGATGGCAGGAAGGAAGTGCTCTGTCTGTATCTCGTCAAAGGGTATGGCATTGAGGCGGTGCCTGCTGTTCAAGCTGAGCAGGGGATTGGCGGAGATCTTCATGGTATGTCCTTTGTTTGGCATTTAGTGATATTATAATCAAAGAATGAGCAGGGTCAATCAATTTCTTTGCAAGGGCTGAAAGTACTCTTCAATCTGAAACTCCAATCCGCAGACAGACGGCTGACCAACATGCCGCATAATCAAGTTTTGCAGACTCCGCTCCCATTAGCAATACGGAATCATTACGGAGTCATTACGGAGTTAATCCGTAA
>CAZVXK010000139.1:0-6524 GCA_964631665.1 uncultured Candidatus Cloacimonadota bacterium | reverse complement strand
CGCCCCTCCGGGGCTTGAAAAAAATTATGATCACTCTTCCCCAGGGTTCCGCTACGCTCCACCCTGGGCTATGGTTGTTTCGCCCTCCGGGCTTTTTTCACAGCCTATGTTGTGTGTAGAGCAAGCGAAATCTCTGCCTTCTTCCACTCCATTTTCCCCTTCCGCAAAGGCACCTGCAGCAAAAGCTTGACAGAATTTGAGTATTGGAAAATGATACCAGCAGTTTGGAGAAAACTAATTATATGAGCTATAAGACAAAGCACACCAAACAGATAGTCTATGCCTTCGTGGTTATCCCGCTGGCACTTTTGATCATCGTGGCAGTTTTCATTGCCCTGAAGCAAAATCTGTTCGAAAAGAAATACCTCTACACCACCATGCTGCAGAATGCCACCGGTATTTCACGGCAGACGCCGATCCTGTATAAAGGTTTTGAGATCGGCAAGGTGAAGGAATATGAGCTTACCGAGAGCGGAAACATCCGGGTGGTCTTTTATGTGCTGAAGCGCTACCGGCAGATCATGGTGAATCCCTCTGCCATTCTGCGCATCACCATACCCATCACCAACATGACCACCCTGGAATATATCTGCGATCCCTTGTCCAAAGAACTCCTGCCGCCGGAGAGCTTTGTGCCTTCCTCCGATTTTCCGGAAGGCAGGGCTCTGCTGAAAACCATTTCTCCGGAAGCGGGCGACCCCATCACCGGCATCATTGAAAACATCCACAAACTCACCACTGAATTGAACCGGGACAACAATGCCGACCAGGGCACGCTGGCCCGAACGCTGTTCAATGTGGCTAATGCCACAGAGGAGCTGGACCAGTTGCTGGCAGAAATGAACAGCATCTTTGCCGAGATGAGCGTGTTCACCGCCAACCTGAACCGGGACGGCAATGCCGATGCCGGCGTTGTTTTCCGCACTTTGAACAATGTGGCGGACATCAGCGGCAGCCTGAATCAGCAAATGGTGCGGCTGGACACACTGCTGATCCAGATCAACAAGATCGCAGCCAATTTCAGTGATCCGGAGGGTCTGATCGTGAAGATGATCGATCCCTGCCTGGATCTGCTGATCCAGCCGCTCAGCAAATCTCTGACCGCCCTCCATCAAAGCCTGGAAGCCACGGCGCAACTGCTGGGTTCGCTGCAGAGCAATTCACCCCAACTGAGCATCCTGATCAACAATCTGAACGACACCCTGGGCCAGGCCAAACATACCCTGGAAGCCCTGAACAACAATCCCATCCTGCGTTCCGGCATCACCCCCTCCAGCAACCGTCCCGCCTCCTTCCAGGACCGGATCAGCGAGTTTCCCGATGCAAAGTAGAATGCTGATCCTGCTGCTGTTCCTGCTGGGGACGGCAGCCTGCTCCACCCTGCGCAAACCCTTGCAGCCACAGGCGAAAGTGAATGCGGATGCCACTCTGCTGATGGCGCAACAACAACAGCGGCAGGGGCAGGTTCAACCGGCTTTGGCCAGCTATCAATTTGCCTATGAACAATATAAGAGCTTTGGAGATTCCGCCGGAAAGCTCTCCGCCCTGTCCGGAATAGCCCGGATTTCCCATGATCTGGGCGATAGCACCCTCTTTGATACCAGTTATCAGGAGATGGAGGATATCGTCCAAAATGTGGTTCCGGAGCAATCGTGGCAGCTTCTGGTGCTGGAGCTTTCCATTCTGAAACGGGAATCCCGTTATTGGCAGATCCTCGAAAAAACGGTAGAGGTCAAGGGATTTCCGGAGATCGCGGAGCTGCAGATCCTGGCGCACCGGGTGCAGGCAGCAGCATATCTGCAATCTGCCGATCCGGCTGCGGCCAAACGACTTCACCGCCTGGCGAAAAAACTGGACAAGCGGCTGCCCAAAAGCCCGCAGGCCGATCCGGATGCCGTGTCCCAAGCTTGGTATGCGCTGGCCTATCATTACTATCTGCAGTCGGACTATTCCCAGGCCGAGGATTGCGTCCGCCGCAGCGCCGGTCTGGATTATCTGTATGGTAATTTCAGCAGCCTGGGCTATTCCTTGTGGCTGCAGGCGCAGATCGCCGTCAAACGCCAAAATGATCTGGGAGCGATCGCTCTGCTAAAACGCGCCCTGGATATCTTTGCCAGCGCCGGGAACTCTGCCCTGCTGGAAAAGATAACCGAGCAGATCGACATCCTGAAGCGGGATTAGAGCATGGCTGGATTGGGATCGTCATGTCAGACACTTTTAGTATTGGCTTCGGAGGTTGCCGTGGGAGGAATATATCAATGCCATCATAAGTAACGTGGCAGATTGAACGGATTATGAAACTATTTACCAACGCTTCGCTACCCACTGCTTCAGCTGCCCTGAAGCGGGTGAACGTACTCTTTGAAGAAAAGATTCTGAAGATCTCCGCCGATGAGATCCCCTGTGAAGAAACTCCAGAAGTTATTGATCTGAAGGGCAAGATACTGCTACCCGGGGCGATCGACACCCACAGCCATATCCTGAGCCCCGGAGACCCTGCCAAAAGCATCGGCCGCATCAGCAAGGCCGCTCTCTGCGGGGGGTGGACCACTCTCTGCGAACTGAGCTATCTGAATCCGATGCCGGTGTTTGAGGTGAACGACCTGAAAGCGCTGGAAGGCGTGATCAACCGGGTTTCCTACACCGATATGGGGGTGTGGGGGAATGTGGACATCGGCAATTATCCCTATCACGCGGAAGATGCCCAGGCGCTGTGGGCAAACGGCGTGGTGGGCATTGCGTTGATGTCTCCCTCCCCCAATGAGGCCATCATCGGGCTGGACTTCACGGAGATCATGGACCTGTTCATCGACATCTATGAAAGCGACACCGCCTTTGCCTTCCAGGGCTATGACCAGGAGAACGGAAAGCCCTGCAGCTTCGATACTCAGCGGGAAGCGATCAAGAAGATTCTGCGCCGCATGCAGGAAAATCCCATCCATATACCCCGCGTCTGCTCCTTTGCCACCATCGAATTCATCAACAGCATCTCCAAACGCTCGGACATCTCTTTCGGCATGTGCATCGCTGACCTGATGAAGCTGTTCAGCGGCATCGAATCCGGGCTGAAGCAGGAACTGGAGGAAAACAAGGATGCCTTGTTCGAGCTGCTGCGCACCAACAAGATCTATCTGCTCTCCAACAATGTGAGCAGCACCCACGCTCACAAAGGGCTGGAGGAAGTTTTCCAGGGAACTTCGGAACAACTGCTGCCCTATTCCTATCTTTGGTTGCTGTCCGAGCTCTGGAAGCAGAGAAAAATCCCCCTGGCGACAGTGATCAAGATGAGCAGCGAAAATCCCGCCAAGCGGCTGGGGCTCTACCCCGTCAAAGGTTGCCTGGAAGCCGGTTCGGATGCTGATTTTGTGGTCTACAACCCCGAGGGCAGCACTTCCTTTGCCGCACCCGACGGCAGCAATCACGAGCTGCAGGGCAGCATTGAAACTGTTTGGCTGAGAGGCAGAAAAGCATGTGCCAAAGGAAAGGCAGCTGCAGCCGGCGGCTCTTTCCTGCCCCGCCACACCAATCCCAAACGCCGTTACAACAACACCACCTGGATCTAAACTATCTGGAGGATAAATGGATCACCCTACACACCTGAAAAGCGCCCTGGACCAGCATCCGGAACTCAAATACGAGATCTATGACAAGTTATGGAGCACGGACTTCCTGCGCTTTTACCACAGCCAGACCAATTACAATATCAGCAAGGACAGTTCATCCCTGTCCGCCACGATCTATAAGGGTAAAAGGTCGTTCAGCTTCAATCTGGACAATCCCTCCCCGGAGAAGCTGGACGCCGCTTTGGCCGATGCCATCGCCGTGATCGACCGCCTGCCCGAAGACCCCGATTTTGTGGATCTCGAAACCGACCTCACCCAAGCCCCGCCCCGCCAGGTTACCAACAACATCGAGGCACTCCCCCTGGCCCAAAAGACCGAGATCCTGTCCCGCATCGCAGCAGCCGCCGCCGGGTACGATTTCGAAATCTATGGCACCTTCATCTGCAACCACTCCGGCTACCATCTGGTCAACAGCAACGGCCTGGACAAGCGCAGCACCGTCTCACCCATCTATCTGGAGATCAAGGCGGTGCACAACCGTTCCCAGATCACCGTGATGGAAACCTTTGGCGGAGAGGATTTCGGCTATTTCGACGAAGCAGACTTCACTGCCCGGCTGATGCAGAAGATCGGATACTGCGCTGTCGAGGTGGTGGATGTGGAACCGGGGCATTACGACGTTGTCCTGGCCCCCCGCTGCCTGGCGGAATATGTCCAATACCTGTGCTGGGGCATGAGCGCACGGGCTTTGGATCAGCACAGCAGCTTCTTCGAAGGCAAACAGGACACCCAGGTGTTTTCAGCTTTGGTCACCATCACGGACGATCCCGGCGATCCGGAAATGATCCAGATGGACTATGGTTCGGACGGCCATATCTACCGTCCCTTGAAGCTGATCGAACAGGGTATCTTCCGCAATTTCCTCTGCAACAACTACTATGCCCATAAGACCGGCCTGCCCAAGAACGGCAACACCGCCTCCTGCCTGAAGATCGCAGCGGGGGACAAGACCCTGGAAGAGCTGATCGGAAGTGTGAAGAAGGGATTGTATATCTCCAGCCTGCACTACATGAATTTCATCAATCCGCGGGAAACTTCGCTGACGGGCCTCACCCGCGACGGCACCTTCCTGATCGAGGACGGCAGGATCACCAAAGTGGTGAACAGCCTGCGCTTCACCGAACGCATCGACCGCATCCTGAGCAACATCCAGGCTCTGGAAAACCGCAGCCAGACCATCCCCTTCTCCGAGAATTATGAAGAATTCGGCATCGAGACCGTGAAAGCGCCCCATGCCCTGGTGAAGGACTTCAACATCTCATCTTCCACCCACACCATTTAGGAGGCAGAACATGGAACAACTGATCAAACAAACCATGAACAAACTCTGCGCCCCGGATATCAGCTTTGCCGATGTGCGCATCACCAAAACCGACACCGAGGGCATCCGTTATATGAACGGCTTCCTGCGCAATTACGGCAGCAGCATGGATTCCACTGCCATTGGCATCAGGGTCCTGATCAACGGCTGCTGGGGCTTTGCCGGTTCCAGAGACCTCGGCCCCGCCTCGATCGAACGCCTGGTCCACACCGCCATCTCCAATGCCCGCAGTGGCAGCAACTTCATCCAGAAACCCGTTTCCTTCCCCGCTTTGGAACCCACCGTCGCCTCCTATCACCACCAGCCCAAGATCAATCCCTTCACCCTGCCCAAGGAGGAAAAGATCGCCTTTCTGGGCAAGCTGGCCGAGGCCATCAAACCCCAGGGCAAGATTGTCCATTCCTGGGTGGCGGCGCAATTTATGCGCCAGGAGAAATATTACATCAACAGCGAGGGAACCTACAGCCACACATCATATTACAACACCCTGCCGATCATGGAGGTGGTGGCCGCCGAAGGTGCCCAAATCCAATCCCGCACCTGGCCCGGACACATGAGCGCAGGGCGCGGTGGCTTTGAACTCTTTCACGAACAGAAGTTTGAGGAAAACACCGGCCGCATCATCAAGGAAGCCACCGATCTGCTTTCCGCACCGGTGATCGAGGAGGAAAAAGCCGACATCATCATCGGAAACGGACATCTTGCCCTCCAATTGCACGAATCGGTGGGGCATGCCACCGAAGCCGACCGCATCTTTGGCATGGAGATCTCCTATGCCGGAAAAAC
This sequence comes from uncultured Candidatus Cloacimonadota bacterium, assembly GCA_964631665.1. Lineage (GTDB taxonomy): Bacteria > Cloacimonadota > Cloacimonadia > Cloacimonadales > Cloacimonadaceae > Syntrophosphaera. The sequence continues at coordinate 794 of CAZVXK010000139.1, read as the reverse complement.
CTTCATCAAACCGGAAATGCTGGGTAAATTCCAGTATGGCTCCCCCCTCGTGAACATCTATTCGGACAGCTCCGATCCCCGTGGGCTGGGCTTCCATCCCGTGGATGACGAAGGCGTGCCCGGAAAGCGGGTGGATATCATCAAGGACGGCATCCTGGTGAATCAGCAAACCTCCCGCCAGATCGCACACCTGCTGGGGCTGGAACCCTCGTCCAACATGAAGGCCTCCTATGCGGACGATTTTCCTTTGGTGCGCATGACCAATTTCTGCCTCGCGCCCGGCCAGGGCAGCCTGGACGACCTAATCCGGGACACCGAACACGGCTATCTGCTGGATTTCACCAAGACCTGGAGCATCGACGACAACCGCAACAACTTCCAGTTCACCACCGAAATCGGTTACAAGATCGAGGAAGGCCGCATCACCGGCATCGTGAAGGAACCCACCTACTTTGGCATCACCAAAGAATTCTGGAATGCCTGCGACCGCATCTGCGGCAAGGAGGAATGGAGCTACCACAGCACCTTCCACTGCGGCAAAGGCGAGCCGGGGCAGGCGATGCAGCTTTCCCATGGCATCGCTCCAGCCCGGTTCAAAAACATCAATGTGAGCGTGAAAATATAGCGAAGTGATTGAGTGAGACGCCAGGGGCAATGTTGCGCTGGTGTGAGTTATACCAGCAGAGCGTCCGTTCTCAGAAAACCAAGTCTGTCCAATCTGTGAAGAGCCATTGATTTCACATGGCTCCCGTTAGCAATACGGAATCATTACGGAGTCATTACGGAGTTAATCC
>CAZVXK010000138.1:0-6617 GCA_964631665.1 uncultured Candidatus Cloacimonadota bacterium | reverse complement strand
TTCAGAGAACAATGCCACATTTATTCCCATTTTTCCTCCCCTATTGAAAACCCGATGATCCTGTACTATCAAAGATTACCACGACTTTCGCATATTTAGGACCAAGTTATTGGTATATATAACAGACCTTGTTTGATTAGGCACTAAACTTGGTGTTTGGAAACGAACTGGTATTTGATGATTAAGGCTTGCAGAGGGCATTGAGGATGGTTGCTCTGTCTTCGGGCGTTCCGGTCTGGCGATATGTACCTGCCATCCTCTGGCATTATTGAAAATGGTTGTCTATCGCAGATAACTCATAATGTTTGAACAACGGCTGCCCTTGAATGGAACTAAAGTATAGGTGAGAGTAATTGAAAGATAGATAAAATATGGCATTTTCTCTACACAGGAAAATCCATATGTCCGGAAATCCAGGAATGTATGGACACATGCAGAGGCAGCTGTCAAATGATACAACATTTGTTCAGGCGTGGAAAAAGAGAAAACCGCTGATGCCGATCAGCACATTCTGGCAAGAGCAGTAGCTTTTCTGAGGGCTCCCGGCCGCGGATAGGGTGGCATATTCAGCGATAGGTGCCGGTCAGAACTTGATCAACCTTTGGGTTCTGCTTTCCCTTTCGCAGACCAATCTGTACAGAAAAATTCCATTGCCGGCCTCCTGGTTCTGGTCGTCGAATCCATTCCAGGGCAGGCTGTGATTACCGGCGGAAAAGTTTCCCTTGGCCAGTGTTTTTATCTTCTGCCCCTTAAGATTAAAGATCTCGATCCGTAGTGAGCAAGCCCTGGAGAGGGAGATGGAGATGGTGGTATGGTCAGCAAAGGGATTGGGGCTGCTGGTTAGATGGGTGACCACCGGAATGAGGGCGGGATCGGAATTGCTTACGCTGTTCAGGATGAAATTGACCGTGGTCGTTTGCCCCGTGGAGACCTCTATGTTTTCGTGGGTAACGGGGTCATAGCCCTGTTTGGTGCAGGTGACGCTATAGGTACCCTGTTCCAGCGCCAGGGCATACAAACCCCAGGTGTTGGTCACCGTACTCAGGCCCCCTGCGGTGATAACGGCCCCGGCAACAGCCTGGCTCTGGGAGTCGATAACCTGGCCCGCTATCTCACCCATCGCCTCGGGGGCGGGCATCTCATAACACCCGATGTCGATTCGGACGATGGAATCCATGTTTCCGTCAACGATCCGGGGCAGGCCGGCCAGATCCACCGGGGGTAGATTCAGCCCGGTCACATCAGGTGTTCCAGCATCGATGCAAGGGGAGGAGGGCAGCAGGGTGAAATCCTGGTTGTTCGGATTGGTGAACAGCGGATTGCCCCAGATGTTGGTGTTTCCTCCCTGCGGCACCTGCATGGAGCAGTATGACAGGGTATAAGTGCTGGTAATAGTGCTGATGGCGTTGGGCAGATTGTCCCAGAAGACGGTGTTCGTGATCACAGCCGGGATGTCCAGGACATTGAACCAGATCGCCCCGCCTTCCATGGGAGAGGTGTTGTTGGCAAAAGTGCAGTTCGTGATGGTTGCCGTTCCATGGGTCACGCCGATCGCGCCTCCTCTGCCGGTTTCGGTGAAGTTTCCCGTAAACAGGGAATTCTTGATCACCAGGGGCGAATAGAGGCAGTAAATCCCCGCCACTGCTCCGGCAGAGCTGTTGATAAACTTGCAGGATATGATATTCACTTCCGGACACTCATACAGGTACATGGCGGCACCGAACACATCGGAGCTGTTATTGAGAAATTCAGTATTCTGGATGTTCACCGTTCCATTCTTCGCGCAGATTGCGCCAAACCACTCAGTATCGCAGTTTGCGATGGAACAATGGTTCATCACAATGTTCGTGGATTCCTCGGCAAAGATCACGCTGCCATCCCCCATGGATTTGCAACGCTTGAAGTTGCAGTGTTCAAAGGTCAGGGTGCCGGCATTGACAGCCCAGACAGCTCCGCCGCAATTCATTGGATCGAGGGGGGCTGTTCCGTGAACGGCCTTGCCATATCGGAAATCGGTGTAATGAAAGGAAGAGGGCGGTTGAGTGTTGCCGTTGTTGGTGAAACGGATGGATTGCCAGCCATTCAGGGTGTCCTGGGCAGTAAAGTAAACCAGGTTTTCGGCGTTGCCGTTAGAGATGATCTGGCCCAGGACATCCAGCTTGTAGGTACCCTGAAAAACCACCTCCACGCCCGGCCCGATGGTGAGGGTGGTATTGATTGGCACGTCGATGTTGCCCGTTATCCGGTAGGGAGAACCGGCCACATCCCAATAGCCCTGCACCGGCCCCGGAGGGATGATCGTTTCCGCCGGCAACAGGGATGCCAGGGTGATCAGGCAGACGGCAAGTATGGTTGCTTTCATAATGTTACCTCTTAAATCAATAGCAGATTGACCAGGCACGAGAGACCTGTAAGCTTGGTAGGGTTGTGTTTTATTGGGGCAGAAGTCACCCGGTTGCGCCAAAGCGATCCGGAGATCTGTCCTCCCGAGCAAGAGCGCTTATCTATATTTGGCATGATACTAGTTCATGAGAATCATTTTACGGATGGACGAATGTTTTCCCGCTTGCATCCTGCAGTAGTAGATGCCGCTGCCCAGCCTTTGACCGTTGTTGTCGGTTCCGTTCCAGGCCACGCTGTGTTCACCGCTTTCCCTTACTTCCTGGACCAGGCTGCGGACCAGCTGTCCCCTGATGTTGTAAATCTGGATCGAAACCGGGGTTTTTTGTTCGAGCGAGTAGCAGATCGTTGTCCGGGAGCTGAAGGGATTGGGATGGTTGCCTCTGAGGCCGGTTCCGACACCAGGCAGGGCAGGGTCGTCCCCGGCAACGCTTCCGCCCTCGCTATGCACGCTGAATTTATCCACATAGAGCACATAGGCGTCATTGGACACGCAGCGGATGCCGATGAATACCTGCTGGTTGTCGTAGCCGGCCAGATCGAAGGTATATTCCGTCCAGGAGGTGGGAACTTCAACCGGTTGGTTTCCGGTAAGATACAGGAATCCATCAGGAACTATCGCCCCCAACGTGGAAACTCCCACCCGGATCCTTTCCAGCCCCCAGATCGAGGTGTGGCTTCTGGCATAGAACCTGAGCTTGCTGCCGGTTCCCAGGTGGATTCTGGGAGTGATCAGCCAGTCGTTGTTTGGCGGTGAGGTGGCGGCAAAGCATGCCAGCATCTTCGCTCCATCATATACAGTGAGGTTTTGCATGGGGGGCAGGGTGGCGGCCGGATTGAAGACGACAAATGCGGAAGGAGTTCCATTGCCGGGAAAATCCACACCGCTGAATCCATAGGTCTCCGACAGGTCCAGATCCAGCAGTGTCCAGGGTGCAAAGGTATGCGTGAAATTGGGATATGATTCAAAGCTGTCGGAGAACAGCACGGGCGCCATTTGCGTATTGACAACGATGTTTGTCTCGGCGGCTTCGGACTCTCCGGAGCTGTAAACTGCGCTGACGCCATAGAGATAGGCACCGTCAGCCAGATTCAGGTCCATATAGGTGGTCGTGTAGGGATTGGTCAGATTGGCGATGAGAATTCCATCCCGATAGACCTTGAAACCGACCAGGGCACGGAACAGGTCCCTGATGCCGGCCACAGGAGCCGGCTCGAAGGCCAGGCTGCCGTGATTGATTCCCCTGAACATCGCCTCTTCGATTGGTGCAGGCACTGCGTGTTTTCTGACAACGCCTTCTGCGGCGTAGGCCGCTATCAGCCAGTTACATACAAGGGTCGAAGAGAGTTCGGGCAGGGTGGTCCAGACCCCGTTGAAATACATCATGTTCCCCTTGCCTTCCACAGCCGGGCCAAAATCGACGGCAGCAGGGTAGCCGCCCTGGGTGGCAATATCGATGCCAACCCAGAGATCGCCCACTGCAGGTATGGGCACCGCTTGCGTTAGCAGCACCGGGTTCCATTCGTTGATCACGATGCCGCCGGCAATCTGGGAGGCAACCAGAGTGCCCGGATCCAGAGCCGACCCACCGGTCCAAATCTTCACCGTATAGACGCAGTTCTCATAAGCCGGCACGAACTTCACCTGAACGATGGAATCGCCCTGATAATCAGCGAGGTCGGTCTGATCCCAACGCTGGGCGATGATGAATTGGGCTGCCTGGTTAGTCCCGACCGTGTTGCCGATCACATCGTTTGCCCAGGTCAGCCATTCACCCGCCAGAGGGGGGTAGGGGCTGGTCCAGTTCAGCGTAACATCATTGTCGTCCACAAATCCCTCCAGCTGGGTGGGAGGATAAAGCTGTTCGAGAATGGTCACCTGCACTGGGCCGGCCGGAACCGATTCCCCGCTGGTATAGATGGCGCTGACCGTATAGGCATAAGTTCCTTCGGCCAGGTCCCAATCGTCATAGGCCAGGGTGGAGGGATCGCCGATCGCAGAGATCAGCTCACCATCGCGAAACACTTTATAACCGATAAGGGCGCGGGTGGCCGGACTGCCCGTTCCTGCCAAGACGGAAAGTCCTCCTGGCAGAATATAAACCGGCAGAGACCAGGCCAAATGAACATCATTGCCGGTTACCGTGGCTTCCAGGTTGGTGGGGGGATTGAAGTCCTCCAGCAGAAAACCAGTTCCCACCAGAGCTATGGCGTGGTCCATCCGAGCCAGATCGTCGGAAATGATGAGGGTTGCCAGCTGCTCTCCCGCGGCTGTGGGCGCAAAGACAACCGTAAAGGTGGATTCACCCTCCATGCCCAGGTCAAGCGGCAGGGGGGGAAGGTTGCCCAGGCTGAACATGGGGTTCCCGGTTATGGCAATGCCGGTAATGGTCAGGATTCCACCTCCTGTATTGGAGATGGTGAATACCTGATTGGCGGATTCCCCGATATTGACCTCGCCAAAGTCATGGGAGGCGGGATCTATCGCAAAGTCCGGGCCAATTTCCTGAATGCTGAAAGTATCCAGATACAGGTGATACATGCCCATGGAACTATAGCCCTTGAATCCCAGGTAATTGATGCCGCTGGCAGTGACGGGCAGGATGACCTCTGCCATCTGATAGGTGGTGGAGGTGATGTTTTCATCGGCAAACAACTGAGTGGCCATGGCATCGGCAGTGGGAGCGGTTCCCAGCAACAAGGCCAGCCTTTCCGTTGAGTTTGCGCTACCACCCCGGTAATAGAAACTGATGCGATACAGGGATCCTGCGGAGAATTGCAGCGGCGGCGTAATCAACCAGTCGTTCATGGCCATGGTTTCGTTATAACGTATGCGCATGGCATTGGGGGGGGTATTGGCATTGGCATCCGCCACGCTGATCCAGGTGTAGGGATCGTTGTTCAGGTTAAGGACGGTCCACCCCAGGGGCAGGGCCGGAGGGGGCAGGGTGTCGAAATTCTGGTTGTAGGGAAAAGCGGTTATCGTGGGATCGGCCAGGGTGGTGAAACTCCAGACCGGGCAGCCAATCGCATCCCCGTAATCGTTATAGGGAACAATCTGCCAATAGTATAGGGTGCTGTAGGAAAGGTCTGCCGGAGGGTCATAGACCGTGCCGGTTTGTATGGCGCCGTTCACGATGTTGGTGGGCGGATTATCGGTTCCCAGAAACACTTTGTAACCTGTCAGCGTCCCGCCGCCACTGGTCCACCCCAGATTAGTGCCGATCTCCACGTCCATTTCTCCGTCGGCAGGATACAGTAGCTGGGCCGGAGAGGGCGGGCCCACCTGGGTTGGTGCGAAAATGAACTTCAAACCGTCGGGCGGATACACGGTTGCATTAAGTGCGCAGGTGGCATTGGCAGCGGTTCCGGCAGTGGTGGCAGCCCAGTTGGTCGTGGTTGCCCGGTTGTTGAAATCCGCATTGGAATCGCCCCTCAGCCCCACCTGCACGGTTGGCGCCGTGGTCAGCGTAACCAGGCTGAACGTCCCGTAGGCAAAGATGATTGCATTGTTGCTCTCATGCAGCTGGATTTGGAAATTGAAAATGTCGTTGACCGCCGTGGACAGTATCCTCCGGTAATTTTTCCACTGAACCACAAACACCCGGTTGGGGGTGGTGCCGGTCAGCAGATAGCTCAATTCGCCGTCGGGGCGGCTCATCAGGTCACGATTCAGGGCAGAGGCAATGTTATTCGTGCCGGTAGGGCTGCTGATGGCCAGGGTGCTGTTCAGGACACTGGAACCAAAGGCGAGGAAAGCGTCTGTCTGAACGCTGATCTCGGAATATTCAGCCCCGTTGAAGCTGAAGGTGAAACCCAGGGGGATGGCATTGAAGCTTTCATCGTCATTGGTGTTGTCTCCCAGAACGGTGCCTCCGGTGATCTCGGTGTATGTCCCCAGGTTGCTGGAAAAAGTGTATTCACTGACCAGGGCCTGGGCGCAGACAGCCATGAGCAGGAACGCCAGCAGGACCACTACCTTGAATATCAGGGCTCGCATAGATACTCCTTTTAACTGGGTGAAATCGCCATCATCTTTGTATCGTTCAAGCTGGTTACACTGAAGAGGCAAGCCGGTTTGGTTGACCGTATTCCAGGGCTTGCTTCTCAGGCTGGTTATAGAATCCATATTCATAAAATGAACTTATTTTCATATAGCGATTCTTGTCAAGCAGAAAATGCTGGACTTGGGGTCAGTTTATCATTCTGAACTGGGT
>CAZVXK010000137.1:0-6748 GCA_964631665.1 uncultured Candidatus Cloacimonadota bacterium | reverse complement strand
TGTTTTTGTTTTGATGACACAATGCCGGTGGGGAGGCTTTGGTCAAGGATAATCTGACTATCGTAGTCCTGGATGTTTATATGATAAACAGGATGCCATATCCGTAATTGCGCAAGAAGAGTTAGATTTTTAGCTTTAGGGCATTATGGGTCTTTTTGTTAAAATAGAGGAACAAAGATGGGGGTGAATGTTCTGTCCGATAATCATTTTCTATATTTACTATCCTGCTGATCCGTCATCCTGTCATCTGTCCCCTAAGATGAATAAAGGCCACCCAGCTCAGTCAGGGATAACCGTTCATCGGTTCATCTTTTAAACTGTTCATCTATCCACATCCTGGGCAGATTCAGCTTGACAATAAAGAGGGGTAAAATTTTTTGGAAAAACTGCGGGGTGTAGCGCAGCCCGGTTAGCGCACTGGTTTTGGGAACCAGGAGTCGGAGGTTCAAATCCTCTCACCCCGACCAGTGACAACATCATGGAATGTGGGCGCTTAGCTCAGCTGGCAGAGCGCTTGCTTTACACGCAAGATGTCAGGGGTTCAAGTCCCTTAGCGCCCACCAGTGATTATTTGCAGCGATTGGAAGGATGATGAGAATAGCCATAAGCGGTGCCAACGGATTTGTGGGGAGCAATCTTGCCAATCATTTCCACCGGGGTGGAGGGGAGGTGCAGGCTTTGCTTCGCCCCACTGCCGATCCCAGCCTGCTGGATCCTGAGATCGCGATCACCCGGGTTGATTACGGCGATCCGGAAGCGCTCAAACAGGCTCTGCGGGAATGCGGTATCGTGATCCACAATGCCGGCCGAACCACTGCCCTGAGCTATGTTCAGATGCTGACTGCCAATGTGGGGCTCACCCGGGCGATGCTCAAGGCGCTTGATTCCGCCACCTGCCGGCAATTCATCTACATCAGTTCCCTGGCTGCGGCCCGCCCTTCCCAGGATGATAAACTCCTGACCGAGGAGGAGGCATCAGCTCCGCTCACCTGGTATGGCAAAAGCAAGGCGATGGCGGAAGGCATCATCAGACAAGAGTGTCCGGTTCCCTGGACCATCATCCGCCCGGTTTCCATCTATGGCGAAGGCGACCGGGATTTCCTGCAGTTCTTCAAGCTGCTGAATAGTGGTATAAACTTCAGGATCGGAAGGAGGGAGAGGAAGATCAGCATGATCCACATCCAGGAGCTCTGCCAGTTTATCCAGCTTTGCCTGCTGCAGGAGAAAGCCCTGGGGCAGGTCTTCTTTGCCGCCGACGGGGAAGTCTATTCCCAGGCGCAGGTTACCTCCCTGATCTGCAAGCTCTTGGGGAAAGGGAAGGTGGATCTGGCGATCCCGGAAGGGCTGGTGAAGCTGGTCTTTTCCGCTGGAGACGTGATCAACCGGTTGCGCGGCAAGAGTTCGCTGTTCAACCGCCAGAAGCTGAAAGAGATCCTCACCGACAACTGGACCTGCAGCATTGACAAAGCGCGGGCTCTGCTGGGTTGGGAGCCTCATCCCGATCTGGAGACCAATCTTCGTAAAACCTTGTGCTGGTACCGGGAGCAGGGCTGGCTGTGAACTATATGCGGCTGAAGCAGTTGATCCTGGGCGGCAGTTTCTGCCTGCTCTGCGTGATGGGGGCAGCGCAGAATGCCGAAGCCATCCGCCTGGGGGGCCGGGTGCTCCAGATACCGGAGTATTGGGCCTACCGCTATGAACCGGCAGAAGTGCTGATCCGGGTGAAGGTGGAGGCGGACAGCAGCCTCAGCCTGGTGCAGGTGCTGGATGGCAAGGATGAACTGATCCCGCTGCTGGTGGAGCACCTGAGCGTGTATAAATACCTGTTGCAGGCCGGTGAGGCAACCCAGCCGGAACAGGAACTGGATGTGATCCTGGAACTTCTGCAGGCCGGCAGCGAACCGGTCAGCAAAGTGAAGGACGCCCTGTTGACGGAGATCGAAGCCTGGATCAGGCAACGGCGCCTGGAGCAGAGCCCCTGGCAGCCCTTGAGCCATCCGGAAGCAGTTCCCAGCCTGGATAATCATCTGGATCAGTACCGGGCCGGATACCGGATCACTGGTCTGGCCGGAAGCGGTAAGCCGATCGTGGTCAATGGATTCCAGCTTCCCGGATCGCTTTTCTCAGATAAGCTCTATCAGGGTTGGTTCAGCGGTTTCTATCACCGGGTAAGCGATCACTTTGAACAGAGCTATGCCAACCTGCCCTATCCTTATGGGATTGCCAGCAGCGAGATCGAAGCGGGGTTGGGAGACTATGAGCACCGTTTTGCCCGGGGGTCACTGAAAAAGAACAAGCTGTTGGGGATCGACCGGCTCTATACCGGGTTTGATTTCCTGGTCCAGAACGGACGCTGGACCGAGATCAATTCAGCCCAGACCGCGTTGAAGTACCATCTGCGCCTGCCGCTGTGGCAGACCGACCTGGAACTGGAATATGCGGATTATGCCACGGACATTGCCATGACAGAGCTCCAGCCGGAATTCTGGCAAAACACGAACTTCATGATCGATCAGCGCCACCGCCAGCTCTATGCTGCCTGGAGAAACCCCTGGCTCGATCTGGCGGTCAGCCAGGTGAAGGAAACAGCCAAAGCAGCTCAATTCTTTCAGACCCTAAAGAGCGAACACCTGCACCTGCAGGCCTCCAGGCAGGTCCGGATCGCTGCGGTGGAGATTGACGCCAAGTATGAGCATGCCTTCCGGGAGGTCAATCATGATCTTCCGGGTGGACAGTACAAGGACCTGGCCCAAGTGGAGGCAAGCTATGCCGGAACGGCGCTACAGGCTTCCGCTCAGGCGCAACTGTATGATTTTGAGCGGCTCAAACTGCAATCCCTGCTGTTCTGGCAGGGGGAGAAGCTTCGCCTGGGAACCTATGCCCGGGCGGTGCTGAATGAGGAACCGGCTCAGACCACCCTCGCCGATATCTATCTTCAGGGCAACACCCTGCCACGGGTGGACAAGGGGGAAAGGCACAAACTGGGGGCATTTCTGGGCTGGCAAAGCCATAAGCTGCAGACCCTGCTCAGCCTGGGAACCAAGGGAATCGAAATCCAGTCCGGCCAACCGGTGGTAAACCAGAGCGCTGAGGTATTCTATCTCGACCTTTCCGCAGTTGTGAACCAGGAATACCGGGGTTGGGAACTGGACTGGAAGCCAGCCCTGATCTGGCAGAGTGGGGTGGAAGAGCTGGCCGGGGAGCCCGGTCTGTGCTATGTCAGCCACGTTACATTGCGGCGAAATCTGCCCTATGACAACGCTGTCTTTGCCGGATTCTCGGTGCAGGGGCACACGGATTATCTCAGCCTGCATCCCTTGGCTTTCACAGTTGAGGGCTCCGCCATCTATGACCTGTGGGCGGGAGTCCAGGTCAGCAACCGTTTCGAGCTGCTGGTTTCCTATAAAAATATCGGCAATGCCGATCTGTGGGGCGTCTATCCGATCCCGCCTTCACTGCACGCTTCTTTGCGCTGGTACTATCTGAATTGATGGCGGCAATGAACAGCGCAACCGGATTTGCTTACCAGGCGGTCATCTTCGATCTGGACGGCACCCTGATCGATTCCATGCAGCTCTGGCGCAGGGTGGACCGGGATTTCCTGCATAAACGCGGCATCGCCGTGCCCCATGACCTGTTCGACCATCTGCCCCAGGGCAACAGCTTCATTCAGACCGCGCAGTATTTCAAAGATCGCTTTGCGCTGACCGATAGCCCGGAAAGCATCATGCGGGAATGGACAGAGATGGTTGGCTGGCATTATGAAAACGATGTTCGGCTGAAACCCGGTGCCCGGGGAGTGCTGCAGGAGCTCTGTAAAAAGAACATCCCGATCGGCCTGGGAACCAGCAATTCCCATCCTCTGGCGGAGAAAGTGCTTTCCCGCAATGGGGTGTGGAGATTTTTTCAGAGCGTGGTTACCGGCGATATGCATCTGCTGGGCAAACCCTTTCCCGATATCTATCTGAAAAGCGCGGAGAATCTGAACCGCCTTCCCGGGCAGTGCATCGTGGTGGAGGATACGCTTTCCGGCATCCAGGCAGCCATGGCGGCGGGCATGACCGCTTTTGCCATCCACGATGAAGACAGCCGGGAGCAACAGATTCAGATCAAAGCCCTGGCCGATGCCTGGGCTGAAAACTATCAAGAATTGAGGAACCTGCTAGCACTATGACCAACAAGCTATATATCATCATCGGAGCCTATGGCAGCGGAAAAAGCGAATTCAGCATCCACCTGGCCCAGAAGCTCAAAGACAGTAGCGAAAAGGTGGTGCTGGCAGATCTGGATGTGGTGAATCCCTATTTTAGGGCTCGGGACGTGAAGGAGGACTTTGCCGCCAAGGGGATCGAAGTGATCGCACCGGAGGGGGAATTCAGGCATGCCGACCTGCCCATGCTTTCACCCCGCATCCAGGGCGCCATCGAAAACCGTGCTCAAACCGTGATTCTGGATGTGGGGGGTGATCCCGCCGGCTGCCGGGCTCTGAGCAGATTTGTGGAGTCCATCGCCAGCCGGGGTTATGAAATGTTCTTTGTGGTCAATACCTACCGCCCCTTCACCTCAACTGAAGAGGAGATCATCCAAATGAAGGAGGGTCTGGAATTCGCCTCCCACCTTAAGATCAGTGAATTTGTCTGCAACAACAACCTGATGGAACACACGGACGAACAGGTAGTGCTGCAGGGGATTAGGATTTTGCAGCGCTGCAGTGAACAGACCGGCATCGGCTTCCGGCGCTATCTGGTGCTGGATGAATATGCGGATCGGGTTCCCGCTGGCCTGCTGGGCAAGGATAGGCTGGTGATGACCTATATGTTGAAAAAACCCTGGGAAAGGCTCACTATGCGGGGGATCTGAACACGGATGAAATAGCTGGACAAAAATGGGTTGCGGAGTGGATTCGCACTCAATTCAAAGAATAGGAATTTGTGATGGAGAAATCACCCTACCAGAACTGGCTGGATAGCAGAGCGCAAGTGGGCTGGGTTCAGTTGCCCCAGGCCAAACTGGAAACCTGGGCGGCGATCGGTTTTAAATGCGGGCTGGAAGTGCATCAGCAGTTGAAGACCGGGCGCAAGCTCTTTTGCCGTTGCCCGGCAGGAGTCTATCATGATTTCGGGGTGTTCGATGCCGAGATCGTGCGCCATATGCGACCCACGCTGTCCGAACTGGGGGAGTATGACGGCACCGCCTTGATGGAATTCAAAACCCGCAAGAAGATCGTTTACCGGATCAAGAACGACAGTGCCTGTACCTATGAAGTGGACGACACGCCGCCCTTTCCGCTGAATCGAGAGGCTTTGGCCCAAGCCATGCGCATCGCCTTGCTACTGAAGATGAAGATCGTGGGGGAATTGCACATCACGCGCAAGCAGTATCTGGACGGCAGCATTCCCACCGGTTTCCAGAGAACCACCATATTGGGCATCGAGGGCGAATTTCCCATATCCACCAAGACCATCCGCGTGATCCAGTTCAGTGTGGAGGAAGATAGCTGCCGCGAGGTTTCCGATCACCGCCACACCCGGATCTATTATGCGGACAGGCTGGGCATGCCCTTGATCGAAACGGTTACCTATCCGGATATGCTGACCCCCTGGGAGGCTGCCGAAGCTGCCCAGAACATCAGATTCATTGCCCGCAGCAGCGGGGATGTGCGGGTGGGGATCGGCGCCGCCCGCCAGGATGTGAATGTATCCGTATCCGGCGGAACGCGGGTGGAGATCAAGGGGGTGGCGCATATCAGCTGGATTCCCAAACTCACCCATAATGAGGCTTTCCGCCAGAGATCGCTACTGGTGATCAGGGATATCCTCCGGAGCAGGATCAAACACCCTGATCAATGGAAGATTTCCTCATTGAGGCTGGATGGATCGGAATGGAAACACATTCCGGTGCTGAGACAGGCGTTCAAGGAAGGCTGGAAGATCATCGCGGTCAATCTGCCGCAATTTGGTGGCATCCTGAGTTTCTTCAACCAGCCCGGGCGCTGCTTTGCCGACGAGATCTCCGGCCGGCTGAAGGTGATCGCCTGCCTGGAACAGCCCAATATGATGCATTCGGAACAGATGGATGAACTGGACGACCCGCAATCCGCGCAACCCAGGCTGGCTGAGGAGGAGTGGCACAAGCTGAGGCAGGAGCTCGGCTCTGGCGCTGCTGACGCCCAGATCCTGTTCTGGGCTCCGGATGAAGATGCCCAGACTGCTCTGGAAACCATCGAAGAGCGCTGCCGCATGGCTTTGGCCGGGGTTCCCAACGAAACCAGGAAATCCCTGCCCAAGGGAATCACGATCTTCGAACGGGTGCTGCCGGGGGCGGACAGAATGTATCCCGATACGGATTCCGCGCCCATTCCGGTGCTGGACGAGATGATCACTGCGGCTCGGGAAAATCTCCCCATCGAGTTGGACACCCGGCTGAAGCAACTGGGGGAATGGAGGGTGCCCCCCGATGCCTATACCTATATCCTACGGAACGATCTGATGGAAGTGGTGGAAAGGCTTCATGGCGATTTCGGCTTTGCGCAGCAGCAGCTTGCCCTGCTCTATGCCCATCGCCTGAAAAGCTGGCAGGGCTGCAATCCCCTGCCCTTCGACCATCAAAGGATCGCCGATCTGCTCTCGTTCGTGGCCAACCGCAAGCTGCAGGCAGACATCCTGCCGGATATGCTGAAAGTGCTGTTTCACAATCCCAATATGCAATTCTCCTCCATCCTGACCGTTCTGGGCTATAAAAAAGCCTC
>CAZVXK010000136.1:1427-6894 GCA_964631665.1 uncultured Candidatus Cloacimonadota bacterium | reverse complement strand
CCTCGATCTGGCGGATGCGTTCGCGGGTAACCTGGAAGATGTTTCCCACTTCCTCGAGGGTGCGGTGGTAGCCGTCGTCGATGCCGAAGCGGAGGCGGATGACGCGTTCCTCGCGGGTGGTGAGGGTTTTCAGCACCTCGTCCACCTGTTTTTTGAGCAGGGAGCGCTCGGCCAGGCGTTCGGGGCTGATGATGGTGCGGTCCTCGATGAAGTCGCCCAGGATGCTGTCCTCGCTGTCGTGCCCGATGGGCTTGTCCAGGGAGACGGGTTCCTTGGAGATGGAGAGGATGCTCTTGATCTTTTCCACCGGAATGTCCAGCACCTCGGAGATCTCCTCGGGGAAGGGATCGCGTCCCAGTTTCTGCATCAGGCGTCGGCTGGTGCGGTTGATCTTGTTGATGGATTCGATCATGTGGACGGGGATGCGGATGGTGCGGGCCCGGTCGGCGATGGCGCGGCTGATCGCCTGGCGGATCCACCAGGTGGCGTAGGTGCTGAATTTATAGCCCTTGCGATAGTCATATTTCTCCACGGCGCGCATGAGGCCGGTGTTGCCTTCCTGGATCAGGTCCAAAAATTCCAGGCCGCGGTTGTTATAGCGTTTGGCGATGGCGATCACCAGGCGGACATTGGCTTCGATCATCTCGTTCTGCGCCTTTTCCTTGTGGCGTTCGGCGCGGTCGATCTCGCGCAGCAGGAAGACCAATTCGCTGCCGGTCATCTTGGTTTCCAGTTCCACGCGGCGGATCTTGCGGCGGGCGTTCTTGATCTTGCGCAGGGTCTCCACGAAGATATTGGGGTCCATGTTGGTCTCGGACTGCACCTCGATGAAATCCTCGTCCGATTTCTTAGCGCGGCGGCCGTAGGTGCAGATCTCGTCTATGGTATAGCGTTTGATGCGGGTGAGCTCGGTGATGCTGTCATAGCTTTCCTCGATGCGTTCCACGAGGCTGCGGATGCGGTAGACCATGCGTTTGATCAGCTTGTCGTTATAGTTCAGCTCGCCGAAGGTGGCGATGATCTGGTTGCGCAGGTTGTCGATCTCCTCCTGGCGGTTGGCGGTGCCGGTGTCGTCGAAATCGCAATTGTCCAGGATGACGCCGATCTTGTCGAAGGTGTTTTCGTTGCTGCGCAGGATCTCGCGGAAGTGGTCGATCACCTTGATGTCCTGGTTCTTGTTGATCCAGGTGCCGATATCCACCTTGAAAATCTGGTCGAGGCGGACGCGGCGTTCGCGGTAGCGGTGCAGGAAGTTATACATCTCGCGGAGGGTGGAGCCGGATTTGAACACGTTCTGGTTGATCATCTTCTGGTAGGTCTCGATCTTTTTGGCCACGCGCACCTCGCCCTCGCGGTCGAGCAGAGGCACCCGGCCCATCTCACGCAGATACATGCGCACGGGGTCGTCGTAAAAACGCTTGGTCTTGAACTTCTTGGGGGCGGCAGGTTTGCGCAGGGCGATCCCGCCTTTGGTGACGCGCTTTTCGGTCTCGTCGATAATCTCGATGCCATCCTGGCGGAGATCGAATATGATGTCGTCCACCTTGTCCAGAAAGAAGGGGCTGTTGGGCAGGATGTCGTTGATCTGCTTGAAGGTGATATAGCCGCTTTCCTTGCCGAGTTCCACCAGCTTTTTCAAACATTCGTTATAGGTAATCATCAATGCTCCTTAACGGGGGCTGAACTTGCTTTAATAGGGTATCTTGTGGACAACCTTGCGGGTCATCCGGCGATAGGTTTGGGACAGTTTGTGCTTCTGCTCCAGCAATTGCCGGTCGGCGGGGTCGGCCTTGATCCTGCGGTCAATGTCCTCCAGCTCGCGCTGAAGCTTGCGCAGCCTGAGCTGAGCCAAGGCGGTCTCGAAGCTCATCTCCTGAAGGTCTTCGAACAGAAATTCTGCCAAAACTTCCCTTACTTCCTTATTCTCAATATTATCCAGAAGCACGGCGGGTTCCTCGATGGCGTTTGCCGGGGCATTTTCCACCAAGTGTTTGTAAAGTTCCCGATATGTTCTATTACTAAAATAATCCGGGCTAAGCTCCTGTGCAAGTAAATCGAAGGATTTTTTGTCCTTCAGGGCCAGGATCAGGATGTGGCGTTCCTCCACGGCATCGCGCAGCGGGGGTGGTTGCGGGGTTTCCTCGGGCGGGGCATAGGGGATGCGGGTTCCCTGGCGCAGCTTGGAGGCAAGGGCGGGCACAGACACCCGGAAGGCGGCGGAAACCTCCTTGAGCAGCAATTCTTTCTTCACCGGGTCTTTAATGCTGCGGATGGCTTCCAGGAGTTGGTCGATGCGCTCGGCTTCGGGGGCTTTGTGGGTTCCCTCCGCCAGAAAGGACACCAGGGCGGGAGCGGCGGCAATGCGCTGTTGCAAGGCGTCTTTGCCCTGTTCCAGCAGGAAGGAATCCGGATCATGCTTGTCGGGAAGGAGCACCAAAGCGGCGTCCAAACCCTTGGACAAGCAGATCAGGGAACCGCGCACGGCGTTGCGGATGCCCGCTTCATCGCCGTCATAGAGCATCAGGACACGGTTGGTGTAGCGCGAGAGCAGATAGACCTGGTCCTCGGTGAGGGCGGTGCCCAGGGAGGCGACGCTATTCAGAAAGCCGTGCTCATAGAGGCGCAGGAAATCGAAATAGCCCTCGCAGACCAGGGCAAACCCGGCTTTGCTGATCTCATACTTGGTCTTGAACAGGCCATAGAGTTCCTTGCCCTTGGTGTAGAGCTCGGTGCCGGAGGAATTCACATATTTGTTGGGGCTGCTATCCCCCGGTAGAACCCTGCCGCCGAAGGCGATCACCTCGCCGATGTTGTTGTGGATGGGAAACATCAGGCGCTGGCGGAAGAAATCCACCAGGTTGCCGGAATAGTTGCCAAAGAGGCCGGATTCCTTCAGCAGAGCCACCGCGTGGCCTTCCTTCATCAGATGGTTGAGCAGGGCTTTCTCGCTGTTCAGGGCATAGCCGAGTTCGAGGGTTTTGGCGGTTTCAGGATTGAAGTTGCGCCCGGAAAGATAGTTCAGCACTTCGGCGCCGTGGGCGAAGAGATTGGCGGCGAAGAAGTCCTTGGCGCTGGCATAGATCTGAAGCAGTTGCTGGCGCTTGGTGGAAATGGTCTTGGTGCGGTCCGTCTCGGGAATGGTTATCCCTACCCGTTGGGCGAGTTTTTTCACCGCCTCGATGAAGCTGAGGTGCTCATAATCCTGCACAAAGGTGAACACATTGCCCGCCTTGCCGCAGGCGAAGCATTTGAAGATCTGCCGGGACTGGCTCACGTTCAGCGAGGGATGGGTGTCGTTGTGGAAGGGGCAGATGCCACGCCAGTTGGCGCCGGCGCGCTTGAGCGGGATATAGCTCTGCACCACGTCCACAATGTCGTTGGAATTCCTGATCTGGTCTATTAAGTGACTATCCATCTATATCTTCACCAGAGTGACCCCGCTGCCGCCCTCGCTGGGGGAAGGCGTGTCCAGGGCCAGCACCTGTTTCTTCTGTTTCAAATAATCCCGCACCTTGCCGCGCAAGGCTCCGGTGCCTTTGCCATGCACGATGCGCAGGGTGTGCAGGCCGCCAAGAACGGCGTTGTCGATGAATTCGTCGATCAGCGGCCGGGCTTCGTCGAAGGTGAGCCCCAGCAGTTTGAGCTCAAATTTCGCCCGGGGCGAAACGTGCGACGCCGCCAGGGGGGTTCCTTCCGCTTCCACATTGGGAGGCGGCGCTTCAAAGAGGTTGTCCAGCGGAGTCTTGAAGCTGATCCCGTTCAGGTCAACCGTGGCGACTTCGTCCTTGATCCGGACCACGCGGGCTTCGGCATCGAAATCCGCCAGCCACACCCGGTCTCCGGCTTTGGGCTGAAAAGCCTGCCGGCGCTGTTGTTTGGAGCCGTCCACCAGTTCCTGGCGCAGACTGGAAAGGCGCGCATTGACCTCATGCAATTTTCTTTCCGAAGCGGACTTACGTTCTTCCCGCTCCAGGCTGCGCAACTGCTCCAATTCCTGCAGATACAGCTTTTGCTGGGCGATCAGCTCCTGCTGCAGCTCCTTGAGAAACTTCTGGCGGCGGGCCTTGAATTCCTCCTCCTGCTTCTTTTCCTTGCCTTCCAGCTCCGCCAAACGGCTGTCCAGGTTGCGGGATTTGAGCTGGAATTCATAGCTGGAGCGGGCGAGGGCTTTTTTCTCGGACTGCATCTTCTTCAAGAGATCGGTGAATTCCACATTCTGGGAACCGCTCAAGTGGCGGGCGCGCTGGATCAGGGACTGCTCCATGCCCAGCGAAGATGCCACCTCGATGGCAAAGCTGTCGCCGGGGATGCCGGTGCTGAACTGGTAGGTGGGGTGCAGGCTCTTCAGGTCGAACTGCATGGCGGCGTTGCGGCAGGCGGGATTGGTCTCGGCATAGATCTTCAACGCGGTGTAATGGGTAGTGACCACTGCCTTGCAGCCCAGCTCGGTGAAGCGTTCCAGGATCGCCTGGGCCAGGGCGGAACCCTGTTGGGGGTCGGTGGCGGCGCCGATCTCGTCGATCAGCACCAGGCTGTTTTCCCCGGCGGAAGCAAGCATGCGCTGGATCTTCTGCACATGGGAGGAAAAGGTGGAGAGGGCGTTTTCGATGGATTGGTCGTCGCCGATGTCGGCAAAAATGCTGGCGAACCGCCCGATTCCGCTGTCGGGATCCGCCGGGATGGGAATGCCGGAAAGCGCCATCAGGGCAAGCAGGCCCGTGGATTTCATCAGCACCGTCTTGCCGCCGGTATTCGGCCCGCTGAGGATCACGATGCGGTAGTCCCCGCCCAATTCCAGGGTGAAGGGAACCACGGCCCGGGGCGAGCCCAGATTCAGGATCAGCAGGGGATGGCGGGCATTGACGAGGTTCAGGACGGGCTCGTCCAAAATCCGCGGCACCGCGGCATTCAGCTCATGGCACAATCTGCCGCAGGCAAAGCGGAAGTCCAACTCCGCCAGTATCTTCTGATTGGTCAGGAAAGCCGCCTGCTCCTCCTTGATCTCGGCGGTGAACTGGGTGAAGATGCGGAAGATCTCCCGCTTTTCCTCCTGCTTCAACAGCTGGAGTTCGTTATTCAGCGGCACCACGCTCTGGGGTTCGATGAAGAGGGTGGAACCGCTGCCGGAATGGCTTTGCACGATCCCCGGCACATTGGAACCGGCGCTTTCCTTCACCGGCAGCACATAGCGGCCGTCCCGTTGGGTGACGAACCGGTCCTGCAGGTAATGCTCCAGTCGGTTGTCGCCAAGCATGGCTTGCATGGTCTTCAGGATGTTGCCGCGCAGGGAGTTGCTCCGCTTGCGCAGGCGTGCCAGCTCCGGCGAGGCGGTGTCCAGCACTTCGCCCTCGGGATCGAAGATCTGGCCGAACCGCTGGCATATTTCCGGAAAGGCCTTCAGCCTGCCCAAGAGGCGCCGGAGCCGGGGAAATTCCTCTGCATCGGGCTGGAAGGCGCAGACAGCGGT
>CAZVXK010000136.1:0-1327 GCA_964631665.1 uncultured Candidatus Cloacimonadota bacterium | reverse complement strand
AGTTGCTCCCGCAAAGCGCCGTATTCCAGATCGGCAAAGGCTTCGGGCTGCATCATGGGGTGGGATCGGATTGGGGCAGGACGGGGCTGAGTTTCTCCTTCAGTTCCAGATATTCCTTGCGCTGCTTCAGCTTAAGTTTGGTGAAAGCCTCTTCCTTGAGGGTGTCCACCGCCGCATAAACCCGATGCCGGGAGGAATCCTTGAGGGGCGTGGAAAACCGGGGCAGGAAGTCCAGGGCAACCGTCAGAACGATCAGGATCAGCAGACCGTTGGCAAAGCCCAACACCAGGCCCAGCAGTTTGTTCAGGGTGGATAGATGCAATGCTTTCAAGGCTTTATTCACCAGATAGATCACGATCCGCACCACCACGGCGATCAGAGCCAGGATTAGCAGCACCGAGATGACCGTGGCCAGTGTGTTGTTCAGATGATATTTGCCCACCAAGCTGAGGCGCAACAACGGATAATAGTGCCCCACCAGAAAAAAAGCGGCGATGCTGCCGGCTATTTGAAGCAGAGTGCCGACCAAGCCGTGCCGGAAGCCCTGGATCGTGAAGATCAGCAGCACCAGCAGCATGAGCCAGTCTATGATACCCATATTCCCTTCTCCCGGATCGGTGATCCGTGATAAAAAAGCAAACAGGGACGAATCCCTGTAGCTATTGTTTGGTTAACCCTTTCCTGCGCGCAGGGCGCTACCTCATGTAGCGTTGCATGCGGCGCTGCACTTTCAGCATCTTGCGCCGTGACGCATTTTCCTCGCGTTTCTTCCTTACGCTGGGTTTTTCGTAAGCCTGGTTTTTCTTTATTTCGGAAAGAATTGCGGCTTTCTCGCACTTCTTTTTGAACCGTTTCAACAGATAATCGAATGATTCATTTTCCTTGGCTACGACTGTCGGCAATCAAATCACCACCTTTGTATTTTATTAGAAATGCCAAAAAAATCGGGGGGGTGATACTGTCAAGGGATATTTTTTGAGTGATTAGTGAATAGTGATTAGTGATTAGTGCTGCGCAGGGGATGAACGTAACATACGACGCCGATCGTGTTGTAACAGCCGGATGCCGATCCGGCGGCACAACGGAACACTGGATTCAGAGGCGGTGAAAAAAGCCCGGAACGGGCGGCACAAACATAGCCCAGGGTGGAGCGCAGCGGAACCCTGGGGTAGGGGAAACCATTTATCGTCTGAGCCCCGGATGGGCGACACAGATGATTGGTAAATAATATTTTGGGTCAAGGTGTCGCCCCTCCGGGGCTTTTTCCCTGTGGGGGTGGTTCCTGATCCCAGGGTTGCCACCCTGGGCTAAATTGTTTCGCCCTCCG
>CAZVXK010000135.1:0-6931 GCA_964631665.1 uncultured Candidatus Cloacimonadota bacterium | reverse complement strand
TTCACCTCCCCACCAGCACCAGCTTTTTCACGCTGCTGCGGGAAGCCGTTTCCAGCCGGCAGAGATAGATGCCCGCTGGCAGACCGCTGGTTTCAAAGCTGACCTGATGGATCCCGGAACCCAGCCGATGGCTGGAAATCAACTGGCCGCGGAGATTATGGATGAATAGCACTCCGCCCTGCCGTTCGGCAATTTCAGCCCTTAGCACAGGGGAATCCCCCCGGCGGCAGGGATTGGGATAGATGTCTTTAAGAATCGATAGCTCAGGGGTTTCAGGTGCAGTATAGTCCTCGATCGCCACTCCGGCAGGATCGAACCTGGCGATGAAGATGTCCCAACTCCCCTGGCTGGTGATTGAGTTTGATCCAAATCCAGCGCTGCCGGAGAAGAATCCGGTCTGGCTGATTTTTCCCGAACCATCGACTGCGATCCCATAACCATAATCCATGCCCGGGCCACCGGCATTCACCGCCCACAGCCAGTTTCCGGCAGGGTCCAGCTTGGCGGTGAAGATGTCCGTATTTCCAGTGCCGGTGATGGTGGTGTTGCCAAATTGCGCCTGGTTGCGAAAGATGCCGGTCAGGCAAAGGTTTCCAGCAGTGTCCCTGGCCATGCCGAAGCTGTTGTCGGCATTCGATCCGCCGGCGTTCGTTGCCCAGACCCAGTAACCATTGGTGTCGATCTTGGCCACAAAGGCATCCGTACTGCCATGGCTGGTGCAGATGATATTTCCAAAGGCGGCGTTGCCGGACATACTGCCGGTCAGATATACATCGGCAGAGCTGTCCAGGACGAGGCCACTGCCCCAGTCGGAACCGACCCCTCCCGCCGGCAGCACCCACAGCCAGGTGCCGATGGTATCCAGCTTGGCCACAAAGATATCGCCCGAGCCCCGTTCCGAGAAATAAAACAAGCCAAAGTAGGCTGTACCGCTGAACGCACCGGTAATATAGACATTGGCTTGTGCATCAACAGCGATCCCGCGCCCCTGGTCGGGAATGTTATAGGGGCCGCCGCCGCTTTTTGCCCACAACCAGTTTCCGCCCGGGTCCAGCTTGGCTACGAACACATCACCGAAGCCCACGCTGATCGTCTGTAGCGATCCAAAGAAGGCGAAGTCCTCAAATTCTCCGGTGATATAGACATTGAAGCCCGAATCCACCGCCACCGCATAACCCCGGTCGACCTCCGTTCCCCCGGCCTGGGCTGCCCACAGCCAGTTGCCACTGCCATCCAGCTTGGCGATAAAGATGTCCAAGTTTCCGCTGCTGGTGAGCGTGGTGGAGCCAAAGCTGGCGCTTGCGGAGAAACCACCGGTTACATAAATGTTATCTGCCTGATCCACAGCCAGGCCAAAACCCTCGGCATCCTGCGTGGCTCCGGTTTGGATCACCCACAGCCAGTTGCCGGCCGGATCGAGCTTGGCGATGAAGGCATCGGAAGTACCAAGGCTGGACAGGGTTGTGGAGCCAAAGGTAGCCGTGCCGGTGAAGCGCCCGGTAACATAGATATTGCCCACGCCGTCCATTACGATGGCGTTTCCGCTGTCCAAACCCGGTCCGCCCGCCCCCTGCGCCCATAACCAGGCTGTGCCCGGTTGGGCGACCAATCCACCTGCCAGCAAGAGCAGCAGGGTGGCTGAGACCAATCCTTTCACTTGGACATCCTTTGCCTCAGATTTAGCAGCCGCCGCGCTTCACCTCAGAAGCACACCAGCACAGACTGAGGCAGGTGTGATTCAGAACTGAAGCGCCGGCGACCTGTTTGGGCATGACCAAAGTCATGCGCAGTATTCAGTTTACCTTATAGGTCTTGTCTCCCTTTTCAAAGAAGGCGATGATCTGTCTGGCAGAGGCGACACCGGCATTGGTGTTGGCTTCCTCGGTCTGGGCGCCCATCTTCTTGGGGGTGCAATAGTAGCGGTCGGCATAGAGTTCCATCAGCTTGGCGGCGCAATCCGGCTCCACATCGCTCACATAGCGGAATTTCTTCTTTTCCTCGAAGGCCTTGAGCAGGGCTTCCTCGTCAATGACCTCTTTGCGGGCGGTGTTCACCAGGATGCAGTTGCTCTTCACCAGACTGAGCAGAGCCCAATTGATAGATTTCTTGGTCTGGGCGTTGGCGGGAATGTGCAGGGACACAAAATCCCCGGTCTGGAAGACATCCTCCACCTTGCATAGCGGCACCACGCCGTCCTTGCTCATGATCTCGTTGGTGAGATAGGGATCATAGGCAAAGATCTCCATTCCCATGCCCCTGGCGATCCGGGCCACATAGCGGGAAACGAAGCCATAACCATGCAGCGCCAGCTTTTTGCCGCTGAGTTCGGTGCCCGCCTTGCCGTTGAATTTACCCCGCGCCATATAGATCATCATGCCAATGGCCAGCTCCGCCACGGCGTTGGAATTCTGCCCGGGGGTGTTCATTGCGACCACGTTGTGGGCGGTGGCAGCCTTGAGATCGATGTTGTCATAGCCGGCACCGGCGCGCACCACGATCTTGAGCCGGGGCGCGGCAGCCAGCACTGCTTCATCCACTATGTCGCTGCGAATGATCAATGCCTCCGCATCGGCAACCGCGGCATGCAACTGTGCCGCTTCGGTGTAGTTCTCCAGAAAAGTGTAGGGGTAGCCGGCTTTATCCAGCTCAGCTTTGATCTTTTGCACTGCTTCCGCGGCAAAAGGTTTCTCGGTGGCGATCAGGACTTTGGGCATATTTGCCTCCCTTCGTATATTTTTTTATATTACAAGGTTTTATCGGGTGGGGATCGGTGTCAATCCTTTTCTTTATTTGAGCAGCAGCATGCGCCGGCTGAAGCTCTTTCCATTGGTATCCAAACGGTAGAAATAGATTCCGCTGCCCACGGCTCTGCCCTTGTCATCCGTTCCATTCCAGACCAATTGGTGGTCGCCCGGAGCCAGGGTGCCGTCCTGCAGCAGCTTCACCAATTGCCCCTTCAGGTTGTAGATGCCCAGCCTTACTTTGCCGGCAGAGGCCGTCTGGAAGCGGATGGTGGTGCTGGGATTGAAGGGATTGGGATAGTTTTGCAGCAGGAGGTCCTGATAGGCTGGAGCAAGGGCATCGTCGGAAGAAACATAGCCGGTGGCGGCATAGCTGCCCTGGCGGGAAAGCGAGCCGCGATAGGTGATCCAGGGCATCTTATTAGTTACCGGGCGGCGCAGATTGAGCATCAGCACCCCGGTGGAATATCCGCTCACCAGGCTGAGGGTGCCGTCCCCGTCAAAATCACAGAGCGTGGCGGGAGTGCTTCCGTTGTAGGAGGTTATGAAGGGAAAGCCGGCCAGCCCGGAGCCATCGTGATTGTAGGCAAACACACTGTTCATATAGCTGGACAGCAGTATTTCCAGGCACATGTCATCGTCCAGATTGGCGATCAGCGGCGGGCAGGTGAAGTTCACCCCCACGGAGAGCGGAAAACCGGGCAGGTCGTTGCCCGCCTGGTCCACCACATAGAGCCAGCCGTTGATGGTAACGAAGATGATGTCCAGGTTGCCGTCCCGGTTCATATCCGCCAGCACCGGAGAAGTGGCCATGGCTGCGATGATGGGCCGGGAAGCGATCTGGGTGCCGTCCGGGGCGAAGAGCAGCATCTGGTTGTTGGTCCCCAGTGCGATGCGGTTGTTGCCCAAAACGGTGGGAGCGCCGCTGACCAGGCCGCCGGTTTGCACCGGGAAGCCGCTGTGGTAAATGCCTCCGGCCTTGATCACATGGAGCATCCCATTCTGGGTGCCGGCGATGATCTCCCAGGCTCCATCGCCATCAAGGTCTGCAGTGGCGATCTCGGTATAGAAAGGCGAACCCAGGTTCACCGGAAAGCCCGGCGCAGAGGAGCCATTTGCCTTGATCACATGCAGGTTTCCGTCCTGGGAATGGGCGATCACCTCATTCACCCCATCGCCGTCAATATCGGCGATCACCGGCGTGAACAAGAAAGAACTGCCGCCGTTGTAGTTATAGACCAGCGTGCCCGAAGCGCTGACCGCATGGACATACCCATTGCGGCTGGCAAAGACGATATCCGCCTGGCCGTTTCCGTTCACGTCGCCCAAGGCGCTGCTGCGCATGATGTTGAAGCCATCCGGTGCCGAAAAGTCGTCATAGAGCTCTCCCATGGAATCGATCAGATAGGAAGTGCCGTTCACATCCAGATAGTGGATATCCAGGCTGCCGTCGCCATCGAAGTCATAAACGATCGGGGCGGATTTGCTGCCCACGGCGCAGTCCCAGGGAAAGCGGCTGTCCATCAGGGTGATCTCAAAGCTGAGTTCGAACTGGCGCAGCCCGGTGCTGAGCTGGGTAACCGGATGCAGGGATTCCATCACCAGTTTCAGATAATAGATGCCATAGCCCACCGTATTGGGAAGCTGGATTCCGATATACAGCGAGGGATCGCTGGTCTGCCCGGGTTCCAGTTGCGGGATCGAAATGCAGGGGCCCAGCAGATCGAATCCGGCGGGGATGCCTTCCAGGCGCACGGACACATTATAGGCAGGTGCCCAATCCTGATGGTTTTTCACCACCGGATAGATGCGGATGATCTCTCCGGGATTGATGGTGCCGTCGTTGTCCCCGGCCTCGTCGGAGATGGTGTAGCTGTGCAGGGAGAGCAGCGGCAGCGAGGGATCGGGATATTTCACCTCGATGGAGGGATCGCCCAGCAGCACCACCTCGTAATAGCACCAGCGCATCACATCATAGCTCATCGCCGCATTCAGGTTTTGCAGGCGGGAATAGGTGAGCGCCTCACCCAGCCTGGTGTTCAGGGTTTCGAACAAACCGATGAAATACTCGCGATCAAAGAATTGCGAAGCGCCGTTGATGCTGCCGGGGGCATACCAGCCATAGCGGGTGTTGCCGATGAAGGCAAACAGCCCACCCTGCGCGGTGATCATGTGTTCGGCGATCGATTCGCCGTCCCCGCTGGTGCGTTGGTCAAAGGCGGCGGGATAGCAGCCCTGGGTGTATAGAAAGCCATATTCGCTATTCTGAAGCTGTTCGATGGTGTTGTTGCCCTGTCCCATCAGATAGGTCTCGTTGGCGTGGCCCATGTGGTTCATCACATTGGCGCCGTTGTTGATGGCGTGCCAAACCGCCGTATCGTTGTAAGTTCCGTCCCGCTGATACATGGTGCGCAGGTCATAGGTCTCCGGAATGTGGTTGGCCACATCGTCCTTGTAATCACCGCCCCAGGTGAGGGGATTCCAGTTCAGGTTCTCGCCAAACATGATGGAGATGTTGTTGCTGAAGGTGCTGTTATTCACATAGTATTGCGTCTTGCGGAAGATATTGTCGAATTCCTGGTAGGTTTCGGCGGTGAAGCGTCCGATATGCACCTCCGGCAGGAAATCCACATTGTCCAGCGGTTCGCCATAGAGGTTGTTCCCATTGGCGTTCCAGTCCCCGTCCAGATTGCTGAAATAGATGTCCGTGGGCATGCGTTGATCCACTGTGTTGCCCACCTGGCCATAGCAGCCGCGTTCCGGCACGATCTCGTCATCCCCGCCCAGGATCACATATTCCAGCGGAGTGGAGGTGTCCGCCCAAGTCTGATAGGCGTCGCTGATGAAGGCGCGCACCTTGGCGGCGTTGTCCGCCCCGGCATAGGAAGCGTAGATGTCGGAAGTGAGGAAGATGCCCGTGCTGATGCCGCTGTTGCCACGCCATTGGACATAATCAGTGAACCAGGGGGCACGGGTGGCGTCCGTGATCACGATCATCCGTTTGGGATTGCTGAGGTCGATCAGCCGGCTGTGGGGCGCGTGGTCACGGTAAAGCGGCGCCAGGGTGTAGGTGGCGGAGGCTTCGGTATTCAGCGCGAAATCCTGCAGGCCGCGCATTCCCAGGGCTGGGCTGTAGAAATTGGCCTGATAGCGGGCGAGGGCATCGTCCCGCACAGTTTCGATTTCGATCCTGAAGCTGTCACAAGCATATAGTTCCTGCCGGACAGGGTTGTATTTATATGGATAGACATTGATCACGGCGATCTGGTAACCGCGGAAAAATTGCGTGCCCAAATAGAGGTGGTCTGCTTCCGGAAACAGCGCATCGGTCTCCCAGATCTGGGGGTCCTTCACGGTGAGATCGGCTGTGGGCAGCGAAATTGGCTGCTGCTGTGGGATGTGGTTCAGTAGCAGGTTGCCGCGTAGCATCTGCATGCCGGAGAGGCTCACCTTCACCTCTTCCACCCTTTCGCCAAAGGGGATCAGCACCCGCACCGGATAATAGGACAATTGCGGCGCGCCGGGATCGAGCAGAGGGGCCAGACTCCGGGATCGGGAATTTGCCTCCCAACCCGCCGGATCGACGGGAAGGGTGATATTGACCGCCAGCATAGCGGCAGCGCAAATGAACAGGCTCAACAGACTGAAAATCTTCTTCATCTTGGTCTTCCATCTTTGTTTTTTGCACAGATCATGCAAGAAATATTCTTAAATATGGAAAAGCTGATTTGGTCAAGTGTTTTTTTCAGGTTGACTGCCCGCACTTCTCCTGTCAGGCAGAGGAAGTGGTTTCCCAGCCCTGTGGCGATCAGTGGCGAGCAGTAGCTCCCCACGCCAATGGAGGGGGATTCCTGCTTGGAAAGCGTTTATCAAGCCTTTATCAAGCGTTAATCAAGCGTTAACAATTAACGCTTGATTAACGCTTGATAAAGGCTTGATAAAGATGTTGGCTAAGGGACGGCGCAGGAGATATTCCAGCTTATTAAATGCATAGCCAATGCATAGCAATGCATAGTAATCGCCACACGGCAGAACATCCGCCCGGAAAAAAACACTTGACCGAAACAGGGCTGTTTACCAAAAGGAAATATACTCCGGGAAGACCAGATGTCCGCTGTTCCGGGAAACCGGAAGGGAGGAAAGTCCGGACACCACAGGGCGGGATACTTCCTAACGGGAAGCTGCAGCAA
>CAZVXK010000134.1:0-6979 GCA_964631665.1 uncultured Candidatus Cloacimonadota bacterium | reverse complement strand
CAACGGAGTCCCCAATCCCCAAGATAGGAGAAACCCATTTCAATGGGTGCAGGACTTACTCTATCACTGTCAATCATCTACAGGAGCACATTCCATCGGTGGTGTCTGGTTCAGATAATCCGCGGCCTTGCTCTGGAAGACTTGCCATTCCTCATCGAAATTGCGCTTCAGGTGATGTTGATCCTGTTCGACGATGTAATTCTTCACGCTTTCCAGATTGTCGGCGCTCACTGTGAATATCCCATAACCATCCTGCCAATGGAGAGGATGACTGTTTTTATCGTAAATTCGGTTGTGCCAGAGGGAACTTTTCGCTTTGATCACCTTCACCGCCTCGGAAATGGAAATGTGGCGGGGCAAAAAACACAAAATGTGCACATGATCACGTGTTCCATTGATAATGATAGGTATCCCGCCCAGGTTTTTGATGATACCTCCCATATAGGGAAACATCCGCAGGCGGAGGTCTTCGCGCAAGCGGGCATCCCGGTTGCGGACGCTGAACACGATATGATAGAGAAGAAAGGCCAAAGAAGCGCTGCTCATGATGTTCTCCTTTGATTTCAGGTTTTGATGCAGGGTCTTTTTTGTAAAGTTTTTTTCTATTTTGAACTAACTATGCAGAATGATGTGGCATTTGAGGAAGTCCTGCACCCATTGAAATGGGTTTATCTGTTCTCGGGATTGCACGGCTCCGTCGCACGTGGGTTAAAACACCACGCCTATTGTCCTGCACCCATTGAAATGGGTTTCTCCTATCTTGGGGGTTTGGGGCTCCGCTGCACGTGGGATAAAACACCATGCCTGCAGTCATGCCCCTTTATAAAATGGGGTTTATCCTATACCAAGGTTGGCAGCTTTGTCATTGAATGGTTTATCTTGGAGACCAGCCTTGTATGGATTTCATGGCTACCTCGTATATCAAGCTTTGGATTGGATGTGTCATCCCTTTATAATCACGTGTGTTCAGTCAGCCCAAGGTTTCGCTACGCTCCACCTTGGGCTGAGTTGTGCCTATCCAGGGTTCTTTTCACAATTTCGATAGGCCACACGCCGGATGGATTCGAATCCTTTTGCTATGAAGGATTTACACAGGATGCCGGACTATGGGATCGTGATCGTTGCCGATTTTTTACCGCCTTTGTTGCAGTCGGCGGTCACGGTGATCTTGTCCCCCTTGTTGATTCCGATCAATTTATAGACGAAGGAGCCGCCCTCGGCGCTTTCCTGGCGGTTGAGCGTGTGTTTGATCACTTGCTTTCCGTTGTGCTGAACGATGAGGTCATACACATAGTGGTCGGAGATATTGGACACCTTGTGGTTGAAGGTGACCGTCAGAAGACGGGTTTCGTCATCCCAGGCAGCGCTCACCCGGCCCGGGGCATGGGCGAAGGCGAGGCTGTATGCTGCTGCCAGCAGCAGTACGATCAGGATCAGCTGTTTCATGGTATATACTTCCTTTGCTGTGGTTTGTTTGATATAATAATCCGGTCAGGTCCCATTCCCAAACCTGAATCCATGACCAGATTTTGCATCCCGGTTTGTTAATCCTCCCTTTTGCTTTAATCTGTCTAATAAAATGTTCCCTGGAGAAGAAGATGAACAACAGAGTGCTCAAACTCCTCAATCCGCCGCTCTTTCTGGCATTTTTATGCGTGGCCGCCAGCATGCTGCTATACAAGATGCCCGGCAGATTCCAATATTCGGAGCTGCTCTACGGCATCCACACTTACGCCGGAACAGCCTTCATCCTGATCGCCATCGTGCACATCACTTTGAACTGGAAATGGATCAAATCCCAGATCTTCGGCATCAAGGCAAAGAAGAAATAGGATCAAAACCACCGCAACAGGTCTGCCTAAGGCTGGAAACCAGTCTGGAGCAGCGGTTGTCAAACCCAACAGGAAGGAATATCATGCAAAACACCGTCATCATCGCCCTGCTGCTGCTGTTGCCCCTGGCGGTGGCGGCAAAACAGACAAATCCCGTCACCACAGTCAAAAGCGTCGATCTGAACCGCTATCTGGGTAAATGGTATCAGTTTGCCTATTTCCCGAACAACTTCCAGCCCCGGGACTGCGGACTGACCACAGCGGAATATTCGCTGGATAAAAAAGGCCGCATCATCGTATTGAACACCTGCTATGAGGACGCGACCGGCAACAGGATCAAAAAACAGGCAAGCGGGAAGGCCTATCCAGTGGACAAGACCAATTCCAAACTGAAAGTGAGCTTCTTCTGGCCCTTCAAGGGCGATTACTGGATCGTGAGGCTGGACCCGAATTACCAGTTATCCATCGTGAGCGATCCCCAGCGCAAATACCTGTGGATCCTCACCCGCTCGCAGAGTATGGCAAAAGTGCAATATCAGGAATTGGTGAACTGGTTGAACAACAACGGTTGGGATACCGGAAAGCTGGTGGTAACGGGAACACTCAGATAGAGATCTGGTGATAGAAAAAACAAGAGCCTGGACTGTGCCAGGCTCTTGTTTCATATTGTAGGGACTTGATCAATCGGTGGCTCGCACCCGGAAGAAACGGCGCAGATAACTGCCGGGGGTGGTCCAGATGGGATTACCGCTTCGGGCGACGGGAGTGAACACTCCATCGAACATATCGGAATCCTCGATGATATACTCATTGGCGTCCGGCACCAGATCCCAGGACAGGGTGATGTTGCTTCCGGCACCAGTTCCGGACAGGTTCTGCGGCGCTGCGAGGACCAGGTCTCCGGTCATGATGCGGATGTTATCGATGGCAGCGGGAGGCTGCATGCCACCGCCGGCGTCGTTGCGCCAGGAGAAGATCAGGCGCTTGATCTGGCCTGCGTTGGCAGGATCGATGGGCAGAGATGCATATTGCCAATCAGCAGCATCGGAATAGAGCAGGCCGATCTGGCCGCTGCCCACGGGGGTTCCGGCTTCGGGAGTGAAGGAATTGTCCACCAGGTGCAGGCTGAGATAGTCGAATCCGCTTTCACCCATTCCCTTCCAGTTGAATTTGAGGCTCAGATCGCTGACATCCTCCGGGAACCGCAGATCGTGATAGAAATGCACGATGGAAGCGGAGGTGGTGGTGTAGGCATTGGATAAGCCGGCGTTATTGCTGATGTAGGCGGATTTCTGGTTGCGGTAACGGGTGGAAGATCCCACTTCCCATTTGTTGGTTTGGCTGCCATTGACCACCGTCCAGTCATCCCAGTTGTCCTCAAAATCCATCACAAAGGGCGGATCGAGCGGACCCATGCCCCTACCGGTAAGAGGGATCAGTTGCGTGGCGCGTCCGGCGGTGTTGTCGATGATTTGCAGGAAGGCGTTTTTGATGCCAGTGGTCAGGGGTGCAAAGGTAACCGAAACGGTTGCGGTCTGCGCCGGCTGCAGGATGATGTCATCCTCCACTTCGGAAAGGATGAAGTCATCCTCATCTACACCGGTGATGGATACATCCTGCGCCATGATCACCAATTCCGCATCGCCGCTGTTGGTGATCTGGAAGTCTTTAACCGGGCTGGTGGTGTCCACTGTTATGGGTCCGAAATCCCAGGCGGTGGGATCAATGGCAAAGCCGGGGCTGGTATAGTAGTAATCGATCCCGATATCGTCCAGCGACAGGAAGTTTGTGGCAATGGTACAAACTCCGTGGATGCCCAGATAGTAAAGCCCGCTGGCATCCGGTGCAAAGATACCCGAGGCTCTTTGGTAGGCTCCATTGATGAATTCAGTAGTGCTGATGATGGTGTTGGTCATGGAGGCGATCTCCGGAGCGGTGCCAAACTTTACCTCCAGCAGGGCATAGCTGCCGGAATCGCGGTATTGGCGTGCCCAGAGCTCGAGTTCATACATCATGTTCTCATCCAGGTAGATGGGACGGAAGAGCCAGGCATTTCCGATTGCCGCCAGGGTGACGTTGAACGAACCGGTGCGAGGGGTGCGGTTATACGAGGTGGCGGTGTTGGCAGTCCAGTAATTGGAGCCGCTTCCCAAAGCCTGGGTCCAGCGATAGATCGTGGTGGAGCCATTGGTGTTTCCGTTCTCGAAGCTCTCGGTGTAGGGCAATTCCACAATGGTGTAGTCGTCCCGGGTGGTGAAGCTCCAGGTGGGGCCAGTGGCGGTGCCGTAATCATTCACCGCCTCGATCTTCCAATTGTAGGTGGTCTCAGGAGCCAGCACCGGAGCGTAATAGCTGGTGGTGACGCTGGCTACCAGCGGCGGCGGTGAAGCGGTGCCGAAATAGACGTTGTAACTGGTGGGCAAGCCGCCTCCGCCACCCGGAGACCAGGTGAGCTGGGCATTGAGGGCTACGTTGGTGGCACCATTGACCGGTGTGAGATTTGACGGCGCCACCGGTGCACCGGTGATGGGAGTGAAATCTCCCTCGTCGGCACCGATATCCGGATGTGTGGCAGAGCGGGTGTCGCCATCGAAGTCGGTGGTGATGGACGCTATCACCAAGGCATTGCCTTCCACCACGGTTTCCTCGAGGGGATCGATATGCAGGTCATAAGGTGCCACGACACTTACGAAGGGCACCATTTCGGTGAAGGAATTCTGGTCTTTGGCAGCATTCAGGGTCTTGTAATCCTCCAGGGTCTGGCAGGCGGTGGTGGCGTTGTAGCAGATCAGATTGCTGGCGGAGGGTGTTCCGGCATGCCAGATGTTGTTGTTCGATCCCGCAGACATATTGGCAAAGCCTTCCACCGTCTTCCAGAGGGCAACCGTCATGCCGGAGGCGCCGGGGATGCTGCGGTTGTCGAAGATGTTGTTCTTGAAGTCGTTGGTTCCGCCGCTGTTGCTGAAATAGAGTGCGGCAGTGGAGAAATTGGTATTGTTGCCGGTGGCATCGAGCAGTACGCTGTTATAGTGCACATTGATCGAACCGCCGGTAATGCCCATTCCACGCACCTGAGGGGCAGAAGTGCCATTGGGATTGCGCAGGTCATAGATCAGGTTGTTATACACATTCACATTGCTGCCGGCGGCAAGCACCAATCCATATACGATCCCGCTGCCGGAACTATTGGACTGCAGATTGTGGATGTGGTTGCGGTAAACGGCATTTCCTCCTCCATAGAATCCATACAGGGTGCCACCGGAGACCAGGTTTTTGACCGTGTTGTCGAAGGCCTGGCTGGTGGAGCTGAGGTCAATGCCATAGCTGCTGGAAGTGTTGGTGGTGCTTAGGTCCGTGATCAGGTTGTCATGCAGGGACACGCTGCCGCTATAATTGGTATATCCCCAGAATCTTCCGCTGGAGGTAAGGTTGCTGACTGTATTCTGGTATACATGGTGAGTTCCGGAGTAGAGATTGATGCCATAGAAGGAGGCAGTGGTGGTGGAGCCGGTGATCGTATTCTGGAAGATTTGGCTGCCGGTATTTTGACTGTAGATGTAGATGCCATAGAAGGCCATGGTGTTGCCAGATGCCATGGATATGTTGTTTCCGCTGATCACGCTTGAGGTGCCGGAATTCAGGTATATGCCATAGTTTGCAACATCAGAGATGGTGTTGCCCTGCACCGTGGTGTTCAGGACGGAACTATGTTCATCCAGATATATGCCATTACGGCTGTTGGTGATTGTGTTGTTCTGGTAGAGATTGTTGTGGTTGAGGCGTCCGGAACCGGACTGGCTTCGGATGCCATAGGTAACTCCGGAAGAGCGATCCAGGGTGATGGAGCAGTTTTTTATGGTGTTGTTGGTGGCACCATTGCCGGTGAGTGCCAGAATCCAATAGCCATGCATCAGGGTGGTGGAGCCGGTGGCATTGGCGATATCGATGCCATCGATCGTGATATAGTCCCCTCCCTCGATCTTGATGCCGAAGGTATCCGTTCCGCCTTCAGGAGTGAGCAGGGGATTGGTACGCAGGCGGTCATCGCTCTGGAACAGGATCGGATTGTCGGCAGTCCCGGTTGCAGTGATGGCAGGGGGATTTTCGGCAAAAACTTCTCCCGCCGTCACATTGAAGGTTACTCCGCCAGTGCCCACTCCGGCGGCATTGAGATGCCGGATGGCGTGAGTGAAATCGGGGAAGAAACCAGTGCTGCCGATGGTGTAGGTTCCGCTCAGGGGCAGCCGGTGGGTCTCGAAACTCCACACCGGGCAGTTCTGCGCGTCGCCATTCTCGTTGTAGGGGACGATCATCCAGTAATAGGTGGTGAGGTAATTCAAGCTGGTAGTTACAGTATAGCTCAGATCGATTCCCAGATCAAGCTCATCCAATACATTGGAGGGGGGATAATCGGTTCCCAGAAACAGCTTGTAACCTGTGGGGGCGCCGCCTGAGGAGGAAGGCATCCATACCAGCGTGGGCAGCAGGGACACGGCATAGTCGTCATCCACCGGGGAAACCAGGATGGCGGGATCGGGCACTTCCTCCAGAATCAGGAAATCCCCTTCATCGGCTCCGATATCAGGTGTGGAGGCGTTTCTGGTATCGCCGTCAATATCAAAGTCGATTCCTGTGATGGGAAGGGCATTGCCTTCCACCCGGGTGGGCGTCAGGGGGTCTATATGAACGTTATAAGGGCTTGTGCTGCTAACAAAGGGCACGGCTTCGGTCAAAGAGCCCTGGTCGAAGCTGGCAACGGCGGTCTTATACTCCGTGAGGGTTTGATAGGGTGTGGTGGCATTGTAGCAGATCAGGTTGGCAGGCCCGGGGGTGCCGGCATAGTAGATATTGCGGTCGGTATCGGTATGGATATTGGCAAAGCCCGCCACTGTCTTCCAGAAGGCCACTGTCTGTCCATTGGCACCGGGCGTGCTGGCATTCATAAAGATATTGTTGATGAAGCGGTTGGTGGTTCCTCCAGACACATACAAAGCGGCGGTGGAATAGTTGGCATTAGTTCCCACAGCATCCAGATACACCGTGTTGTAATAGATGCTGTTCGAAGCTCCACCCACGATCGCTATGGCTCGCACCTGGGGTGCATTGCTGCCGCCAATATTGCGCAGATCATACACCATGTTGTTATA
>CAZVXK010000133.1:0-7135 GCA_964631665.1 uncultured Candidatus Cloacimonadota bacterium | reverse complement strand
TCCGTAATGACTCCGTAATGATTCCGTAATGCTAATGGGAGCCAAGGCAGAGGGGTATGACAGATCTGATGGTAACGATATGATAGAAAATATGATTATGAGTGGCTAATAAGCTATTAAATTGATAAATAATGCCTTAACTATCGTTGGGGATCAGGTCATCCTCTGCCGGTTCCTCCGCTTCGGGCAATTCGGGCAGGGTGCGCAGACGGCGCCGGTGTCTGATGATGGCGATCACCACCGCAAAGGGCAGGAGCATGAAGATAAATGAATTGACGCCGATCACCAGATAGAGGTAGGCCATCTTGCGGGTGTGCTGGCTGAACTCCTGATTAAACTGGAACAGGGAACTGCCATAGGCGGTGGAAAAGGCTGAAATGAAGCGGGTTTTGCCACCTTTGCGATGGTTTTGGGAAACGATGCCCCAGAAGCGCCGCCACAGCTCCACATCCTTTTCCTGCATATATTTGACGGCAAAGTAGGAGCTCAGATAGTAGAGCTCCCAATCTCGCTGCGCCTCGGGGTAGCGGTAGGCCAGCTCAAACAGGTCCATCTTATTGCCCCAGAAGCGTTCCCGGATAAAAAGGGGGTAGCGTTCCCAGCCCAGATCGGTGCCATAGCGGGTGGCCATGCCCTCGTGGAACCACAGCGGCGCTCCCAGAAAGATCTCATCCAGATACCAGTGGACGTATTCGTGCATCAGGATGCTGGCATAGCCGCTCTGGACCTGGTCGTGGCTGCGGACATAGATGCGCTGCTCGGAAGAGCTGTAGAAGGCTTCGCTGAATTCCACGATGCTGTCCTTGCCGCGGGTCAGAAGCTTGTAACTGGGGCGGTCCGGCACCAGATAGATGTCCGCCCGCTGGTCAGTGTAGACCCCGGTGCTGCGTTGGAGCAGTTCGATGCGCTGTTCGAGGGAATTCAGCAGGGCGGAATAATCACGGGTGCTGCTGACATCGGTGTAGAGCACCACGTTGTCCGTGATGGTGTCGATCCGGTATTGCGCCGCCAGGAAGCCCCAGCAGAGCAGAAGTGGCAGCAGGAATTTCCACATGGGCTTCAGGGGGTGAGGGGGGTGCGGCGCAGCAGTGTGTAGTAGGAAGTGGCGTCTTTTTTGGGGACATTGCCCCCGGGTACTTTATCGATGCGGATTTCATGCTCGAAGCCATAGAGCCGGAAGCGGATGAGGTCGCCGGCTTTGACCTCGGTAGAGGCTTTGGCGGCTTTTTCATTCAGAAAGACCAAGCCTTTGTCGCAGGCGTTTTTGGCGATGGAGCGGGTCTTGGTGAGGCAGAGTTTATTCAGGAGTAAATCTATTCGCATCGTCCGACCTCCGGCTGCTGTCAAGGATGTCCCGCATCAGGGTGGCGATATCCCTGATCTTGGTTGGTTTCATCACAAAGTCCCGGATGCCGCGGCTGCGGGCTTCCTCGGCGGAGATCAGGGTGGTGAAGCCGGTGCAGATGATTATGGGGATTTCGGGCTTGAGGTCCAGCATCTTGGTGGCCAGGTCCACCCCGTTCATGTAGGGCATGGTGGTGTCCGTGATCACGATATCCACCTGGGGATGGTTTTTGGAAAAAAAATCCTGGGCCTTGCGGGGATCGGTGAAGCCCTCGACCTTGTAGCCCAGCTTCATCAGCCCCTGGCGGAAAGCGCTAACCAGCATCGGTTCGTCGTCCACGAACATCACG
This sequence comes from uncultured Candidatus Cloacimonadota bacterium, assembly GCA_964631665.1. Lineage (GTDB taxonomy): Bacteria > Cloacimonadota > Cloacimonadia > Cloacimonadales > Cloacimonadaceae > Syntrophosphaera. Next base: position 5,441 of record CAZVXK010000133.1, on the reverse strand, counting down.
GTTTCCGAGCCGGCGATCTCGGCATTTTCATCGGTCTCGATCATGCCGGGATACCATTTGTCGGCAGTGTGCAAAGGCAGATAGACATTGAAGGTGGTGCCGACCCCGACCTTGCTTTCCACCCGGATGGCGCCGTGGTGGGATTGAACGATGCTGTGCACGATGGAAAGCCCCAGTCCGGTGCCCTCCTTGGCTTTCTTGGTGGTGAAATAGGGGTCGAAGATGTGGTCGATCAGGTTTTCCTCGATGCCGCAGCCATTGTCCTTCACACTGATCCTGAGGTAGTGGCTCTGCTCCAGCTCCGGAAAGGCAAACATATCCTTGCTGCTGAAGGACACGGCGTCCACGGTGATCTCCAGTTTGCCGCGGTCGCTCTGGATGGCGTGCATGGCGTTGGTGCCCAGATTTATGATGATCTGGTGGATCTGTCCGGGCACGGCGATCACGTTACTGCTGGTGGCCAGATACTGCTCCTTGATCTTGATGTTCTTGGGCAGGTATGACCTCAGGAAGCGCACCGATTCTTTCACATGCTCCACCAGGTCGATGTTTTCGGTCTTGGCTTCCTCCTGGCGGCTGAAGGAGATCAGGTGGCTGATCATTTCCTTGGCGCGGTTGGCGGACTTGAGCACTTCCACCAGCTTTTGGGCGCTGTCCGAGTTGGGATCGAGATCGTCGGCGGCCAGCTCTGTATAGCCAATGATGGCGGAGAGGATGTTGTTGAAGTCGTGGGCGATGCCGCCGGTCAATCTGCCGATGGCTTCCAGGCGTTGGGTGCGTTTGAGCTGTTCCTCGCGCAGGATCTCATAGGTTACGTCCTTGCAGCTGGCGATGATGCTGGAGAGCCTGCCGTCGTTGTCGATCACGGGCTTTACCACCATGTCCAGGGTGATCTTGGAACCATCCTTGCGGATCATGTCGATCTTGCCCCGCCAGGGTTGGGAACTGCGCACCCGCAGCCAGGACAGCTGCATTTCCTGACGGCTGGTCTGGTCAAAGGGCAGATACTCCACCGGCTTGTCCAGCAGTTCCTTGCGGCGGTAGCCGGTGGTTTTTTCGAACACCCGGTTCACATAATGGATGTATCCTTCCGGCGAAAAGATCACGATGCCTTCGCCGGCTTGTTCGATCGCCTGGATCAGCACGGTGATGTTCTCATCGCTCTGTTTCTTGTTCAGGGCAACGGCGATCTGTTCGGAGATGGATTCCAGCAGCTTCAGGTCGTCTTCATTATACATGTCGGCATGGGTGTAGCTTTGCACCACCAGGGCGCCGATCACCTTGCCGGAATGAAGTAGCGGCACGCCAAGAAAGCATTTGCTGGGGACGAAGGGCATCTGGAACTTCCGGATGCGCCGGAGGATCTCTTTGTCCCTGAGGAACAGGGATTTCGCCTCGGAGACGATCCGGGCGGTGAAATAGCGGTCGCTGTCTGCCTCCATGGGGGCGGTTTCCTGGTCGATTTCGTCCACCAGGTAGGGGAAGGTGATCAGGTTGCTTTTGTGGTCATAGAGGGCAATGAAGAAGTTGTTCACGTTGATCAGGGTGCCCAGCGATTCGTGGATGATGGCGAAAAGCTCGTCCAGGGAGATGTCGGTATTGACCGCATGGCTGATGCGGTGCAGCATGGAGGTGATCAGTTCGGTGCGGTAACCGACGCTGAGATCGGTCTCCACGATGGCAAAGAGGTTGCTGGTGGTGGTGTGGATGGGCAGGATGGTTTGCTTGTGGCAGTGGACCTTGTGCCGGGCATCTACAAAGGTGTATTCCGAGCTCAGATTCTCCGCCGAAGGGGCGGAAAGCAGCTTGCGCATCAGTTTCTGGTTCAGCTTTACCGGGCTGGTCATGGTGTTCTGGGCACAGAATTCGTCGTAAACTTCCCAGATGTATCTGCCGGGCAGGGAGTTCACCGGAATGCCCAGCATCCGGGAATAGGCATCGTTCACAAGCATCACCCGGCCCTGGGTGTCCAGCAGCGCCATCCCTTCCGAAGCCTGCTCATAGATGCTGCGGAAGAGAACCTCGCTTTCCTGAAGTTTGCGGCGCATGGCTTCCAAGCGGGAAAGATCCTGGATCACCACGATCACGTTCTCGATATCGCTCTTGCGCGTTCCGGGGATCGACCAGGAGATGCGGAAGAAGAGCTTGTTTCCCTTCAGGTCATAGTTTATGCCTTGTCCGTCGAAGTGTTTTCTGTTCTCGCTAAGCGCCACCACGGATTCCAGGAGGCAATCGAGCGCTTCCTCCCGGAAGACAAGGCTCAGGTTTTCCAGCAGTTCTTGTTTGCTTTCCGCCTTGTAGAGGGAAAGAGTGGTATTGTTCACATCCACCACGCGCAGCAGGGACACGCATTCGGCAAAGCGTTCCGGATAGGTGAGGAAATAGGCCCTCAGGTCTATCACTCCGGCGCTTTTCAGCTTCTTGGTATAGTCCTGGATCGCCGAGAAATCCTCCACCCAGATCGAGACGGGGGATTCGTCGAAGAGCTTGCGGTAGAAGGAGGTGGAAGTGGTGTTCATGGTTATTGGCTGAGCAGTCGTTGCGTTTCCAATGCGATCATCAGTTCTTCGTTGGTGGGAACCTTCAATACCGTAACCGGAGAGCCGGGAGGGCTGAGCACTTCGATCCCGTCGGAATTCTGTTCGTTTGCCGCCGGATCGAGGTTGATGCCAAGCGCCTGGAGGTTTTCACACACCTGGGCGCGCATGATCGGCATCCGTTCACCCACGCCGCCGGTGAAGATCAGCACATCCAGGCCATTCATCACCGCAAAATAGGCTCCGATGTATTTCTTGATGCGATAACAATAGACATCATGGGCCTGGATCGCCCGCGGATTCTTGTGCTGCAGGATTTCCTCCTCGATCTCACGCATGTCCAGCGAGATATGTGAAAGCCCCAACATGCCGCTTTTCTTGTTCAAAATGTTGTTCACCTCATCCACGCTCAGGCCAAGCTGCTGTTGCATGTGGATGGGGATGGCCGGATCGAGGTCGCCGCAGCGGGTGCCCATCATCAATCCCTCCAGGGGAGTAAGGCCCATCGAGGTGTCCACCGATTTTCCATCCTGGATGGCAGTCATGGAAGCGCCGTTGCCCAGGTGGCAGGAAATGATCTTCAGATCCTGCATGTTTCGGCCCAGATGTTCGGCGGCCTTGATGCTGACATACTTGTGGGAAGTGCCATGGAAACCATAGCGGCGTATTTTATGGGTATTGTAAAAATCGATCGGCAGAGGGTAGAGATAGGCCTGCGGAGGCATGGTCTGGTGGAAGGCGGTGTCGAACAGCCCGCATTGCGGAACCTCCGGCATATTCTTCTTCACAGCTTCGATGCCCTTGAGGTTGGCAGGGTTGTGCAGCGGCGCCAGAGAGATGCATTCCCTCATCACATCCACCACATGGTCGGTAACCACCACGGCATCGGAATAATGCTCCCCGGCATGCACCAGGCGGTGTCCCACGGCCTCGATCTCATGGATGTCCCGGATCACGCCATTCACACTGTCCAGCAGGGAGTCGATGATCAGTTGCAGGCCCTGTTCGTGGTTCTCGATCACCATTTCCCGTTTCTTTTTGGTATAGTTGCTGCTTTTATAGGTAAACAGGCTGATATCTTCGCCGATCTTTTCGGCAATGCCTTCAGCCAGCACAGATTGCGTCTCCATATCGATGAACTGGTATTTGATGGAGGAGCTTCCGCAGTTCAGCACCAGAATCTTCATTTATTCCCCTAAATTAATCGTTTTGTACCTGCTATTTCAAATGCTGGATATTGTCAATTAGTTTTAGTGATTAGTGGTTAGTGATTAGTGATTAGTGATTAGTGCTGCGCCGAATGTGGAATCTGGTGATGGAGGAGTAGGTAGGGGAGAAAAAGGGAAAAAGGGAAAAAGGGAAAAGGGGAAAAAGGGAAAAGGGGGAGCTGCGCCGTAGCATAGCTTGCCAAAGCTGTTGGGGGTGTGGGATGCCGATCCCACACTCTTTTAAAGACTAATCACTAATCACTATTTGAACCGGGAGACAGGGCTGCTTCTTAAAAGGATGCGGAATCGGCATTCCGCACCCCCAACAGGATTGGCATCCTATGCTACGGCGCATCCTATGTTACGGCGCATCCCCGGCGCAGCACTAATCACTAATCACTAATCACTAATCACTATTTCCATTGACATCTCACCGCCTCCCATAAAAAAAGAATTCACCAACCAACCCAAGGAGAGACGATGTTTCCGATCAGTTTTGGCAGCGACAATCACAGCGGCGTCCATCCCACCGTGCTTTCCGCTCTGCAGCAGGCGAATGAGGGCTATTGCCCCGCCTATGGCGACGATCCGCTCACCCAGAGGATGCTGGGGGAGATCAGAGACCTGTTCGGCGGGGCTTGCGAAGCTTGGTTCGTAGTGACCGGCACCGGGGCAAATGTGCTGGCTCTGCAGTCACTTATGCGTTCATACCACGCCGTTGCCTGCCCGGCGACCTCCCACATCAACGTGGATGAATGCGGTGCCGTGCAGAAATTTACCCAGGGGCGATTGCAGCCGATCCTTACTCCGGATGGCAAACTCACCCCGGAATTGGTCTCCGCCCGTTTGCATGGAAACCGGGATCAGCATCATTCCCAATACCGCATCGTTTCGATCTCCCAAAGCACAGAATACGGAACCCTGTACAGCCTGGAAGAATTGCGCGCCCTGGCGGATTTTGCCCATGCCCACGAGATGTTTTTGCATATCGACGGCGCCCGGCTGGCCAATGCAGCAGTGGCGCTGGATTGCACCCTGAAGGAAATGACCCGGGATACCGGTGCCGACATCATCAGCTTCGGCGGTACCAAGAACGGACTGCTATTCGGCGAGGTGATCGTCAGTTTTCAGCCTGCCCTCACTTCCGACATGCGTTTTTACCGCAAACAAGCCACCCAGCTTTTCAGCAAGATGCGCTACATCGCTGCGCAATATCGAGCCTATCTGGAGGGGGAACTCTGGAAAACCAATGCCAGCCACGCCAATGCCATGGCCAGGCTATTGGCGGCCAAGCTGATGCAATTCCCCCAGATCAGCATCACCCAACCTGTGGTGGTCAATTCCGTGTTCTGCACCCTGCCCCTGGACTGGATCGCCCCCTTGCAGGAGCAATTCCTGTTCTACACCTGGGACGAACCCCGCTGCGAGGTCCGCCTCATGTGCAGCTATAACACTTTACCGGAGCACATCGAAGCCTTGGCGGACGCAATCCGCAAACTAAGCTGAACCTTTGCCAAAAGCATGATCCGGGCTGGCTCCGGGCGCATCTCAAAGCTGGAATCAGCCGACTCATATCGTAGGTCGCCCTTATTAGCATTACGGAATCATTACGGAGTCATTACGGAGTTAATCCGTAATGATTCCGTAATGATTCCGTATTGGTAACGGGAGCGATGATGGTCCAAACCCAGGCACC
>CAZVXK010000132.1:0-7151 GCA_964631665.1 uncultured Candidatus Cloacimonadota bacterium | reverse complement strand
GTGGGTTAAAACACCACGCCTATTGTCCTGCACCGGTTCAAAACCGGTTTAGGGTAAAGGCTGGTCTTGGCCTTCGCACGTGGGTTAAAACACCACGCCTATTGTCCTACACTGGTTCAAAACCGGTTTGTATCATACTCCGAAATAGCCTCCGAAAATGCTTTGTACGTTTTGTATTAGTACATTTCCCACTGGCCACCACACACTATCCAACATATTGCTCATCAATTAGTTCCCAGATCTCTGCCTGTCCCTTCTTATTTCAATGTCTTAATCAAGCCTTTATCAAGCCTTTATCAAGCCTTAATTGTTAACGCTTGATTAAGGCTTGATTAACGCTTGATTAAGGCCTTGATTCAGGAGCGGATTCAGGTAACTCCTTGATCATCACACCACTGGCCCACCACTAACTCACCACCGGTTCACTACTTGCTTACCACCGGTTCACTACTTGATCACCATACATTCACTACTGGTTCACCTCTCCCTCAACCCGGCTCAGCCACCCGGTTCCTATTGGATCATGCCCCGCTTCATGATCTCACATGCGATAAAAACCACCCATACAATGATTTACAAAATAGTCATTACCTCCGCAAACCCTACTTCAGCACTGTCCAGGTGAGATAGGCCTCGGTATATTCACTTTGGGGGGCGTTCATCATCAGGCCGCGGGTTCGGGCCAGGGCGGCCTTGTGTCCGGTGGCGATGTCCTTGGTGCCGCCGCCGGGGACGTTGATGCGGATGACTTCCAGTTCCTCCAGCTTCATCAGGTCGGCCTGGATGAAGATCTGTTCGATGCCGGTGGGTTCGGTGACCGTGAAACTAAATGGTGTGGGAATCCACTCATTGATCTGGTCGGTGCGGATGGGCATGTTTTGCAGCAGGACGTTGCGCTGGCCGTCGCTTTCCAGATTGACCAGGGTGAGGTAGCAGGGTTTGTTTGCCCGCACGAAGATGTTGGCAGTGTCGCCAATGCGGAAGACGGCGGGATCGGTGCCATATTCCAGGAACTTCACCATCACCTGCAGTTTGTTGCTCTGGATGGAGTTGTCCAGCAGTTCGCGCTGTTCCGCCAGGCGTTGTTCCAGGTTTTGGGGTTTGAATTTGTCGGCGCCGAAGCGGTTGATGGTGGCGGGCGAGATATAGAGGGCGATGGTTTGGGCGGCTTGCCCGGAGAAGCGGATGAACAGGTTTATCCTGTCGCCCTCCTCGATCAACTGGCCGCTGAAAAACATCTGCGGAATCTGGGAGCGGGAGGCTTTCACCCAGTTCAGGGTGCCTTCCAGGTAGCCGGCCAGATATTCGCTAAACTTTGTGGAAAATTCAGAGGAAAAGCCGGTGTTCAGCCATTCGATATAGCTGAAACCAAAGCTGAAGGGTTGCTGGAGTTCCGGTTTCATCTGCTCCACCACTTCCCGGGCCAGATCGGCAAAGCTCATGGCGAAGCCACCCACCTGCTGCGCCAGACGGCTGTCCACCTCAGCGATGCGGGGGATCTGCCTCAGTTTGGGAATGGCGGTGGCCAGATCGCCCTGCTCCAGAGATCCCAAGATCATGGTGTTGCGGGCCAGCTCATCCAGCAGGACGCGCAGGTCTTTGGTCAGCTGCAGCGCCGCTTTGTCGTTCCGCTGAAGAGCCTGCTCGACAGCTTGATTCAGGGCGATGGCATCCTCCACGCCGCTTTGCACCAATCCCAGATAGTGGCGGCGCAGGGCTTCGCGCCGAACGCCCAGTTGCACATAGACCACGTTTTTGATGGTATCCTGGTTCAAAGTCTCGGCACCGCAGAAGTCCAGGCAGGATTGGATCTGCACCTCACGGGCATAGAATTGGGTGTTCTGGAAGCCCTCCACCTCGTTATTGAGCGTGAAGGAGCGCACTTCCGTGTAGATCTGGTGGCTGATGTGTTCCATGGCCTGCTGCTGGGCAGCCTGCCGGGCCGCGGGATCGTCCTTGCCCACGATTTTGGCGCTGCCGTTGCCGATGATGTGGGTGGGGTTGCTCACGTTGTCGAACCAGGCGGGTTGGGCGGAAAGAGCTGCGCAGAGCAGCAACAGCGGGATCAGGCAAAGGTGTTTCACCGGGTTCCTCCTCATTCTGGGATATACTTCATCCCGAACCAGTATTCATCTTTCATGTCCGCCTCGAACTGGCGGCGGTCGCCTTCCTCGGCGATGTTCTTGCCGGCCTCCAGAGCCAGGGCATAGTAATGGTTGAATTCCTGCTGGTTCTGGTGCAGCGCCATCACCCGCGCCATCGCTTCATAGCAATAGGCCAGGTCCCAATCCCGGGGGTCGATCTCCTCTTTAATCTCCAGCACGAGCTGCGCCTGATAGAGCGCTTCCTCACGGTGCTCCAGCAGGGTGTAGACGTGGCAGATCATCCAATGGCCGCGCAGGATGTTGATCAGCTCGCCGATCTGGCGCCAATGCCAGAGCGAGGCGTGGACGGTGTCGATGAGCAGGGCTTCGTCCCGGGCTGTGCGGTCGGGCTTCAGCAACAGGTCCCAGCTTTGGTTGAAGAGGTCTGCTCCCAATTGATGATGGATTTGGTTCATCACTTCCTCCGGAATTCCAGAAATGGTGTGGGCGGACAGCAAGCCGGCGCTGACCGCGATCAGGGCAACAAGAAATAGGTTGTGCAGTGTTTTCTTCATCGTTTCCTCTGCTGCATACGATATTGAAGGGCGGAAAACCGTCAATAAAAATCTACTATTGGCCAGGCTTGCGCTCCGCCCGGGCCCGGTAGGCTGCCGCCCGTTCAGGATCGCCCAGTTGGTCGCAGGTGTCGGCAAGGTTGCGCAGGGTGGTGATGGTGCTGGGATGCTGCTCGCCCAAGGCTTCGATCTTGATGGACAGTGCCTGCTCGGAATAGCGCCGCGCGTTGGCATAATCTCCCTGGGCATAATAGACCTCCCCGATGTTGTTCAGGCTGATCGCCGTGTGGGGATGGCGCTCGCCGAGCACCTCCTTGCGGATGGCCAGAGCTTGAAGATAATAGTCCAGAGCTTGGTCAAGATCGCCTTTGTACCAATGGGTGTTGCCGATGTTGTTCAGGCAGTGGGCCACATTGGGATGCCGGCTGCCCAAGACCTCGCGGAACACCGCCACGGCACGTTCATAATAGCCCAAAGCCTTGTCATGGTCGCCTTTGTCGCCATGGATCATGCCAATGTTGTTCAGGGTGGAGGCGGTATTGGGATGCTGCTCGCCCAGCACCCGGGTATAGAGCTCGAGCGCTTGTTCATAGAAGCTGAGGGCTTTGTCCCGGTCACCCAGATTGTAACAGACCATGCCGATGTTGTTGAAGCTGGAGGCGGTGTCCGGATGCCGGTCGCCCAAAACCTCGCGGCGGATGTCAAGCGCTTGCTCATAATAGTCCAGCGCCTGCCGGTATTCGCCTTTGTAGGTGTGGACCACCCCGATGTTGTTCAGGGTGGAGGCGGTGTCCGGATGCCGCTTTCCCAAAGCCTTCCGGTAAATTTCCAACGCCTGCCGGTGATAGCCAAGGGCGGTGTCCAGGTCACCTTTGCTGCGCCAGACGTTTCCAATGCTGTTCAGGGTTTTGGCGGTGTCCGGATGCTGTTCGCCCCAAGCCTGTTTCCGGATGGCCAGCGCTTGTTCATAATAGCTCAAAGCCTTGTCATAATCACCCTTGTCCTCGTGGACGATGCCGATGTTGTGCAGGCTGGAGGCGGTGTCCGGATGCGCTTCTCCCAAAACCTCGCGGCGGATGGCCAGCCCCCGCTCGAGACAGTCCAGAGCTTGCTCATAATCGCTGGTGCGGCTGTGCACCAGGCCCAGCTTATCATAACCGGTGGCGGTATCCGGATGCTTTGCGCCACGGTGGGCGAGCACCAGTTCCAGCGCCGAGCGATAATAGCTGAGGCAGAGGCTGTAATGCAGGCTCTCCTTCTCCTGATCCCCGGCCCTGAAGTAGTAGTCCACGGCATTTTCCCAGTCTTCGGCGATGTGGTAGTGCTGCGCCATCTCCGCCAGCTTGGTTTTGTCCTCCGCAAAGTGCTTCTGCATGATCTGCGCCGCCAGTAGGTGCAGATTGCGCAGGCTTTTCTTGAGCAGCATGGCATAGGCAGTCTCGCGCAGCAGGCTGTGGCTGAAGATATACCTGATCTCGCTGAGCTGGTTCCAGATATGCTCCTGCTCGCCGGCGTGAAGCTGGCTGCGGACGATCAGTTCGTTCAGGCCGGAGGGACGTTCTTCCAGTATCTCCAGCATTTCGCTGAGGATGACGACGTAGAATTCCTGCCCCAGCACGCTGGCGGTTTGCACCGTTCGCTTGAGTTCAGCTTCCAGGCGGTCGAGGCGGGCCACCAGCAGGGCTTGCACTCCGGCGGGCAGTTTCCCGGTCTGTTCATCCAGTTGCCAAGCATCATCCTGCAATCGGAGCTGGCCGCTTTCCTTCAAGTAATAGCTGAGCTGTTCCACGATGAAGGGATTGCCCTGAGCCAGCGACTGCACATAGCTGGCCAGTTCGGTGGCGATCTCCCGTCCCAGCAGGTCGGCCATGAAGCTTTGCACCTGGTTTTGGGAAAGGCCGCAGAGCATGAGGGTGGAGGAAGAAACCTCGTCATCAAGCTTGATGGATGGATAGCTGCCGTCATCCAGGCTGCGGGAAGTGAGCACCAGCTTGAAGGGGATGTTTCCGGCCCGGCGGGTGATGATCTGGATGGCTTCGCTGGATTCCCGGTCCAACCACTGCAGGTCTTCGATCACCAGCAGCACCGGCTGTTGCCGGCAACAAGCCTCCAACAGGGATTTGAGGGCAAAACCGGTAACCGAGGGCCGGTAACGGGCTTCCAGGCTGGCATAGATGCTGTCTGCCCAATCCAGGCCGATCAGCCCTGCTAGCACCGATTCGATGCGCTCCAGTTCCCCGATCAGAGTTTCGGCCTCCCTGGTTTTAAGGCTTGAAGTGAACTCCTTCCACCGCCGGCGGAAGTCCTTTCTCCGCTCTTCGATGGCGGCGGCGCTGAGGCTGGTGAATTGCTGCCTGATCCAATAGGCAAAGGGATTCAGGGCTGTGCGGTGGATGGAATCCGCCGGCAGGACAAAGCTCTGCACCCTGTCCCCCAGTTTGCGCTGCAGCTCATAGACCAACCGGGATTTGCCCTGCCCGGGCTCGCCAAGGACATAAGAAACGCCGGCAAACCTGCCTTCAAAGAGCGGGGCACAGGAAGCCAGAAGCTCCTCCAGTTCTGCCTCGCGTCCCACAAAACTGCTGTGGTAAAGGGATGCCTCCGCTTTGTCCAGGCTGGTCAACCGAAAAGTGGGGATCGCATAGGGAAAACCCTTGAACTGAATGGCGCCCAGGTCTTCATAGACGATGCCCGCGATGGTGTCCTCCAGGATGAAGCGGTCGAACCACACTTCACCCCACTCCGCCTGATACATATATCGGGCGCCCAGATTGACCGCCATGCCCAAAGCGGTGTATTCGCCGCGGCTTCTGGAACCCATGAATCCCGCAAAAGCCCTGCCCCGGGAAAGCCCGATCCGGACGCTCTTGCCCAGGCTGCCGGACAGTTCCCGGGCGAATTGCAGCGCCCTCTGGGAGGTCTTCTCATAGGCGATGGGCGCCCCAAACAGCACCAGCGCCAGCCAGCCCTTGTCCGTGCAGTCCACCTTGTTGAAATAGGCCCCATATTTGGCACAGAGGCGATGGATGTTTTCGATGTGCTGGTCCTGGGGTGCGGCGAGGTTGATGAAGCAGGACAGCACCTCACGGAATTCGCCCTCCTGCTTTAGCTCCAGGATCTGCTGCGGGACGAAAGCTTTCTGGGAAAGTTGGGCAGGTTTCTTCAGGGCGGGAACCGGGGGAAATTCAGCTTGCTCCAGGATCAGGAACCGGCCGTCCAGGTTCTTATGGCTCAGATGTTTATCCTCGACCAGGGAAAGCACAGCCTGTTCCACCACCAACTGATTGGGAGAGGCCAATTCCTGCGCCCGGATCGCCAGAGCGATGCCCTCCCCGCTGAACCACCAGACGCTCTGCTTTTTATCCGGGATGATCTTCCACTGCACCGCGCCGCGGGCCACGCCGAGCTTGGCTGAAACCTTATATTCCCCATATTCCGTCTTCTGAAGACCCTGCCGGATAAAGAAATCCCGGATCTCCAGCGCTGCGGCCAGCGCCTGCCGGCAAACCTCGATCTCCGATAGAGGGGTTGCTTCGCCAGCGGGGAAGACCGCCGTGAAAGCATCCCCGGCAAAACCGGAGATGAAACCGCCCCGTTGCTCGATCGCCCGGATCGCCGGCGTGAAGATGGCATTGATCACATCGGTGAGCACCTCCGCCCCGGCTTCGGACTTCAACATCAGGTGATGCGTGAGAGCCGTGAAACCGCGCAGATCAACATTCAGCACCCAGGCAGCCAGGCTGCCCGCAAGCTGGTTCGCCCTGGCTTGGCGCAGGATAAAGGACGGTATCAGGCGTCGCATCATACCTTCTTCCATCGTGATCTGATCAATCTGTGCCACTATTTTCCATGGGCTGAATCATGGCAAGCAGTTTCTTTCCGCACAGAGGCGCAGAGAGAGGAAGGTCAGGCGTCTCGCCTGACCGTGGGGCGGGGGCTGCTTCTTCTATTATTAAAACAGAGTTACAGAGACACAGAGGCGCAGAGAGGGTTTTTGGACAAAGGAGTGGAGGAGGTTAATGGTGAGTGGTGAGTGGTGAGTGGTGAGTGGTTAATGGTTAATGCTGCGCCAAATGGGAGATCGGGGGACGATGGTTTGGACAAGGTGTTACACGTTTCCACGCTTTCACGCTTCCACGCTTTCACGCAAAACGGAACGATGACGACCGACTTGTTTTGAGCTAAAACGCCCCTTTGCGGCCACAGCGATACCAAATTGCAGGAACTTACGGGGGCGTTTTGGCTTAAAACAAGGGATTTCCTTCTTGTCTTCCTTGTCCCTATGCCTTAATCAAGTCTTTATCAAGCGTTAATCAAGCGTTAATTGTTAACGCTTGATTAACGCTTGATAAAGACTTGATTGAGACTAGCGGTCAAGAGAGATTGTGTGAAAAATCCAGGCATGCTTGCCATCAGGGTTCCGTGAGTTCCGTAGGAACGGCATTTACATGAAACGAGAACCAATTTATTCGTACACAACTCCCTTCTGAGT
>CAZVXK010000131.1:0-7258 GCA_964631665.1 uncultured Candidatus Cloacimonadota bacterium | reverse complement strand
TAATAGCATTGGGCCAGGCGCAGAACCACCAGATGATAGTTCTTGTGGGTCATGAGAATGCTTTGATAGAGGTCTATGGCAGCAGAATAATCGGAGGCAAAGAAATGCAGCTCCGCCAGATGGAATCTGGCTTCGTCGGCATACTGCGAAGCGGGATATTGCTGCAGAAGCAGTTCCAGATTGCTCCTGGCCAGGGAATAATCCTGCAGGTCAAAACTGATCGCACCGATGTAATATAGTGCTTTGTCCCGGGCTCTGCCCTCCGGAAACTGATTGAGATAGCGGTTGTAATGATCCAGGCATTGCTGCAGATCGCCCAAATGATAATAGGTTTCGGCGATCAGGTCTTCCGCCCGGTCTGTATAGAGAGCTGAGAGAGCATGGTCTTTCGCCAGGACGCATTGTCTGATCGCTTCGGCAAATTGCCCCTGGCGGAACAGGAACACGGCCAGCAGATAGTGCAGCTCACCTCTCAGATAGTTCTGCCGCGTGGTGGCAAGATAGTTCTTCAGCTGAAATGTTGCTGCCTCTGGATCGGATTCGAATAGAATCTTCAACCGCTCAGCATAGGCCAGCACCCTGGTCTGAACTTCGGGTGAAGTGACCAACTGCTTCAACAAAGAATCCGCTTCGGCTGTCCTGCCTTCCTGTTTGTAAATGAGGGCACTGTAATAGATGGCTTTATCCGAACGGGCTCGCAGACTGTCCAGCTGGGCTGTGGCTGTGGGATAATCTCCCAAATCTATGGCTCGTTGGGTTCTCAGCAGCAGTATCCTATCCCTGAGGTCATCCCTGAGCTGGGTTTGGTAGTCGGAAGCAAATTGGTCAAATTCAGCCAAGCGCTGTTCCTGAAAGAGATACTCCAACCAGGTGATCACATAATCCTGGTAATCTGCCTGCTGGGGGGAAAGAGAGTTCAGCCAGGACAGCGCTTCTTCATCCTGATCGAGCAGCAGCAGTATCTTGAAATAATCGAGCCCGGCCTCCTCCGGCAATGCCTTCAGGGCCAGTTTCAGATCATATTCCGCAGAGCGGTGAAAGCCCTGTGCAGCATAGATTCTACCTCTCCACAGATAAAAACGGTTGTTGTAATAGGGATGGTCAATGATGGTTTTGAGCTCCTGCAACCGTTTGATCGCCTCTGTATAATCCTCAGTGTAAAAGAGGCTGATGGCATAGTTCAAATGGATATCTGCCAGGATCTCAGGCTCCAGGGGCTGGTTGATCAGTTCCCGAAACAGCTCCTGGGCTGATGTATGCTCCCCTTTCAGCAAGGCAATATTGGCATTCAGATAATCTATATAGACCTGATATACGGATTGGGGATAGAGGCTGCGGAAACTGCCGATCTCAAACTCGGCTTCCAGATAATCGGCACTGTCGTGTAACTCCACAATGTAGGTAAAATGCTCTGTTTCTCGGGGAGTTTGAGCTGCCAGGGCCAGAGCACAGAACGCAGCCATAATGACGCAGACAAGGTGTTTGAACATAGATCTGTCTTCCTGCTTACTTAAAGGGAATTATGATAAAGACAGAGGTGCCTTCATTCTCTTTGCTCTTGATGATGATGTCTCCGTTATGCAGTTCGGCAATGCGCTTTGAGGTGGCCAATCCCAGACCCAGGCCGCTGCTGCGATATTCTATGATGCCACTTTTGTGGGCATAGATCTCGTTCAGCTCATAGAACTTGCGGAAGATGTTCCTCAGCTGGTATTCAGGGATTCCGATCCCATTGTCCTGCACGAAGATCACCAGGCTTTCTTTGTTGTCTATCTTCTCCTGCGGGAAAGCAGAACGCCTGGCGCCGATGACCACGGAACCGAAGTCGTTGGTGAAGCGGATGGCATTCAGCACGATGTTATGGATCATGCGATGCAACGCCTCCCAGTTTGCCCTGACCGGGGGCAGGTCTTTTTCCACCTCCATCTTGATCTGCATCCGCCGTTTGCGGGAAAGGATCATCACTTCCTGATGCACCAGATCGAGGATCTCCTCGATATCCAAAGGTGCTTTTGCTAAAGATTTGGTGAGGTTATACTGGTTCATGGTGGTGATGTCGTTGATGCTCAGGATCAGCTTTTTAACTGCATTCTCGGTCTTTAAGATGATCTCCCGGTGTTCGTCCTCATCCGCATACAGGTTACGCTTGAGGCGAGAAACATAACCCTGCAGGGAGGTTAGCGGTGTGTTCAGTTCATGCGCCACGATCGCCATAAACTCATCCTTAAGCTGTTCGAAGGCATTCAGTTCTGTGCTTTTGTGCACTATGCTCTCATACTGGCGGGCATTCTTGATGGCAATGCTGATCTGGTTTACCAACAGACCAATGATCTCTTCATTGAGATACATCTCCCGGGTGCTGTCCCCCAGGTTGTCCAGGTAGAGGAATCCCGTGGTGATGGCATCAACTGTGATCGGGCAGCAGAATATGGTATGGATGGCATAGTCCTGCACACTGACGGAGTTTTTGAAACGGTTGTCCAGAGCGGCATTGAAGGTGATCAGAATCTCCTGGTTGATCTGGCACAGGCTGAGCGCGGTCTTGCTGATGCCGGTGGCCGAGGTCAGCAATTGTTTGTTCTGATCCATCTGCACCTGATAGAGATTATTGCCCTCGGAATCCTTGCGGATCAGAAATCCCCGGGTGGCACTGGTGAAATCAATGGCAGCGGAAACGATCTCCTGCTCCAGCTCGTTCATGTCCACGATGCGCATCAATTCATGGGATATCCTCATCAACTGGTTCATCTTTGCCATGCGCATGGTGATTTCGGTATAGTCCCAGGTGCGGATGATCAGTGCAGTCAGGTGACCCTTGATATTACGGATGATCGAGAGCTCCCGGTTGTTGAAATCCAGTTCCCCGGCATCATTGAGCAGCAGATAGCCGATCTGCTTGGTTCCGGAGATCATGGGAACCACCACCGTATTCTGTTCCTGATATTTGAACTGCACTATGTTGTCCAGCTCGAAAGCCCGTTTGATGAAGGGTTTGAATTCCGGCGGCACCAAACTGTCCTCGGTACAGTTATAGCTCTGGAAAGTATAGTAATTATCTATCTTGCCGGAGTAGACCAGCAGTTTGAATTGCCAGGGTGAGATCACCTGGTTGATGCCTTTTTCGATCAGGAATTTGATCCTCTGGACGCTGTTCACATTGGCGATGTTGTAGAGCAGTTCATTCCATTTGTTGCGCAGGTCTTTGCGGCGGGAAACGATGGGCACCAGGTCGAACTTGGACAGGTTCTTGAGCTGAAACAGGTTCACCTGCAGATAGTTATGCCGGTCATCCTCGCTGATGTTTTCCGTGATTTGCAGTAGATATTCCTTATATAGCTCAAATTCCTGTTCCGCCACTGCGTCCGCACCCAGTTCCCGCAGGATCTGGATCTTCATCTGCAGCAGCTCGACCCTCAGTTGATAGTATTCATTGAGCTCTGCTTTCAGGAGCAATTGATTCGTCTGGCGCAAAATGCTGCGCAGGGGAATCTCGGAATTCATCAGATCCAGTTTCAGCGCCATCACATCCAGCTTCATCTGCCAGTAGTGATAACGGTTTTCCAAGATCACTGGCCGGGCCAGTTCGATCAATTCCCGGGCTTTTGCAAAATCCTTTAAACCATAGTGGCAGATGATCTGCAGCACATAGAATACGGCGATGGCATAGTTGTTGTTGATCTCCCCCGCGTAGCGAACAGCCTGTTTGAGCTCCGCGAGGGCGGTCTCATAGTCCTTTTCGGTAATCGCCAGCAGGCTTTGGACATTGTGATAGAACTCTTCTTCATGGATATGCTGATAGTTGATGTGCACATTTTTCCGCAGCAACCGCCGCAGTTTTTTAGCGTGGTTCATTTCGTTCAGATAATAGAAATAGGTCTTGACCAGTGGATTGATCTCGCGGATATAGCCTTCCATCAATTGTGGTTCGCTGGCCTGGATAAACTGGAAATAGTGCCCGAAACCCTTGATCTTGCTTTTGGCCAAAGCCAGGTTGCGCCCAATGGAATCCAGATACTTGGTGCTCTTCACCGAAAGGATAAGCTCCTGCGCTTCCAGCAGCTTATGCTCAGCTGCGGAGAATTCCCCCATCTTGATCTTGGCTTCACCCTGGTTCAGCAATGCCAATGCCTGCGTCAGCTTCAGATCGAGCTCCCGGGCATATTGATATCCGATTTGGGAATACTGTTCGGAGAGCACAGTGATGCCCTGTTTGAGATAGAGATCGGAGATGTTGTTATAGATCAGGCCCAGATAGCGCTTGATGTTGTGTTGTTTCCAGATATTGAGGGCGATTCCGAGATGTTCGTCCGCTTCCGTGATGTTCTTCTGATTGCTATAAAACACACCCAAGTCGTTATGCATGGCGGCCAGACGGATCATCACCCGGCTGTCCTGGCTGGGTGGCAGCTTGGCCAGGAAATCCTCGATGATCCGGATCGCTTTATCCTGGTCTCTTGACAATGAATAATACACAGCCAGGCGATCGGTATGGATGATACGCAATTCCAATGGCATCTCGATATCGGCGACCCGATCCAGATACTGTTTGGTTTGTTCCGGATCCACGCGGGAATAGATCTGCGCCAGATAAAGGCAGCCGATCACCCTCTGCTTGCCGGTCAGTGCCAGTTTTTCAGCTTTGAGGTAATATTTGAGGGCGTTTTTGGCATCGTCCGCCAGAAGCTTCAAGGTGCCCAGAACCAAGTATTTCTCAAAGATCTCCGGCAGTTTCTTTCTGTTTTCCCAGATAAAATCCGCCGCCTTGAAGAATCCGGTGGTCTCCATTTTCTCATGAAAGGCGTTCAGATCAGCTATGAATTTGTGAGGTTCGACCCGGATGCCAGAATCCAGATCTATCCTGATCACATTCAGGATGGCATCATAGGCTTTTTCCTGTTCATAATCATCACTCATCAGCTGATACAACCGCAGATAGTATTCCCGCTGGGAGACCAGGTCTTTGGCGATCTCGGCATTCCTGACAATGCCCCGGCAAATATCCTCCTCGTTCACAGTGCGGTTCTGGAAGAATTTGATCACCCGGCGGGAGACCAGGTCATGGGTTTTTTCCGTGCATTCGTTGAAAAAACGCTCCTTGGCTTCGGGAAAGGTAAAGTGATAGCTCTTCCCCCTTTTCTCCAGGATCTCGTTATAGATGGCATCGTTGAGTAGGCTGTAGAGATCATTGTCCTTGATCCTGAGGATATAAAGGATGATCTCACGCGTCAGAGGGGTTTGAACCACCGAGAGCTTTTGCAAATGTGCATAGTTTTCAGCGGTCAAATGGCTCATCCGAGAATAGATGGAATGGATAAGGCGGGTGGGAAGAGCATAATCTTCAAGGCTTTCCGGAAAATGCATCTGCTGGTCGATGGTGATCTTACGCCGCAGTGTGAGATCGATCAAAATCTCACGGATGAAATGCGGATTTCCGCCGGAACGGCGATAGATTTCTGCGCTCAGGCTATCCGGCGGATCGGTCTTGAGCAGGCGCTGGATATAGTTCCTGGCCTCCTTCGGTTTGAACATGGGGACATTGACCAAAATGGTGTGCTCCACCTGCCTCACCTTATTGAAATCGTTGCAGCTCAGCAGCATCATGATCCGGTTCTGCACGATGAAGGGAGACATGAAATTGATGAAATCTATGGTGTGCCGATGCACATACTGGAAGTTCCGGATGATGAAAATGATCGGTTTTCGCTGGGCCAGATCTAGGATCAGCGATTTGGCGGAATTGAAGTCCGCCCGCAATTCCTCCTGGCTTTGGGTGATCCCCTTGGCTTCCTGTTCCGATGCAAAGAGATAGCTGCGGAATTTTTCCGATATGTGTTTCAGGCTCTGATACTCCTCGATCTCCTTTTCGGAAAGGGATTGCAGATATTCCTTGATCAGGGCGAAGAATGCCTCGTGGTCGGTGCGGGTGCAGTTGTAATCGAAGATGAAGAAAGCTCCGCCCAAAATGTGATAGCGGAAGAGGGAGAGGATGTTGTCCTTGCCCAAACCTTCCCCGCCGACCAATGATACGATCTTGCCATTGCCTTCCTCCACCGCGGGCAGATGGTCCAGCAGTTGGTGCGAATAATCCTCGCGCACGATGTAGCTGTTGAAACGCAGGGAATTGACCATCGACCAGGACACCGAAAAGGGATAGCTTTTATTTTCCGTGCGGTTGATATAGTTGATCACCTCTTCGCTTTTCTGGAAGCGGTTTTCGGGATTCCTTTCCAACAGACGCAAGATCAGCTTCTCCAGCACCAGGGGGATGTTTTTATTCAGTTCAGAAGGAAAAACCGGAATGAAATATTGCTGGCTGCCGCTCATCAGGGCGGTGATCTGTTCCAGATTGAAGGGGAAAGTGCCGGTCAGCATCCGATAGAGGATCACGCCCAGGGAATAGAAATCGCTGTAGAAACCCACCGGCTTGCCCAGATAAGCCTCCGGCGCCACATAGGGCAGCGTGCCGGAGATCAGTTTGCTGTCCTGATTGATCTCAACTTTGGAAAATCCATAGTCTATCAGCTTCACCTGCAATTTATTATCTGATATTTTATAAAGTATGTTCTCAGGTTTGAGGTCCTTATGCAATATGTTCTGAGTGTGCAAGGCATTCAAGGCATAGCAGATCTGCACAATGATGTCATAGAGCATATCCAGTTTGTTCTTGCTGAAGCGAAAGCTGCTGAGTGGATCGCCGTCAAAATATTCGCTGATGAAATAGATGTGATCACCCACATGCCCAAAATCCACCACATGATTGAGATTGTCGTGCTCGATCTTGGTGATGTGATGCATGTCCTCGGCGCTGAAATGTGCATACAGATCAGCCGAGGACAGATATTGGAACAGTTTCAGGGTGAACAGATTTCCGCTGCGGATATCCCTCACCTTGAAAACATTGGCCCAGGTGCCGGAACCCAAGCTCTCCAGCACCTCGTATCTATGATCTATAAACATCTGCGGACTCCAGAATCATTGTAATCCTATTATTTCGCAGAGGCAGTGCTTGTCAATACAATTTTCCCTACCCGACCGGACAGGCTGAGCGCTCCTCCACTCGAATATCCAATCAGAATCTCTATATAAACTTGCATAACCTTTCATCACAATATATTATCCATCCCTGCTGAACACTTGATTGTCATTGCAGCATAATATTCAATATTATCAATTGCTTGCTTTTCCCCATCCCTTTTCGCACCCCCATCGCTCCCGTTAGCAATACGGAATCATTACGGAGTCATTACGGATTAACTCC
>CAZVXK010000130.1:0-7329 GCA_964631665.1 uncultured Candidatus Cloacimonadota bacterium | reverse complement strand
CCATGTCAGTTATATATACCAATAACTTAGTCCCTAGAATGCGAAAGTTGGGTTAAAAGGATGCGGAATCGGCATTCCGCACCCCCAACAGGATTGGCATCCTATGCTACGGCGCATCCTATGCTACGGCCACCGCTTGTGTCGCCGGATCGGCATCCGGCTGTTACAACACGATCGGCATCGTATGCTACGGCGTATCGTATGCTACGACCATCCCCAGCGCAACAGTAACCATTAACCATTAACCATTAACCACTAACCACTCACCCCTTACTCCTGCTTCAGCTTCGTCCGATGCCGTGATAGACGAAGCCCATCTCTTTCAAATGCTTGGGATCATAGAGATTGCGTCCGTCGAAAACCACCGGTTGTTTCAGATTTGCTTTGATGCGGGCAAAATCGGGATAGCGGAACTGATGCCATTCGGTTACCAGCAGCAGGGCATCGGAACCTTGTGCGGCCTCATATTCGTCCTGGCAGAAGGTGAGGGCAGGCTGATCTCCAAAGATGCGCCTGGCTTCGTCCATCGCCACCGGGTCGAAGGCCTGGATCTTCGCCCCTGACTGGATCAAAGCATCGATGATCACGATTGCCGGGGCCTCGCGCATATCGTCGGTTTGTGGTTTGAAAGCCAGACCCCAGACACAGAAGGTTTTGCCGCTCAGATCATCGCCGAACAGCGCTTTCACCTTGCGCACCAGGATGCGCTTCTGGCTTTCGTTCACATCCTCCACTGCCTGCATGATAAAGGGTTCCAGACCCGCCTGCCGGCTCATCTGGATCAGGGCTTTCACATCCTTGGGAAAGCAGGAACCGCCATAACCAACCCCCGGATAGATGAATTTATAGCCGATGCGGCTGTCCGATCCGATCCCGTGGCGCACTTCGGCGATATCAGCACCCAGGGCTTCGCAGAGGCGGGAAAGCTCGTTCATGAAGGAGATCTTGGTGGCCAGCATAGCGTTCGCGGCATATTTGGTCATCTCGGCCGAACGGATGCTCATCACGATCACACGGTCGCTGGTGCGGTTGAAGGGCAGATAGAGTTCCCGCATTATCTCCCCCACCCTGGGATCGTCCACGCCCACCACCACGCGATCTGGCTTCATAAAGTCCTCGATGGCAGCTCCTTCCTTCAGAAACTCGGGATTGGAAACCACGGCAAAAGGGATGTCCACACCCCGCTGTTTCAAGCCCTGGGAAATGGTGGCGTGCACCAGATCGGCGGTACCCACCGGAACTGTGGATTTATCCACTACAATGACATACTCCTGCATATACCTGGCGATATCGGAAGCCACGGCCAACACATATTGCAGATCGGCGGAACCGTCCTCGTCGGGCGGGGTGCCGACTGCGATGAAAATGATGTCGGAGGCCTGAATAGCGCTCTTCACATCGGTGGTGAAGGCCAATCTGCCGGCTGCGCTGTTGCTGAGCACCAGTTCCTTCAAACCCGGTTCATAGATGGGGATCTCGCCCTGGTTCAACATTTCGATCTTGCGCTGATCGTTGTCCACACAGACCACGCGGTTGCCCATGTCCGCAAAACAGGCTCCGGTAACCAAACCCACATACCCGCTGCCGATCACTGCCAGTTTCATATCATCTTTTCCTTTTGCTTGAAATACGCTATCGTTTCCGCGATGCCTTGCTCCAGGGTGAAGATCGGGCTCCAGCCCAGTTCACGGAAAGCCTTGGAATAATCCAGCATCGAGCGGTGGAGGTCGCCCTTGCGGGCTACGCCCCGGTGGGGAACCACTTCCAGACCCAATTGCCACAGAATCGTTTTATAGAGCAGGGAAGTGGTGGTTTCAACCGTGGTGCCTATGTTGAAGATGTCGTTATCGCCCCTGTCCAAAGCCAGCAGATTGGCCCGAACCACATCCTGCACGAAGACATAGTCCCGGATCATGCCTTCCGGCTCTTCCTCATAGGCATAGATAGTGGGAATTCCGCCTGAGAGAAGCCGTTCGATGAAGATGGAAACCACCCCCGCCTCGCCGTGAGTCACCTGGCGCGGTCCATAGACATTGGCATAGCGCAGCACCGTGTAATTCAGCCCATACTGCCGTTGATAGAAGTAAAGATAGTTTTCGCCCACCATCTTGTTGATGGCATATACCGAAAGTGGTTTGGGATTGTAGTTTTCCGTGGTGGGATACTCTTCCGCTTCGCCGTAAATCGCTCCGCCGGAAGAGATATAGACCACTTTCTTAATGTGATGCTTGATGCAGTTTTCCAGAAGGTTGATCAATCCCATCACATTGACCCGGGCGTCCTCCAGCGGCGCCTCGATGGAAAGCGGGACGCTGATCTGGGCGGCATGGTGGTTCACGATGTCCGGTTTCTCGGTGGCAAAGACATCCGCCAAAGCGGGATCGCAGATATCGAGCTGGTAAAATCGGGCACGGGGATCGATATTCGCCCGGTAGCCGGTGCTGAGATCATCCACGATCACCACCTCATGCCCGGCTTCCAGACAGGCATCCGCCACATGGGAACCGATGAATCCCGCTCCGCCGGTGATGAGTATCTTCATTCTTCCTCCACCTCTTCTTCCTCTTCTTCCTCTTCTTCCTCTTCTTCCACTTCTTCCTCTTTTCCCACTTCTTCCTCTTCGTCCACTATGGTGTATTCGCCCAGGATCTTGACATCGCTGGGATTAACTTTGACCAGAACCGCCTGGCGCAGGATATTCACCTGCAGACGCACCTCAGTCAGTTTCTTGTGGTTTTCCACCACGCCGGTCACGCCTTTGAGCGGTCCCTTGATGATCTCCACTTCCAAGCCCTTGGACAGCCACAAAGCCTGTTCCAGCTCCACTTTGGGCTGATGGCTCAGATGGATGTTGGCCAGCTCGTCCAGAAGCTGCTGCTGGTTGGTCACTTTGATGAAGAAAACCGTGTAGCCTGTAAGCAGCAGGATCTGCTTTTTATGCATGTCGAGCATGGTGAAGAGGTAACCGGGGAACATTGGTTTGGTGAAGGTGACCAGCCTTTTTTCATAGAGGCGCTTGCTGTCCATTTGGGGCAGGTAATACCAGATGCCGTTGCGTTTGGCATATTCCGCCAGTTTCTTCTCGCAACGGGGTTTGGTGTGCACCACCATCCAACGTTCGTCTCCCGAGGGCAGGATCAGCTCGCCATACAGGTCATCGATCAGGACCGGTTTGTGGGTCGGCATACTTTAATAGCGGTAATGCTCCGGTTTGTAGGGTCCTTCGATGGGAACGTTGATGTATTCAGCCTGCTTCTTGCTGAGATGGGTGAGCTGGACGCCCAATTTCTCCAGATGCAACCTCGCCACCTCCTCATCGAGTTTCTTGGGCAGGGTGTAGACGCCCAGCTGATGGGGGTTTTGCCAGAGGTCGATCTGAGCCAGCACCTGATTGGAAAAGGAGCAACTCATCACAAAGGAAGGGTGGCCCGTGGCATTGCCGAGATTGACCAAGCGACCCTCGGAGAGCAGAATGATGGCTTTGTCGTTGGGCAGCATGATCTTATCCACCTGGGGCTTGATGTTCACCCGGTGCACGCCTTCCAGGCTGAGCAGCTTGTTCACCTGGATCTCGTTGTCGAAATGACCGATGTTGCAGACGATGGCATGATCCTTCATCTTCAGCATGTGGTCCACGCGGATGATGTCGCAATTGCCGGTGGCGGTCACGAAGATGTCCGCTTCCTCCACCAGGTTGTCTACCGTGGTCACTTTAAAGCCTTCCATGGCAGCCTGCAAGGCACAGATAGGGTCGATCTCGGAAACCACCACCCTGGCGCCGAAACCGCGCATGGATTGGGCGCAACCCTTTCCCACATCGCCATAGCCGCAAACCATCACGACCTTGCCGGCAACCATCACGTCCGTGCCGCGTTTGATGCCGTCGGCAAGGGATTCCCGGCAGCCATAGAGGTTGTCGAATTTGGATTTGGTTACGGAGTCGTTCACATTGATGGCAGGGAAGAGCAAGGAACCCTCTGAAAGCTTTTGGTAGAGGCGGTTCACACCGGTGGTGGTTTCTTCGCTCACGCCTCGGATGCCCTGGGCCAGCCTGTGCCATTTCTTCGGGTCGGACTGCAATTTGGAGATCAGAAGCCGTTGCACGATTTGCATTTCCTCGATGTCCGAATCCGGCTCTGGCAATATGCCGCTGCTCTGATACAGTTCCTCCAAACGGTAGCCTTCATGTACCATCAAAGTGGCATCGCCCCCATCGTCCACGATCAGGTGTGGCGCGGTTTCCTCTTTCCAGTCAAGAGCCTGATAGGTGCACCACCAATATTCCTCAAGGGTTTCGCCCTTCCAGGCAAAGACCGGAACACCCCTGACAGCCATGGCGGCGGCGGCATGGTCCTGCGTGGAGAAGATGTTGCAGCTGGCCCAACGCACTTTAGCGCCCAGCTCGATCAGAGTTTCGATCAGAACGGCTGTTTGCACCGTCATATGGAGGCTTCCGGTGATGCAGGCGCCTGTTAAGGGTTTGATGTCACGGTATCTGTTGCGCAGGGCGATCAATCCCGGCATTTCGATCTCTGCCAGTTCGATCTCCCTCCTGCCCAATTCACTCAGATTCAGGTCAGCAACCTTGAAATCCATCTTTCCTCCCTGAGAGGTAAAGGGGTCGGTCATTGCGGCCAACCCCGTCTATCTTTAATGTTATGTGTTAGTTAGCTTATTCAACGGCGGCCAAAACGGTCACCCCGTCCATGGGAACGCCGGTCGCGGTCTCCACCCCGGTGATCGTCCCGGCGGGGAGGTTGGGGTCTGTTCTTGGGAGCATTGGGATCGGGTTCCGGATTACCGGCCACGCCTTTCATGGTGAGCGCCAGCTTGCCTTTGTCCATTCCCAGGGATTTCACGTGGACGATATCGCCCAGCTTGACCATGTCTTCCGGATGACCGATGCGGGAGGTGTGCATCTGCGAAACATGCACCATTCCTTCCTTGACTCCGCCCAGGATCTTCACGAAGATGCCATAAGGTTCGATGCGGGTGACCGGTCCCTCATATTCCTCTCCCACAGCGGGATCGATGGCGATGCCGAGGATCATGCCCTTGGCTTTCATGATGCAATCCTTGTTGGGGGAAAGCACCCGGACGGTGCCGTCGTCGTTGATGTCGATCTCCACCTGGCAGGCTTCGATGATTGATTTGATCATCTTGCCGCTGGGTCCGATCACCTCTCCGATCTTATCCACCGGAATCTTGAAGGCTTCGATGCGCGGCGCGGTTGGTGAAAGATCAGGCCTGGGCTCGGCGATGCATTCCTGCATGAGGTCCAGAATCTTATGGCGGGCCACATTGGCTTTGCTGAGGGCGATGCGCATGATGTCTTTGGTGATGCCCTCGATCTTGATGTCCATCTGCATGGCAGTGATGCCGTTGCGGGTTCCGGCGCACTTGAAATCCATGTCGCCCAGATGGTCTTCCAAGCCCATGATGTCGGTCAGGACCACATATTTGTCCCCTTCCATGATCAAGCCGTTGGCGATGCCGGCCACGGGAGCCTTGATCGGAACCCCGGCCGCCATCATGGCCAGGCAGCCGCTGCAGATCGAAGCCATGGAGGAGGAACCGTTCGATTCCAGCGTATCCGCCACGATGCGCATAGTGTAGGGGAAGGATTCCCGGTCTGGCAACATGCCGGTCAAAGCACGTTCGGCAAGGTTGCCATGGCCCAGTTCCCTGCGCCCGGGAGGGCCCATCCGGCCAGCTTCGCCCACACTGAAGGGCGGGAAATTGTAATGCAGATAGAAGTGTTTCTTATACTCCACTTCCAGGCCATCGATCACCTGTTCGTCGCTGCCGCCGCCCAGGGTAACGGTTCCCAGGGATTGGGTTTCGCCCCTCGTGAACAAGGCGGAGCCGTGCACGATGGGCAGGACGTCGATCTCACAGGTGATCTCGCGCAGGTCGTCCAAACCGCGCCCATCGACCCGATGGTGATGATTCAGGATGGAATCGCGCACATAGCGGCGGATCAGCTCTTCATAGGCTTCCTTGAACCATTTCTCGTTCTCGGTGAAGTATTCCTCATTCTCTGCCTGATATTTCTCCAGCATTGCCGCTTCCGCAGCATCGAAGGCGTCCTGGCGTTCCTGCTTGCCGATGATCATCGCAGATTCTGCGATCACTTTGCCATAGTCGTTTTCCACCCGGGCCAGGATTTCATCCGGGATGCCGATCAGAACCACTTCCACCTTTTCCTTGCCCGCCTCGGTAATGAATTCCTGCTGCAGGGCACAGAGTTTTTTAATCTCTTCATGGCCTGCGTAAACCGCGTCCAGCATGATCTCTTCGCTCAGCTCCTGGGCAGCGGATTCGATCATCACCACCGAAGTGGCGGAAGCCGCAACCGCCAAGTTCAGCCGGGAACTGCTATTAAGATCGGTCAGATAGGGATTTACCACGATCTCGTCATTGATGTAGCCCACCGAAACACCGGCAATAGGGCCGTGAAAGGGAATGTCCGAGATGGACAGCGCCAAAGAGGCTCCGAATACCCCCAAAACGGCGGGATCATTCTTGCCATCGAAGGAAAGGACATTCAGCACCACATGCACCTGATTGCGAAATCCATCCGGAAACAGGGGACGGATGCTGCGATCGATCACGCGAGCTGAAAGAGTGGCGTCCGTGGTGGGTTTGGCCTCGCGTTTGAAGAAGCCGCCGGGAATTTTGCCACTGGCATACATCTTTTCGATGTAATCGACGGTGAGGGGGAAGAAATCCTGATTTTCCACAGGGTCTTTACTCATGGTGGCGGTCACCAGCACACTGGATTCGCCATACCTGATAAAGACACTGCCGTTGGCTTGTTTGGCCATGCGGCCGGTTTCCACATAGAGGGTGCGTCCGCAGAAGTCGATTTCGCGTTTGATAATGTTGAAGTTATGCATTTTTTCTCCAGTCTTGTCTGCGGGAGAAGAAGCAATAGGCTGAACGGTGGTAACCACCCTTTAGCTTATTGCTAATTTCTCCCGTAGAGGTTTGATGCTCATGTGCCGGAAGTTTCCAGCACGTTTCTTATTAAGTAATGTGGATCCCGCCAGACAACTGGTGGAATCCACATCATGTTATCTTGGCCAGTTCACTTTCTGATATTCAACGCCTTGATCAGATCACGGTAGCGGGAGATCTCCTTCCGCTTCAGGTAATCCAGCAGGCGCCGACGTTGCCCGATCAGTTTCAGCAAGCCGCGCCGGGTGCTGAAGTCCTTGGGATGCTCTTTCAGGTGGGCGGTGATATCATTGATCCGCTTGGTGAGAAGAGCCACCTGCACTTCCGGCGAGCCAGTGTCTGATTCATGGAGTTTAAACTCTGCCATGA
>CAZVXK010000129.1:0-7351 GCA_964631665.1 uncultured Candidatus Cloacimonadota bacterium | reverse complement strand
ATCTTGACTGATTAGGTGGTTCATTGAAATTTTGTTCAAAAGAATAACTTGCTGCCATATTATGCTTTTGCAGCACCGGATTGGACCGGTCAAAACTCTAATGCCATTGACCGGTCTCCCAAACCTAGAAAGGAAAAATAGGAGATTTTATGAAACTGCCTGGCATCGTCCTCATTGCCTGTCTGTCTTTCCCCCTGCTGGCGCAAACGGCCGTTCCTCCCACGCTTGGGAATGGATCCAGCGAGGATCCCTATCAGATCGAAACTTTGGAAAACCTCTTCTGGCTCTCGTAAACCCCGGCGGTTTGGAGCCTCAATTTCAAACAAATGGCCGATATCGACGCCTCGGAAACAGCCACCTGGTATCCCGACGGGGCCGGCGGTTTCCTGGGCTGGAGTCCCATCGGCCATAGCAGCGCCAACTTCACCGGTCTCTATAATGGCAATCACTATACCATCCATGGCCTCTATATCAACCGTCCCACCACCCAGGATATTGGACTCTTCGGCATCGTCCGCAATGCCACCACCACGGATTGGCGGATGATGATCCGCCGGCTGGGGCTGATCGATGTGAACATCACTGGCGGCAACAATACCGGCGCCCTGGTGGGCAATGTTCTTGGCTGGTATGCAGGTTCCTACTACTCACCTTCGGCTATGTATCGCGGACTGATCGAGGAATGCTATAGCATTGGCACCGTTTCCGGCGGCAACGACACCGGAGGCCTGGCGGGATTGGTCAATTCGATGTTCTTCAACCAATGTTATACCAGCTGCACGGTTACGGGAAATACCCGGGTGGGCGGATTTGCAGGCAATATCGAGTATCACTCCAATACTTACAATAGCTTCAGCGTCAGTAGCGTGGCCGGAGCTGATTATGTGGGTGGCTTTGCCGCTCGGATGACACAATATTCGGGGCTATTTTATTGCTATAGCAGCGGATATGTGGCGCCGGGTGGAAATCTGGGCGGCTTGGTGGCAGTTGTAGCCGGAATCGGTGCCAACGCCACTCAATCCTATTGGGACACTGTAACTTCCGGCAGGAACAGCTCCGCCCTGGGCGATGGCAGAACCACCAGCCAACTCAAATCGAGCTCCACTTATGGCTCCAATTGGGATTTCACACCCGCAGGCGCCTGGTGGATGGTGGAAGGCAAGACCCGCCCCATCCTGCGCAGCGCCAGAAAGACCAGGATCTTCACTGCCCTCCATCTGCAACTGATGGGTATAAATCCCGCCGCCCAGTATCAAGTGATGCAGGATCTAAACCTTTCCTGCCTCCAGGTGCCGGCAGATGTATGGGGCACAAATCCGGGCGGGAATGGTGGTTTTGTTCCGGTGGGAACCGTGGTGGAACCCTTCACCGGAACCCTCAATGGCAATGGATTCCAGCTCTCGAATCTGTATATCCGGCAAAGCACTGGCGACAATGTGGGTCTGATCGGCAGAGCGGAAAATGCCACCCTTTCAGATCTGACCCTGTCCGATGTCAACATCACTGGCAACTGGATGGTGGGCGCACTGGTTGGTGAAGGACCTTTCAACAATACCATGACCAATTGCCACAGCTCGGGTTCGGTGACCGGAGCCGAGGAAGTGGGTGGCCTGGCAGGTTATTTCAGGCAAACCATCTCCGCTTGCTCCAGCACGGCAAGCGTTACGGGAACAGAAAATATGGCGGGAGGCCTGGTGGGCTATCTGGGTGAAGCCGCTGTTGTAGAAAATTGCATGGCTGCGGGAAACGTCGCTGGCAATCTGCGGGCAGGCGGGCTGGTGGGTCTGAACTTCCAGGGCAATATCGACCAAAGCTTCAGCCTGGGAAATGTGTCCGGTTCAAACTATGTGGGCGGCCTGGCGGGCGTCAGCTCGGAAGGCTCTGCGATCGGCAATTGCTATTTCAGGGGTGAGGTATCTCGTTCCAGCAGTTCCAGCTTTACCCT
This sequence comes from uncultured Candidatus Cloacimonadota bacterium, assembly GCA_964631665.1. Taxonomy (GTDB): domain Bacteria; phylum Cloacimonadota; class Cloacimonadia; order Cloacimonadales; family Cloacimonadaceae; genus Syntrophosphaera. The sequence goes on along the minus strand of CAZVXK010000129.1, from coordinate 5,406 downwards.
GATCGCTGCCTTTGCTGGAAACAATTCCGGCTCCATCTCCCATTGCTATGCCGCCGCCAATGTCTTTTTCACTGAGGGGATCGACCCGGTAAACAATGGTTTTGCCGGGGGAAGCGGAGCCTCTGCGGAATACAGCGCCAATTTCTTCGACAGCGAAGCCTTCAACCAAAGCTCTGGACTGGGCGCAACCCCAAAAACCACACTTGAGATGCAGACCCCAAGCACCTTCACCGACGCCGGTTGGGATTTTACCACCATCTGGGCCATCGATCCCGATATCAATGCCGGCTATGCCTATCTGCTCTGGGAAGATGAGCCAGCCCCGCCTGAGCCTCCGCTCAACCTCAGCATCAACTACTCCGGAACCGATGTGATCATCACTTGGGATGCTGTAACCGGCGCCAGTTCCTACAAGGTCTATTCCTGCGCAACCTCCGGTGGTGAATTTTCCGAGGACAGCAGCGGTGTGCTTTCCGGCACTTCCTGGTCCGCTCCCGCCACCGAACCACGCCGATTCTATCAGGTAACCGCTATCGCTGAATAATAGATTTGGCCCTCATTCAGAAATAGATAGCGTCCGCTCTGCGCCTGACTGCTGCTCTTAACCGCGTGCTCTACTGGGCAAAAACCGGTTATCCGTGAACGCCAGGGATCATCCTGCCTCCGCCTTCCGGCCACCGGCGAACAAGCGATCCAGATGCACGAATTGGTGCAGGATCACGGCAATGATGGTGGCGGTGGGCAGCGGATCGGTGAAGAAGAACTGGATGAAATGGGGCGCCCGGGCATAGAGGCCGGGCAGAAAGGCAGTGCTGAGCCCAAAGAAGAGAGCGATGCCGATCACGAAGGTGCGCCGGATGTCCCACTGCTCGGTGAACATTTCCTGCAGGCCGGCAATGATCATAAAGCATCCGCAATAGATGATGGCGGCGCCCAGAACCGGTTCCGGGATCAGGGAAAGCAGCAGCGCAAAGCGGGGCAGGAAGGCCAGCAGGATGAAGATGACCCCCGCCACCACGGACAGCCAGCGGCTCACGACTTTGGTGGAGCCGGCCAAGCCGATGTTGCTGGACGAAGTATCCACCGCCATGCCGCCTAACAATCCGGAAATTACAGTGGAGATGCCATCCGCCAGCATCCCTTCCCGCAAGGGCTTGAAATCCGGCTTTTCCAAGCCCGGCACCGAGATCCGCTGTGCCGCCAGCAGATTGCCGAAGGTCTTCAGCGACCCGCTGATACCGATCACGATGAAGGGGATCACCATCGAAGCCTTGAACCTGATCTCCCAGAATCCGGACAACAGGCGGGGCAGCGAGAACACAGGCTTGGTTTGCAACAGAGTGGCATCGATCCGGTATTCCGGAATGATCAGGGCGGTGGCGATCCAGCCGATCAGCATCCCCAGCAGCAGGCAATACATGCGCACGAAGCCCTTGCCCCAGATATTGAGCAGCACCATCAGGATCAGGGTCGCCAAGCCCAAAATGATATCCAGATTGTTGATCACATCACCCCGATAGGAAAGCCCAAACAGCGCCGCAACCGAGGCCTGGATCACACTTACGCCCACCATCGCCACCACCAGGCCCACCACATAGGTGGGGAAGACCTGTTTCAGCTTCTGGATCACCGGCGCCAGGGCCATCTCCACCACACCGGCCAGGATGATCATCCCCCGCATCAGGGGTATGCCGCCGATCCAGGTGGCGGATAGGGTCAGGCTGAAATAGGAGGGCCCGCAGAGATTGGGGCAGAGGTATTTGGTACCGATATAGGGGATGCCCACGGACTGGAGGATGGAGCCGATCCCGGAAGCCAGCATGGACAGCGAGATCAGCGCCGTGCTGAATTCCGGGCTGGCGTTCAGTTAGGTGGCCAGCAGGATGGGGAAGCCGATGGAAATGAACATCAGCATCACATGCTGGAAAGAAAGCACCAGCAGATGCGGCAGCGGAGGGATTTCATTGACGGAATATTCATATTTGCGCGGCATGGTCGCTCCTCAGGGGGTTTGGGGCAGGTCCGTTACCGCCCCCACATACAGGGTTTCGTTATCCAGCACCGTCTTCCTCAGATAGAGGGTTTTCTTCACCAGATTGCGTTCATAACGGTTCTTGGCCATGAAGATCTGCCAGACGGCATCCTGCCCCTCGATCTGCTGCAAAGCCCGTTCAAAGGGTTGGTGGCCGGTCTCGTCCCGGCAGGCCAGCAGATTGGTTTGATGGAGGCTGTCGCTCAGCACCGGTGAGATCAGATTAGTGCCGTCGGGTCGGAAGGCGAAGACCTTCACATCACGGAAATTGAATGAGGAATGGGCATCGGCGATCAGTTCCAGAGCCTCTTTTCCCCTCTCCCGGATCAGATTGACCGCACTGTCCACTGCGATCCGGGCAAATTCCTGCTCCTCCAGAGGATAGTTGATCCCTCCGCCAACGATCACTTCTTTGCCTTCCGGCAGCTTAACCTTGAAGTGGCAGGAAGATTTCGGCACCGGATAAAATTTCCCCGGTTCCCACCAGGTGTAATGCACCCAACCATGGGGATTCTCCGGATTGTTCACCGCCTCGAACACCAGGTCCAGAGCGCGTTTGCCGTCCTTGTCCCTGATCTCCCGCAGGTTGCGGTTTTCCAGTTCCGGCATGCCGGCATGGAAAACATTCACCCCCTCCAGATCGTAGACATAGAGATAGTAATCTGCATACAAGCCGCGCCGCTCCTTGAATTCAGCCAAAGCGGACACCCCTTCGCTTTGCAGCTTGAGCGCCGCCGAATAAACAAAGCGCACCAGATTCCGGGTGTCGTTATACTTGTAAACCGAGAGGTCAACCCCCTCCTCCGGTCTGCTGCAGGAAAAGCTTAGCAGCAGCAGGAGCAGCAGGACAAGGCCGGTGCTTTTCATCCATCCTCCTCAAAACAGGATATCTGGTTTAAATTCCGGGGATTGGGAACCCGGGGAAGATTATTACTCCTCTATTCAAATTTCCGGCTGCATGTCAAGTAAATTGTTGAATATACACAGTTGGGAACAATCGTTTGGTATCCTGTTTTAGCCATCCTTGGCGATCGCTGGCGGGAGGGGCGGAAAGGCTCCATCGCCGCTAACCTGCGCTCATAGCACCGGGGCCAGATCACTCTTCGTAGATCGATGTAACGCGGTAAAACCTCTTCGGGTCACTGACCGGGGAGGTCCAACTGCTTGTCCCGAAAGAACCTCCTGTTTCTTCGCCAAACACCCCTTCCGGCAGGGAGGCGGAATAAACCTTATAGGTATCGATCCCATACAGGTCTTCCCAGAATAGGGTGACGAGCCCGTTGCTGATGCTTATGTTCAGGTTTGCGGGAATGCCATCCGAGAACTGGCAGCAAGCTGGAAAGCCCCAGCCTCCGTCACTGTTTCTGGCGCGGATGTAGAGGCAATGGTTGCCGTGGGTGACCGGCCCCACCAGGATCGGAAAACTGGTGCTCACCACTGCTCCGGGCGTCACTGCCACCTGGATTCCGTTGCCAAAGCCGGGATCGGTGTCGATGAAATACTCCAGCCCTGTAACAAGCACCCCAGATGCCGCTGTCCAGGGAATCAGGAAGGAAACGCTCTGCGGCATACTCCATTTACCCTCATCGTCCCAGGCACGAACATAGAGGCGGTGGATACCGGCCGAGAGTGATGCGGTGTCGATCGCTTGGTCAAATTCCACCATATCCCTGCCATAGATCTGAGTCCCGTTTCCGGGTCCGGGATCGCCATCAAAAAAGAATTCCAAGGCGGTAACAATCCCTTCCTCAAAGTCCGGGGCTGCAAAGGGGATATGGAAGCTGGCTCTTTGGGGCAAACCCCAGAAGCCCTCGTCGTTACGAGCCCGGATATAGAGGCGGTGAATACCTGGCGCAAGCGCGGCAGTGTCGATCAGTTCATCAAGGACCACGCTGTTCCGGTCATAGATCTGCGTGCCGTTGCCGGGAACGGGATCGGTGTCGAAGAAATACTCAATATCGGTCACAGAAAGTGAACAAAGTGCTCCGGTATAGGCCAAACCGAGCAGGAAAACGATTACAGATGCTATCTTCATTATAGCTCCCGGCGTCCAGGGCACCCGGGCTCAGTTGCCGACCTGGGCTTCGATGTGAACATTCAGAAATCCGCTTGGATCCACCACAATGGGGCAGGTGAATTCGGTGATGCTGGGCAGGCGGGTGAGATACCACAGATCATTGAAGGGTGTCCCGCCTCCGTAGATTCCGATATCCTCGCCGTTGATACCCGTTCCACTGGCCAGCGATCCCGGGATCAGGTGATAGTCTCCGCCATTTACATCCACCATCACCTCGGCCAGGTCAACATTCTGTTGATTGCCGGGACCTGTGATATTGGGGGAACTGCCTTCAAAGATGCAATACTGGAAAGTGTAACCTGCATGGATAGTAATGATTTCCATGATGCAATTGACGAAAACCAGACTGACGGGGCTGGAATAGACCATGGCCAGCGTGTGGCTGCCGGTGCCGCTATTGGCATAGAGGCAGTTGGTGAAATAGCAATTGATCTGGTTGTTGACGAAAGTGTCGATGTGATTGACATTACCGATGAACACACAATTTGCACAGGTTGCGTCCGTCTGGGAGGCAGGCCGGAAGTAACCTTCGATGGTGCAGCCGCAGACCAGGAAGCCATTGCTGGGTGTGGAGCCATCGCCCACAATCACGTTGCCCACAATCCAGCAATAGTACAGTTCGGAATTGGAGGCCTTAAGGGTGACCCAGCTGTTGAACCGGCAATTGCTGTATTTTACCCGGTAGTTGTTGGTGACTCCGTTTACTATCTGCAGCCCGCTGAACAGGCAATCCTCCCCCGCTGCAGAGCCAGAACCAACATAGAGCGATATCTTGGAATCTATAAGCCCGGGATTGGCGGGGTTGACTCCTCCGCCGATCACGGTCAGGCGTTTGGCCACATCGAATGATCCGTAATTGTAGGGCGAGGGATACACATAGATCGTATCACCTTCAGCCGCTGCATTATATGCCGCGGTCCAGCTTGTGTATTGCCCGGTGGGATGGATGTTGTTATCCAGCGTGAAACTGGCAGCGGCCAAACTGCCTGCCGCAAGAATGATGACGCAGGTAATGATGATAAATCTCATTTGACAACTCCTTACTTGGCATGGGCCGAAGCAATCTTGACCTGAAGGTAAATTGCTCATTACCGACCTTGCTGCCTACTTTGCAGATTCAGGTATTTTTGTAAAGATATTTTTTCACTCCCATTCCCGCTTTTCCACCTTTGCATTAGAAACATTCCACCCAAACCCAATAATCTGGATCATGGAACCTCTTCTTTCGGCTCCCGTTAGCATTACGGAATCATTACGGAGTCATTACGGATTAACTCCGTAATGACTCCGTAATGAT
>CAZVXK010000128.1:0-7356 GCA_964631665.1 uncultured Candidatus Cloacimonadota bacterium | reverse complement strand
TGTATATTTTTTATATTTTTCTATGTTATACTGTGGAGGTTTGTCAACAGCCTGCCCCCAGGATGGGGGAAGGTTTTAAAAAAGAATAGATCGTTATGGAGATTTTAAAAAGATTTAAACAGAGAACAAGTCCATTTTATGGAGGTATTAAATGAACTCTAAATTTATCGTTATAGCGTTGTTTGTGATCCTGGCGATTGCAATCACAAAGATGCCGGCAGCTTCCTGGAGCTACGATTTTGGCACAGGTTCGGATTACTACACGACCCCGAATACTTCTTCCACCACCTATCTTCAGGATCAACCCGCCGGTGGAGGAACGCATCGGGTGCGGGTAGCAAGTTCTGGCGGAGGAGGTTTCTACAGGGACGATCCGGGATTGCCTGATTTTGGTTCTGATACCGAGCTCAGGATCGAAACCTCGTCAAGTTCTGGCAGTGGCAATATTAACAAGTACTCCGTCTATGGATATACTGGTGGTACCGGCCAACTTGGTAGAAAAGGATACTTCCGCACCCAGTTTCGGATCGGGGATATCAATGGAGACATGGCCTATAGCGGAACCCTCTATTTCTTCCTGGGCACCGGAACCTCATACTCAAATGATGATGTGATTGCCACCGATCATGCCATAGTAGGGATCAGATGGGTGATCAACGGAGATGGTAGCCTGACAACCAGCTGGATGGTCGATAATGCCTGGACATCCTTTACTGGTATGACCTTCGTACAAGGCGAGACCTATGTGATGGAATTCTTTACCAACAATGGCTCTGGCAATTCCAGACCCCAATATACCTACAATGGTGTTGAGTATACTGTAACCTCTCCTGCCATTGATTTTTGGGTGAATGGCACCCTCGTGGGAGATGAACTTGACAATGCCTGGACCATCGCCTGGAACAATGCCTTCGATTCATTTATGTTCTATGGTGAAAGCAGCACTGATAACGAGGCCAACATCTTCCTGGATTCCATGCAATGGGCAAATACTTTTGATGGCTTTACTCCCACGTATACCGATTTCTATTCCAAATCGACCGGGAATCTGAACACTTTGGCTACCTGGGGCTCGAACCCCGACGGCTCCGGAACTGCTCCGCTGAACTTTACCGATAGCGGCATTACCTATCATATCCGCAACAATGCCGAGCCAACCATCGGTGCCAACTGGACTGTTTCCGGAACCGGTTCCAAGGTGATCCTGGGCGATGGTGTGAATGACTGCAAGTTCATTGTTCCCGGCGATTATTACTTCACCGGTTTGATCGATGTGAACAATCTGGGGGTGCTGGATCTGCAGAACTCCACGCTGCCCACCTTGGGAACACTTTATACTGGCTCCACAGTCCGCTACGGCTATGCCGGTAACCAGAATGTGTATGGTGTTACCTATTACAATCTGGATATCTACAACACCGGCACCAAGACCATGCTGGGCGATGTTACGGTGAACAACCTCCTGGATTTCAGCAGCAGCGGTGCTCTAGCCTTGGCTGGCTATGACCTCTATCTGATGGGTCAGGACCTCTATTTTGAAAACCCGGACACGGTGATCCTGACCGAAGTGGATGTCCGCAACGAGATCATCGACGGCCTCAGCATTAACCGGGTGTGGACGACCGGCGCCAGTTCGGTAACTTCGGTTGACCTCACCTTCCGCTATTCCACAGGAGAATCCACCAGCACCACGATGGCGCTGTGGTATCGGGATGGAAGCGGCGTGTGGACCTGGATGGGAGATTATACTGCCACCGACGGAACCGACGGATACATGTATGTAACCGTAACCGGCGTGGATGATCTGGGCACCGACCGGGAATGGACATTCACCGAAACCTACGACACCCTCGACCTGGCTTATGCGGATATCAAAGTGTTCCTGCACGGCCCCTATGTTACGGGTGGAACCATGAACTCTTACCTGGTAGATTATCTGCCGCTGGATTCGCCCTATAATGATGAATCGGTGGTAGCTTTGCCGGATGTCTCTCCCAAGAACATAGTCGACTGGATCTTTGTGGAATTGAGGGAAAGCGTTGATGGAGAGTTTGTGCAATCCCTGAGCGCCTTCCTGCTGGATGATGGATCGGTGGTCAATCTGGATGGAATACCCGGTTTTGAGTTCAGCGGTGTGATCGGTAACGATTATTACATCGTGGTAAGGCACCGCAACCACCTTGGTATCCAGTCCTCAGGAACACACACCTTCTCCAATGATCCTGACAATCCAACCCTGATCGATCTCACCGCCCTTGACTCGGTCTATGGTGGAAACTCTCTGGGTATCAAGTTGGTAGACACCGGAGTGCTGGCCATGTATTCCGGTGATGTCAATGGGGATGGGATCGTCGATACCATTGATCTGAATCTATGGAGACAACAAACCGGTTCCGGCGGATATTACTCGGCGGATATGAACCTTGATGACACAGTCAACACTGTCGACCGCAACAACTGCTGGCGCCCACACAGTGGAAAAGAATCACAAATACCGGAAATTGCGCCTGCGCCATAAAGGAGGTTCCCATGAAATTCTTCATAATAATCGCATTATTCATGATACCAGTCCTGGCACTCGGTGTCAGCATCACCTATAGCTTTGCCAACAGCCAGATCACCAATGATGGCACCTATGATTATTTCGAGTTTGACATCATGGCCTATGCAGATGACTCCGGGACCCAGCATGGCGACCTGTTCATCGTCTTCAAATATGATACCGATGGATTTGGCGAAGAAATTAATTTGAACGGTAAGGTTACGGTAACCCAGGGAACCTTGTTGGAGACATCTCCATTCCCATACTATGATGTATATATCAATGACAATGCCTTTGACAGGTTGGCCATCACCATTGAGTATACTCTTCCCCAACCTCAATATGCCAATTACATGCCAACCACAGCCACCCAACTGCTTCACGTGAAGATTCAGATTGCAGATAACAGCTATACCTCCGGGTTGTCCTTCTACACCGCCAGGATGGGCGATGCGCAGTATTACAGCGACCATGAGACTATCTACTCTCCTGTCTATGTGGGAGCGGATATGGATGAAACCCCGCCGGTGGAGCTTTCCTCCTTCACTGCGGTGATCAGCGCTCAGAATTTCGTCCAGTTGCAGTGGGTAACCCAATCGGAAACCAACTGCGCCGGCTACCGGATCTACCGCAATACTTCGTATGACCTGGAAACGGCAACCATGCTGAACGCCTTCATCGAAGCCACCAACACCTCCCAGATGCAGATCTATGTGTATTGGGACAGGGAAGTGTGGGAGGACGGCACCTACTATTACTGGCTTCAAAACCTGGACTTCGATGGCACACATGCCTTCCATGGACCCATCTCCATCACCATAGCCCTGAATAGTTCGGGCGCTCCTGCCATTCCGATCATTACCGGCATCAACAACGCCTTCCCCAATCCCTTCAATCCCCGCACGACCATTGAAGTGGGCATTGCCCGGGCCGGCGAAACCAGGATCGGGATCTATAACCTGCGCGGACAGTTGGTGCGGGTGCTGCTCGACGATTTCAAGGACCGCGGCACCTATTTGCTCTATTGGGACGGCACCGATGCCAACGGCAAGGCCCTGCCCAGTGGAATTTACTTTGTTAAGATGATGAGTGGTGGGGTGTATTCGCACCGCAAAGTCATCCTGATGAAATGATATTGAATTGATCAATGATAAAACAGGCGAACCCTGAGGGGTTCGCCTTTCTTTAAACGCTAATTATGCCGCTATGAGAAGAAAACAAAGGTAATGAACAAAGACTTTCTGACCTGTTCAGAGGGAGATCCAAAATGAAGTCCATACTAATCATGATTACTCTTCTGATACCGATCCTGGCAAGCGGTGTCAGCATCACATATTCCTTTGCCAACAACCAAATCACCAATGATGGCACCAACAGCTATTTTGAGTTCGATATCATGGCACAGGCAGATGATATTGGAACCAAACATGGAGACCTGTTCATCGTGGTCAAATACAATACCACAGCTTTTGGAGAATTGGTTTATGCGAATGGCAAGCTTGACATAACTCTGGGGACCCTGTTAACATCAGCCTGGCCTATCTACGAAATATATGAAAACGACAACGCCACCAACCGGTTTGCCGTTACTGTGGAATATGCACTGTCCCAACCTCAATTTGCCAATGATCTGCCAACCATGGCAACTCAACTGCTCCATGTCAAGCTGCAGATTGCCAACCACAGTGCCCAATCAGGCTTGGAATTCCATCCCGGCCCCATGTTAAACGCCCAATATCAGAGCGATCACAGCACCATCTACTCTCCTGTCTATTTTGGAAACATTCTGGATGAGACACTGCCGGTGGAGCTTTCATCGTTCACTGCCACACTAACCGCTGAGCAGTATGTGCAGGTCGCCTGGGTTGCCCAATCCGAAACCAGTCATCTGGGCTACAATATCCTGCGGGGCGAAGTTAACTTGGCAACTGAAGCGATCCGGATCAATCCAATTTTGATCGGCACTCAGGACGGAACTGCCAGTGGAACGCAGGTCAGCTATGCCTATACCGATACAGAAGTACACTCTAATGCAACCTATTATTACTGGTTGGAAAGCCTCGACCTGGGTGGAACCTCCACCCTGCATGGTCCGATCTCCATCTTGGTTGCCAGCCAACCGGGCGATCCTGCAATCCCTCCACTGCCACCGACCCTTACACAATTGCTGCCGGTTTATCCAAATCCCTTCAATCCCAGCACCAACATCCGCTACTCCCTGAAGGAACCGGCAACCGTGCGGATTGAGATCTACAACCTCAAAGGCCAGTTGATGCGCAGCTATGAGAATGTCTATGATTCACCCGGCTTCTACCAGATCAGTTGGGATGGAAAGGACAGCAAGGGCGGAAGCGTTTCCAGCGGAGTGTATCTGTATCGCATGACTGCCGGGAGATATTCGTCCCACAGAAAGATGGTGCTGGCCAAATAGACAGCTGTTAATCAAGTATCCCATATTGAAAGACCCGGTGCCAACATCGGGTCTTTCTTTATACAGCCTCATTTCAGGCTCAAATTCATCTGCACTGAATGGGAAAATCTGCTTCTATATTTTACCAAGTTTTAATAAATTAATTTGACATATGATCTTTCAACAATTATACTGTAATGAGAGATTCAAAATACTCCGGACTTTGTCTTGCTCCAGAGGATTATAATGTATAAGAAATGTCGGACTTGGATCGAACAATGCCTGGTCCAACCTAAGGGAGAGAAACAATGCACCCAATCTGAGGGAGTACGATATGAAGACACTAAAATTGATCAGCGCCTGTCTGTATCTGATAGCTTGGGCAGGCATGGTTTTCGCTGTGGATTACACTTCGATTCAATCAACCGGACAGAAGGCCTATGATTGGACTCTGGCTAGTTCCTGGACGCCAGGAGGTGGTCCTCCGGGTGCTGGGGACAATGCCTACATCCCCTCCGGATCAAACATTTTTGTACCAAATGGAAGGACAGTATATTGCACTGACCTGGTTGTGAGTGGGCTATTGCAGATCAAAGCCACAGGTGGATCGATCGGGGTGCTGGTAATATCAGGTGATGTAACCAATAACGGCATCATCGATGGTTCCACCGGAGTGGTAGCCAGCGGCATGCAGTTTACTTCCGGAGATCATTATATCTCAGGGACGGGTACCTTTGGCACGGCAAACAAACCGCTTAATTTCTCCACTGCTGCTGGCGCGACTCTTATTTTCGATGCCACTGCCAGTTTGGGGGGCTCCGGAACTTTCACCCTGGGGACAGATTCCACTATCTCCACAGCCAATCCTGTCGGTTTGAACGGAAGCATTGCTGTAACCGGTACGGTCACCCTGCCGGCCTCAACAGACTATATCTTCAATGGAACCACTGCCCAGGTTACCGGAACCCTGCTTCCCAGCACGGTGAACAATGTTACGATCGACAATCCCGTGGGGGTTACCTTCTCCAATGCGACCACCATAGACGGAACCCTGTATCATGTGGACGGGTATATTGCTGGCGGTCCTTTGGCAGTGGATGGCTATTCCAGCGAATACCTCACCATTGGCGAAACAGGTGAATATCTTCAGAACTTTGAAGTTACCTTGTCTGCCACTGCCGATCCCGAACTGTATCCCGATTCGGTGAACAGGAGCTGGTCCATCTACAGCACCACCACAGGTGTTACCAAAGAGCTTACCTTCTACTGGACCGCAGCGGAGGATTACAACTATCCCTGGTCGGACGAAGACCCTCCCCATGTGTATATCAACGGTACCTGGTATGCTGCCGACAGCTATGATTATAGTTCCGATCCCCGTTCGCTGACCATCAGCCTGGATTCCTTCGCTATAACCGAGGATATCCTCATTGGCCGGGGAGACGGTGCCATGCTTCCGGTGGAGCTTTCCTCCTTCACTGCGGTTTTGAGTGCCACGAACTTCATCCAACTGCAATGGGTGACCCAGTCGGAAACCAATGTGGCCGGATACCGGCTTTACCGCAACACCAGCCACGACCTGGAAACCGCTCAGATGCTGAATGCCTTCATCGAAGCCACCAACACCTTCCAAATGCAGATCTATGTGTATTGGGACACCGAGGTCTATGAAGACGGCACATACTACTACTGGCTGCAGAACCTCGATTTCGACGGCAGCAGCTGCTTCCACGGCCCCATCTCCATCACCGTGGCCTTTGGCAACACCGGAACGCCTGCAATACCGATCAATTCCGGCATCAACCGGATCTATCCCAATCCCTTCAATCCCAGCACCTTCATCGAAGTGGGAATCATGAAAGCTGCAGAGACCAGCATCCAGATCTACAATCAACGGGGACAGTTGGTGCGCAACCTGTTCAGCGGCTTCAAGGACAAGGGAACCCATCTGCTGTTCTGGGATGGTACCGACAACCAGGGCAGGGCTCTACCCGGCGGAATTTATCTGATCAGGATGAACATTAGCGGAGAACGCTCCCAACGCAAGGTAGTGCTGGTCAAATAGGTTTTTTCAGTGTGGCAGATGAACAGATGAAAAGATGAGAAGAGGTGCTGGATCGCATCAGAACCTGCCAGTGCTTTGGGGAGTGCGTGATGTCTATTCCGCACTCCATTTTCTGATATTTGAGGGAATTGGGGAAGGAAGTGATTTTTTAGATTCCTTATAGATCAGAATAGGGAAATCATGATTCCCTGAAAGCTGGATACACGGCTCCGGAGAGGATGAAACCATATAAAAGTATTTATTTTGATTAGTTACGCTTGATGGATGTCCATGTGGCTATCGAACTCCGCCCTCTTCTCCCCCGTTAGCAATACGGAATCATTACGGAGTCATTACGGA
>CAZVXK010000127.1:0-7421 GCA_964631665.1 uncultured Candidatus Cloacimonadota bacterium | reverse complement strand
CATTACGGAGTTAATCCGTAATGACTCCGTAATGATTCCGTATTGCTAAGGGGAGCCACAAGGGAAATGGAAGAGAAGTATCTGATCATGACGTGTTTATAGTGTTCGAGTATATAAAAAGCTGATATTCAACTATATGCCTGCTTTTCTGTTCATATCCGATCTTGAAATATGTTGATCGTGATGACACTGAATTCAGATGTATGATAAAAGTAAAACGCGGGAATTTTGCGTTCCCGCGTTTATGATGTAAGTTTCGGTCAGGGATGGTATTATCCTGCCATGATGGCTTTCACATCGTCATCGGAGTTGGTGGTCTGGATCAGGCCAAAGGTGTCGATGATCACCTTCGCCACGTTGGGGGAGAGGAAGCCGGGCAGGGTGGGCCCCAGGCGGATGTTTTTGAAGCCCAGATAGAGCAGGGCAAGCAAGACCGCCACAGCCTTTTGTTCATACCAGGCGATGTCGAAGGCCAGCGGCAGTTGGTTCACATCGTCCAGCCCGAAGGCTTCCTTCAGCTTGAGTGCGATCACGGCCAGGGAGTAGGAATCGTTGCATTGGCCGGCGTCGAGCACTCTGGGGATACCACCGATGTCGCCCAAATTCAGCTTGATATAACGATACTTGGCGCAACCGGCTGTGAGAATAACAGCATCCTGGGGCAGTTTTTCCGCCACTTCGGTGAAGTATTTGCGGCTTGGCATGCGTCCGTCGCAACCAGCCATCACCACGAAGCGCTTGATGGCGCCGGATTTGACTGCTGCCACCACTTTGTCCGCCAGGGCGAGGACGGTGCGATGGTTGAATCCGCCGGTGATGGTGCCGTTTTCCAGTTCCTTGGGTGGCTGGCATTGTTTGGCGCGGGCGATGATGCCGCTGAAGTCTTTCTGTTTACCTGGTTTACGGTCCGGGATATGGATGGCGCCGGGATAGCCGGTCATGCCGGTGGTATAGAACCGGTCGAGGTAGGTCTGCTCCTTCCTCAGGGGCACGATGCAGTTGGTGGTCATCAGGATGGGGCCGTTGAAGTTTTGGAAATCCTCCAGCTGATGCCACCAGGAGGAGCCGTAATTGCCATGAAAGTGGTGATATTTCTTGAAGGCAGGGTAATAGTTGGCAGGCAGCATCTCGCTGTGGGTGTAGATGTCCACTCCCTGTCCCTCGCTTTGCTGCAGCAACTCCTCGAAATCCTTGAGATCGTGTCCGCTCACCAGTATGCCGGGATTCTTTCCCACCCCCAGTTTCACCACTGTGGGCTCGGGAACGCCATAGGTTTCGGTGTTGGCGCGGTCCAGCAGCTCCATCACTTTCACTGCGTATTCGCCGGTCCTGATCACCAGGGCAACCAGTTGGTCGGAACCGAGGCTGTCGTCGATGGTGGCGGCCAGGGCTTCCATTACGAACTTGTTGATATCGTCACTATGATAGCCCAGCATGGCGGCATGGTCGCCATAGGCGGAGATTCCCTTCACGCCGTAGATGATGGTTTCGCGCAGGGAACGGATGTCCTCGTTCTGGGTGGCCAGCACGCCCACCTGCTGTCCATAGGTTTCATAGTCCTCCGGTTTCACCTGGAAGGTCACCGGATCGGGGCAGGCGGTGCACTTTTCTTTGAGCAGCTCGCACAGTTCATTCTTGCGCTTGTCCCGCAGGGCGAGGGTGTCCGTGATCAACTGTTTGATCTGGTTTTCGTCCCAGTTGGCGTTGGTGATGGTTCGAAACAATCCCTGCATCACAAACAGGGAATCTTCGGGGTAATAGACCCCCCTGGTGTGCAGGCGGGTGGAAACATAGGCGAGGCCTTTCATCGCATGAATGGAAAGGTCCATCAGATGGCAGAGCTCAGGTGATTTGCCACAAACGCCGCGCATGGTACAACCCAGATTGCGCGAGGTTTCCTGGCATTGGTAACAGAACATACTCATTGTTGTTTTCTCCTTTTATCTTATGGTTTGGGCATTTTGATCACAAGGATGCGCAAATCTCTGTCGCCCTTGTTGGTAACAGCATGCGGGAGATCCTTGGGGCTGTCAATGATGGTGTCCGGGGGGAAGGATTGCTCTTCGGAACCGATCAAAAGCATGGCGGTGCCTTCCAACACATAGAAAGCCACGTTGACCGGCGTGGTGTGGGCCTTCAGGTGTGCCCCCGGTTGCAGGCGCAGATGCACGATCTCGCCTTCCGGCTGCACGTAAAGCTTGGTGCCATGGATGCCATCCTTGTCCAGGACCGGTTTAAGCTCTTTCCAATTACGACCTTGCATCTTTATCTCCCTGATCAGATTATGGTTCCGGCTACAGAGATGATGTTGACTTTCACGAAATGAAGCTTACCTGCCTGTTCCAGAGCCTTTTGCACGATCACTTCGGTACCGCCGCAGCAGGGAACCTCCATGCGCACGATGCTGACGCTTTTAATGGCGTGGAGTCGGAAGATCTGAGCCAGCTTGTCGATATAGCGTTCGATGTCTTTGTCCAGCTTGGGGCAGAAGGTGATCACGATCCTGCCTTTGAGGAAGCGGTTGTGAAAGTCGCCAAAGGCATAGGGAACGCAATCGGCGGAGATGAGCAGGTCGGCGTTTTCAAAGTAATCGGCAGCAGGATTGAGCAGATGCAGTTGCACCGGCCATTGGCGCAGTTGGGAATGGTTATGTCCTTGTAGGGCCGAGCTGGGTTCGGCCGGTTCGATCTTTTGGGCCTGGTGTCCGGAGCAGCCGCAAGCCAGGGTTTCCTCCCGAATGAGGCATTCGATGTCAAAGCCTTCTGCTTTAAGGATCTCGAGCGCCTGGGTGTAATAGCTGGTCTCACCGTGGCTTTTCAGATGGTTCAAATGGGCCTTGATGGTGTTCTCACCCTGGGGGATAATGTTCTTCAGCACCAAGGCTTCGCTGTAGGGCTCGGCTTCCCTTTGCTCGATGCTAATGGCGTCCTCGGGACAGGTGCCGATGCAGGCTCCCAGTCCATCGCAAAAGAGATCGCTGATCAGCCTTGCCTTGCCGTCGATGAGCTGGATGGCACCTTCGGGGCAACCGGTGATGCATTCGCCGCAGCCGTTGCACTTTTCCGCGTCGATGGTGATGATGTTGCGTTTCATGTGGTTTCCTCTATTAGTTTTACTATCGTATTGAAAAGGTGCTCCCCTGCCTGAACCAGATCGAAGCGTTGCCCGCTGAGGTTCCACTGGGTAACCGTGAAGCGCATCGAACCCACAAATATGCGGAACAGGTCAACCTGGTCAAGGTCTTTGCGGATGCTGCCTTCTGCCTGTGCGGCAGTGATATAGTAGATCACGGCATCTCGGTGAGCATGGATGATTGATTCCATGTGCCTGCCCAGAGAGGGATCATGCTTGAATAGCTCCTCCGAAAACAGAACCTTCGCCAGGTCGGGATTGAGGGTGAAGAGGCGGTAACGGTTCATCACAAACATCCTGATGCGCTCCAGGGGGGGAAGGTTCTGCTCCCCAATGGCTGTGATCACATCACCGGAAAGCTGTTCAAAATAGTCCAGTATGGTGCGGATGAGTTCGCCCTTGCTGCTGAAATGACGGTAGAGCGCCGCTTCGGTTAGTCCGAGACGTTGCGCCAGGTTCTTGATCGTCAGTTCCTTATAGCCTTGACGGGCGATAATGGCGATCGCCGCTTCAACTATATCCATCTGTCGTTTTGTGATATCCATTTATCTCTCTTAGGTAAGTAAGTATTCACTAACCCAATCTAATCAGACCGGGTTTTTTGGCAAGGGAAATCTGTGGAGTTTCTTCGGGAAAAGAATCATCATTCCATTCATCTGTTTGACCTGCAATCAGTTGAGCAGGACAAAAAATTTTGCATTGACAGTATCGAAAGCTCTGGGTGTTGGGAAATGATGAAATCAACAACGAGGATTTATGGATGCGTCCCGACCGCAATGAACTGATCCGTTTGCTGAGCCTGAGCGACCGGCAGGAGATCGAAGCGCTGTATAAAAAGGCTTATGAGGTGAAGAAGCAATATGTGGGCACCACGGTGTATTTCCGCGGGATCATTGAACTTAGCAACATCTGCGCCAAGAACTGCTACTACTGCGGAATCCGCTCCGGCAATGACAAGGTGCAACGCTACACGATCAGCCGGGAAGAGGTGTTGGCAGAGGCAAAATGGTGTTATGAGCAGGGTTATGGCTCCTTGGTGATCCAAGCGGGCGAGCGGGAGGATCAAGCCTACACAGCATATATCACGGAGCTGCTCACAGCCATCAAAGAAATGTCCCACAACGAATTGGGCATCACGCTCTCTTTGGGTGAGCAAAGCGGAAAGGTCTATCGCCAGTGGTTCGCAGCTGGGGCGCACCGTTACCTGTTGCGCATAGAGACCTCAAATCCGGAGCTTTACCAGACCCTGCATCCTGCCGACCATTCCTTTCAGCGCCGTTTGGATTGCCTCAGAACGTTAAAAGAGGTGGGCTATCAGGTGGGAACGGGAGTGATGCTCGGACTGCCGGGACAAACGGTGGAGCACCTCGCCGACGACATTCTCTTTTTCTATGACGAGGATATCGACATGTTGGGCATGGGACCCTTCATTCCGCATCACGACACACCTTTGGGCTATCTGGAGCAGGATTATAACCCTGAACAAGCTTTGGAGAAGGGATTGAAGATGATCGCCGTCTGCCGCATCGCTCTGAAAGACGTAAACATTGCCTCGACAACAGCTTTGCAGGCTTTGATGCCCACCGGGCGCGAACTGGGGCTGCTGGCGGGCGCCAACATCATCATGCCCAACCTCACGGATACCAAATACCGTGCCGGCTATCAGCTTTATGACGGCAAACCCTGTTTGGATGAGAATGCCTCGCTGTGCCGGGGCTGCCTGGAGAACCGCATCAAATCCATCGGCGAGACCGTGGGTTATGGCAAATGGGGCGATTCACAGCACTTCACCCTGCGCCGCAAACGGCAATAAACACTTGACGTATAGCGCAGTTCGCTGAGGATGACCCAAAAACTGAGATTAATCCCAATATAATGACAGACAAGGAGATACGATGCTTCCCGGTGGAAAAAACATGAACGAACTGATGAAACAGGCCCAGCGCATGCAACAGGAGATGATGAAATCCCAGCAGGAACTTGAAAACACCATCTTTGAAGCCAGTTCCGGTGGTGGGATGGTGAAGGTGGAGATCAATGGCAAATATGAGCTGAAATCCATCAAGATCGAACCTCAGGCAGTTGATCCCGACGATGTGGAAATGCTGGAAGACCTCATCCTGGCCGCGATCCAGGAAGCCCATGCCAAGGCCTCGGAAGCCAGTGAAAGCATCATGGGCAAACTGACTGGCGGGATGAAAATACCCGGTTTGTTCTGAATGCTCCTCTCGCAGAATCTGGAACGCCTGATCCAGGCTTTGAACCGCTTTCCCGGCATTGGACGCAAGACCGCTCAGCGCCTGGGGTGGTTTCTGGTGAGCCAGGACAAGTCCTTTGCCCTGGATTTGGCACAGACCATCAAAACAACTGTGGAGAGCTTTAAAACCTGCTCGCTGTGCTATATGCTGTCCGAGCATGATCCCTGCCAGCTCTGTCGGGCCGCAGACCGCAGCGACAAGCTGCTTTGCCTGGTGGAAACCACTGCCGACATCCAGATCATCGAGAATATCAACGACTTCAAAGGCAGATACTTTGTGCTGGGGCATCTGCTTTCACCCATCGATGGTTACGGCCCAGAGCAGATCCGTTCTGAGGCATTGCTGCAAGCCATAGACCGGCTCAATCCCGAAGAGGTGATCCTTGCCCTCAAACCTTCAGCCGAGGGTGAGGCCACCATCCACTATCTGTCTGAACTGCTTAAAGATAAATCGGTGAAACTGACCCGCCTTTCCACCGGCATCCCCTTTGGCGGGGATCTGGAGTATACCAGCTCGCTCACCCTCAGCAATGCCTGGAAACGCCGCTATCCCGTGTAGAAAGATGTTCACCGGCATCATCAAAGCCACTTCCAAGGTATTACGCAGCAGCCCTTCCCAGGGGAAACTGCAGGTTACAATTGTCCGCCCTTCGGAACTGGGAGAGCTGGCCACCGGCGCCAGCATCGCCTGCGATGGCATCTGCCTCACTGTCCTGGGCTTCGACTCCGCCAGTTTCACCGTGGAGTTGATGCGTGAGACAGCGCAGAAAACCACTGCCGGCCAGTGGAAGACCAACACGATGCTGAATCTGGAACCTGCCCTGAAGCTGGGCGACCGTTTGGACGGGCATTGGGTGCAAGGCCACATCGACCGCACCTCCACTCTGTTGGAGAAGCGCATCCTCTCCGGTACCACCTATCTGCGCTTCGAACTCGATCCCCAAGACCGCAACCTTGTGGTGCCGCAGGGCTCCATTGCTGTCAATGGGGTCAGCCTCACTATCGCTGAGCTCAAAGCCAACAGTTTTACGGTATCCCTGATCAGCCATACTCTGGACAACACCAATCTGGGGACGCTTTCCCCAGGCAACAAGGTGAATCTGGAATATGACATCCTGGGCAAATATGTGATCCAACTGCATCAGAGCTTCTCCCGGGGAGGTCATCATGGATAGAATGCTAAGGCTGTTCTTTTCCCTGTTTTGCCTTGCATTTCTGATCTCCTGCGGCAGCAAAAAGAGCCCCACCGGTGGTGCACTGGATACGGACAAGCCCACTGTCCTCACCACTTTTCCCGCCCAATATGGACAGCTCGACCAAGGCAGGATCGAGATCAATTTTTCCAAGCACCTGGACAAGAGCTCCGTGCCCCAGGCCATCTATATCTATCCGCCGGTTCTGAACAAGAAGGTAACGGTGGATAAAAGCACGCTGCGCATCGAATTGATGGAGAAATTGCAGGCAAACACGAACTACTACATAACCCTCAGCACCCGCCTTAAAGACATCCGGGGCAATGCCTTGGCGCAGAACCAGACTATGGTCTTTGCCCATGGGGAATTCAACAACCTGCGCCTGGCAGGTACCATCGGATATGAGGATCCCGGTGATTTCGGGCTGCCGGTGCAGGTGAGCCTGCTTTCGGCAGATTCGCTGCTGGTGCTCAATCAGAAACTCAGCGGTGGAGCTTATGCCATCGATGCCCTTAATCCCTCTTCCTATATCCTGCGCGCCTATGTGGACAAGAACCTCAATGGGCGCTATGACATTTCCCAGGATCCTTGGTTCGAACAGCATTTCACCCTGAGCCGGATGACCAATATTGACCTTTTTTTGGCCTATGCGGACACCACCAAACCGGTTCTGAGAAATGTACAGGCAAAATCCAGCCGCCAGGTGGAAGCCATCTTTTCTGAAAACGTTGCCCGTTATGGCTCGGTTTTGGTGAAACGGGCCGATAATGACGATTCGTTACCAGTGATCGTCAGCAAATTGAAAGACAATAAATTAACCCTACTCACCGCCGTGCAGG
>CAZVXK010000126.1:0-7598 GCA_964631665.1 uncultured Candidatus Cloacimonadota bacterium | reverse complement strand
CAGGAAGAGGAACCCAGGCATCCTGCCTGGCGGCCAGGGCCTGCTCTGCCTGGTGATCTACAATCCACGATTGTTTATCCGGGATTTCCTGATTGCCCTGCCTTTTTTCCTTCCATCCCATAATCATCCATCCTGCCCTTGTTCCATTGATCTCTTTCCGACTCAAAACAAAGGTGCGGGACATCAGATCCCGCACCTGAATTCAAATCCGTTCATCTGCTCCATCCAACAACAGAGCAAGATGCCGGAGACCCTTTCCAGTCAGCTAATCAACCGGTCAATTGGTAACCACGCGGATGGCATTCAGATTTACCCGCAAACCTCCGCTGACCATTACGAAGCCTTTGAACATCTCGGAAGTGTCCACAATCTTTCCCATTAGCCACCAACTGGTGCGGGCTTCCTGATTGGAGTCCGGCGAGCGGTAATTTCCATTGGAATCCTGCACATCCAGGAAGATCACTTCCTTTGCCAGCACCAGCTCATCCTGATTGGCGATGCGGGTCTTCACATAATGTCTGGTCCAAATGTCTGCTCCATCGAGCATACGGAGGAATCTTGCCTGGTTGTCGGTCTGGAGGCTGGCGGTCTGCTTGAGTTTACCGATGGCGGCATAGACCCAGGGATTGTTTTGGAGGCTTTCCTCCATGATGAAATAGTCGTCAGGCTGGATAAAGTGACGGTCTGATCCGGGGGCGGCCACTTGGGTTGTGCCCGGAGCTTCCACCACCACCACTTCCGGCAGTTGGGCACGGAAAATCGAACATCCCGAGATCAGGGCAGCCAGAGCCAAAAAAGTCAGGGCTGTTGTCATAAGGAACATTCTGTTTGACTTGAAGTTACGCATTTTGAGTTTACTCCTTTGCTGTTGTTAACTTACTTTTTAAACATATTTATTTGATGT
Organism: uncultured Candidatus Cloacimonadota bacterium; assembly: GCA_964631665.1. Taxonomy (GTDB): domain Bacteria; phylum Cloacimonadota; class Cloacimonadia; order Cloacimonadales; family Cloacimonadaceae; genus Syntrophosphaera. Next base: position 6,694 of record CAZVXK010000126.1, on the reverse strand, counting down.
GGTGTTTGATGTCAATGAAATTTTTCGGTTCTCCGCTACAGTCCGCTCAGCCCAGCCCCAGTCGCTGCTGCTGATATTTCTTGCTTTGGATGTTTTGCCACCACTCGCGGTTGTCCAGATACCAGCGCACGGTCTTGCGGATGCCGGTGGCAAAGGTCTCTTGGGGCACCCAGCCCAGTTCGTTCTGGATCTTGGTGGCATCGATGGCATAACGCAGGTCGTGCCCGGGACGGTCGGTAACGTAGGTGATGAGCTCGGTGTAGGATTTGAGGCGGCTGGAGGGCTCCAATTCGTCCAGCAGGCGGCAGATGGTGGTTACGATGTCGATGTTCTTCATTTCGTTGTGGCCGCCGATGTTATAGGTCTCGCCGGTCTTTCCGTTGCGGATGATGGTGTTGATGGCGTCGCAATGGTCGCGCACATACAGCCAATCACGCACGTTCAGACCTTTTCCATATACCGGCAACGGCTTGTGTGCAAGGCAGTTGAGGATCATCAGCGGGATCAGCTTTTCGGGGAATTGATAGCCGCCGTAGTTGTTGGAACAGTTGGACAGCAACACCGGCAGCCCGAAGGTGCGATGCCAGGCACGCACCAGATGGTCAGAAGCCGCCTTGGAAGCGGAATAGGGCGATGAGGGATCGTAGGGAGTGGATTCCAGAAACATGCCGTCCTCGCCCAAAGAGCCATAAACCTCATCGGTGGAGACATGGTGGAAGCGGAAGGCCTGCTGCTGTTCCGGTGGCAGCTTGCGGTAGTATCTGAGTGCGGTGTCCAGCAGCACCGCCGTGCCGGTGATATTGGTGTTGATGAATTCCATGGGGCCATCGATGGAGCGATCGACATGGGATTCGGCGGCAAAGTTGACCACGGTGTCGGGCTGGTATCGGGCAAAGATCTCCGCCATTTTGGGGGCGTCGCAGATATCGGCAAGCTCGAAGAAATAGCGGTCGGGGTGGTTGCGCTCGATCGAGGCAAGGCTTTCCCGGTTTCCGGCATAGGTGAGCTTGTCGATGTTGACCACTATGCCGTTGAAACTTCTGTCCTCAAAGAGGTTGTGGATGTAATTGGCACCGATGAAGCCGGCGCCTCCGGTCACGATGATGCGTTTCATGATTCCTGCCTTAGTTTGTTGATAAGGTCTTTGAAGGCGATCAATTCCTCCAGGTTCTGATACTGCAGAGTAATCCTGCCTTTTCCCTCGCGCTCCAGCACCTTCACCTTCAGCCCCAGCAGCCGCTGCAGATCAGCCTCGAAGCCTTTCAGGAAGGCGGAATCGGCGGCAGTGCGTTCTGGCTTTTTTAAGGACTGGACAAAGGTTCTGGCTTTGTCCTCCGCCTGGCGCACGGTGAGTTTGTAGAGGATGATGTGCCTGGCAAAGAGTTCCTGATGATCAGGCTCAACGCTGAGGATTGCCCGTGCCTGCCCGCTGCTGAGCTGTCCCGAGCGCACCAGTTGCTGCACTGCGGAAGGGAGCTTGAGCAGACGCAGGCTGTTGGTGATGGTGACCCGTTCCCGGCCCACGCTTTGGGCGATCTGCTGTTGGGTGAGGCCAAAATCCTCCACCAGGGTCTGATAGGCGCAGGCTTCCTCGATCGGATCGAGGTCCTCCCGCTGGAGGTTCTCCACCAGGGCAAGCTGAAGCTGTTCCTTCTTGCTCACGCTGCGGATCACCACCGGAACCCTGTCCAATCCTGCGATCCGGGCAGCCTGCAAGCGCCGTTCGCCGGCGACCAGTTCGTAATCGCTGCCTTCGGTCTTGGTTACGATCAGGGGCTGGATGATGCCATTGGCCTTGATGGATTCCGCCAATTCGGCCAGTTTATCCTCGTCGAAGCTCTGACGGGGTTGGTAGCGGTTGGTTTTGATCTTGTCCAGGGGCAGCGTTCCCAGATTCGAACGGCTGTCCAAGCCTTCCTCCCGGTCGGGGATCAGGGCGCTCAGTCCACGTCCAAGACGTTCATTCATAGTTGCTTACCTCAAGTCCGTTCGATGATCTCGGTGGCCAGGTTCAGATAGCTCATGGCACCGGGGGAGCGGATGTCGTAGAGAAAGATGGGTTTGCCAAAGCCGGGCGCCTCGGTGAGTTTGATATTGCGGGGGATGATGGTGCGGAAGACCTTCTCCTTGAAATAACGGCGCACTTCCCTAGCCACCTGCATAGAGAGGTTCACCCGCTTGTCGAACATGGTGAGCAGCACGCCCATGATGTTCAGGCCGGGGTTTAGGTTCTTCTGGATCAGGCGAATGGTCGCCAACAGTTGGCTCACCCCCTCCAGGGCATAGTATTCGCATTGAATGGGCACCAGAAGGTCGGTGCTGGCGGTCATGGCATTCACCGTGAGCAGCCCCAGCGAGGGCGGGCAATCCACTATCACATACTCATAGTCGGCCAGGATGGGCTGCAGGGCTTCCTTGAGCTTGTGCTCGCGGGCAAATTCCTGCACCAGTTCGATCTCGGCGCCGGTGAGGTCAATGTTGCCCGGCACGCAAAACAGGTTGTCGGTGGCGGTGGGGAGAATGGTGCTGCTGAGGGGGACTCTGCCGATCAGGGCATCATAGACTTGCAGGGAGAGGTTGTCCTTGTCCATTCCCACCCCGCTGGAGGCGTTGCCCTGGGGGTCAAAATCGATCAGCAGGGTCTTTTTCTCCAGCACGGCCAGCCCGGCGGCCAGGTTCACCGCCGTGGTGGTCTTGCCCACGCCGCCCTTTTGGTTCACGATGGTAATTACTTTTGCCATTATCGGTTGCGCTTTTTTGGTTTCAAATGCTGCCGCCGGATACCGTAGAAGCAGCGGTAGCCATAATCCAGCTTCTCGGAATAGAGCAGTTCCTTCTGATAGCCCTCCAGATCGGAAATCGCCCGGGCTTTATAGAAGACCACCATCCCGTCCGGTTTGAGCAAGCGGATCAGCGGTGTGCGGTAGCGGTCTTCCATCCTCACAGCCCGGCAGACCACATAGTCGTACTTCTCAAGAGGGCTCCTATGATAGAATTCCTCCAGCCGGAACCAGACAGGGAAGCAACTCTGCATCCCGAGTTCCTCGGCGAAGTATCTCAAGACCCCAGCCTTCTTGCCCACCCCTTCCAGCAGTGTAAAAAAAGTGTTCGGAACGGCAAGGTGCAGGGGAATGCCCGGCAGCCCGCCACCAGAACCCAGATCGAGTATATACTTGCCATCGATATCAATGCACTTGAGCGCCAGCAGGCTGTCCAGATAATGCCGGGTCCAATATTCCTCCACCGGCGTGGCGCGGGAAACCAGATTCACATTTTGGTTCTGTTCGCACAGCAGGGCATGGTAGTGCTCGAAGCGGGCCAGCAGGGCCAAAGGATCAGGGACGCCGAGTTCGGTGATGAAGGAGAGGAATTGGGCCTTGGGTTCGCTCATGGTTCAGGCTCCGGAGGCAGATTGCGCAGCAAAGCCTGCACCAGGAAGGAGGGATCATCCTCCATCTGCAGAAGGGTCTGGCGCGCAGAGGGATGTTTGATCTGGAGCAGAGACCGCGCCGCGATATAGCGGTAGCGCTCACTGGGGTGGTGGATGAAACCTTTCAGAAGCTGAACACTGCGTGCGCTGTTGATGCCGGAAAGGCAGGACAGGCTGGCGGTAACATATTTGCCATCCTGCAGCAGCCGTTCGACATAGTCCACCAGCAGGCTGTCGCCCACACCGGAGATCAGTGCCAGGGCGTTCTTGGCCGCCAGGCTGTCATCTGCATCGATGAAGTAAAAGAGTTTCTGCACGAAACCGGAGGACTGTTTGGCCAAAGCCTCCAGGGCGCGGTATTCCAGCCCGGACTTCGTATTCATCTTGTTGGCAAGGATATAGACCACCGCCTCTTCCTCGCGGGAAAGCAGGATGGCCCTTGCGGCACGCACCCTTTGCACGGCGGAGCCCACCTCCCATTCGGAGGCCGCGGCGAAGATATCCTCGATGGAAGCGGTGCTGTCCGGCAGGGTAGCGCTTTCGGCAAGTTCCTCAACGGCGGTTTTGGCGATTTCGTTCAGCGCCACATCCCTGCCAATGCCGTAGGTGCCTTTTTGCCAGGTTTTATCGTTTTGCATCAGGCTGTCCGGATAGACATCCTTGCCGCCGGCATCGAGGAAGAGCCCGATCCCGCCGGTGCTGCGGCTGAAATTGGCATTGCCATAGTTTTGGGCTTCAGAGCGTTCATAGCGGTCATCGCCGCTTCTATCCACAAAGAGTGCCACCGAATTGGTCAGACCCAGCCCATTGCCGCCATGAATGGAATAGGCATCGTTTCCGGCGGCGTCGATCAGGATGCCCAGAGCCCAGTCGTGTCCCGCGCCCTGGCCCGGCCCGTTGCGGCTGTAATAGGCATCGTCACCGGCGCCGTCATACAACATGCCGCAGGCCAGATGGATGCCGGAACCCTGCGGATAATAGACCGCGTTATAAACATCGTTGCCCGCCTCATCGATCAGCACGCCGCTGGCATACCAATAACCCACGCCCTGGGCATAGACTCCACCCAAATACTTGTCGTTTCCGCTTTTATCATAGAGCAGACCCAGGCCGCCGGCAAGCTCCGGACGCAGCCCGAAACCCATGCCCTGCCCCAGGGTGCGATAATCCAGTGGCATCAAGGGTGCATGGAAATAGGTGCCGCCCAAATAGTAAATATCAGCGCCGTCCAGGTCGAGCAAGGCTCCCGCTCCCTGGGTGCTGCCGAAGCCTTGGGCCTGGGAGCTGGCCTGATAGCTGTCGTTGCCGGCATGATCGAGCAGCAGGCTGATCCCGTTCGCCGCGGCTCCCTGGCTGAATAATCCGCTCTGATAAGTGTCATTTCCCGCCAAGTCCTGATGCAGATTGATGCCATTGAAACTGCAGAAGGCAAAATCATCGGTCTGATAGAGGTCATCTCCCTGCAGGTCATAAGAATAGCCAAGTCCGCAACTGCTGTAAAACAAGGCTCCCGGAGCGCTGCCTCGATAGACATCGTCTCCTTGGAAATCCACGACCAGGTAGAAGGGATTTTTGCTGCCGGTGGCGATCTCCAGCTCATAGATATCGTTGCCTCCGGGCTCGATCAGCAGGCACAAGGGCAAGCGAGGCAGCGTTTTATAGCTGTAATGGTCATTGCCAGTGGAGCCGATCACCATCAGTCCGAACCGGGTGCGTTTATAGAGTATCTTATTGGAATACTTGAGCTTACCCGCATTTGCCACCACCGCGTCGCACAAAGCCAGATAGCGCACCCCGGCAAGCGCCAGGGAAGGGAAATAGACTGCCCCGAGGTGTTCCTGAATCTGGCTTTGATCCAGCGAATCGTAAGCTGGCAACCCGGCTTCCTTCAAAAACGAATTGTAGCGCTCGGCGTCGTCGCTTTCGCAGAAAGTGCCATAGAACCAGGAGTTCAGCCTCCTCCGGTCTGCGGTGGACAGGGCTTCGAAGCTCTGGCCAAGCACCCCGTCCAGCTCCTGCAATTCCTTTTCCATAAAGGCAAAGAGCTGCTTGGGCTGTTTTACCTGCCGGCTGAAACGGAGCTCATAATCGCGGCGGGCAGAGGAATAGATGTCCTTGCTGCGGAAAGGATCGTTATTAAATGCCACCTCGCCCAGGCGCAGCAGCAGGCCGGACCAGCCTTCCGGATCATCAGCTCCGGTAGCGCAGAGCTGGCGCAGTTCCTGCAGGTCGTCCAAGGCCTGCCAGGGATTTTGCAACTGAGCCAACTGCCACTTGCTCTTATACTTGGTGCTGAGGTCCCAGTCCTTTTCAAAGCACAGGGAGCTGCTGTCCAGATCAGCCGTTTGCAGCATTTCGGTCAATTGCCGCAGTTCGGCTTCGGACAGCAGGCTGGTGCTATGGGCGCCTGCAGCGGTCAGGATCAGTGCCAGCAGGGTGAGGGCAAGGAATTTTGGCATAAAAAATCGGGCTCCTTATTTAAGCGCAAGAAATAAAAAGCCCGATTTTATGTCAAGGATGATCAACGCTTGAGCTTGGCAACGATCTCTGCCACATACCTTCCCTGAAAGCGGGCGCCTTCCAGTTCGTTTTCTGAAGGCCGGCGCGAGCCATCTCCGGCGGCGATGGTGGTGGCTCCGTAGGGCGTTCCGCCGGTGATCTCATCCATCCGGGTCTGCCCGTCAAAGGAATAGGGCAAACCGGCGATCAACATACCGTGGTGCAACAGAGCCGTGTGGAAACTGAGCAGAGCGGCTTCCTGGCCTCCGTGCTGGGTGCCGGTGCTGGTGAAGGCGGAACCCACCTTGCCGATCAGCGCGCCCTTTGCCCACAGGCTTCCCGTGGCGTCCAGAAAGGATTTCATCTGCGCTGCAACCCCACCGAAACGGGTGGCAAAGCCAAAGATGATGCCATCGGCGGAGGCAAGGTCAGTCACGCTGGCTACTGGAATGTGTTCAAACTGTTGCTGCGGTTGCAATGCGCCCATTTTGGCCAGGATTTCCGGGCTCAGGGTCTCCGGCACCCTTTTGAGCTCAACTTCCATGCCTTCCACGCTTTGTGCGCCTTCGGCAACGGCCTTCGCCAGTTCATAGATATGTCCATAGGTCGAGTAGAATAGTATGAGTATTTTCATTGTTGACTCCCATTGTGTTTCTTTTTACCAATAATATAATATAGATATCCTACTTCGCAAGTGGGATATTCCCTTTATGCTCAGGTGTCGCTCCCGTTAGCATTACGGAATCATTACGGAGTCATTACGGA
>CAZVXK010000125.1:0-7648 GCA_964631665.1 uncultured Candidatus Cloacimonadota bacterium | reverse complement strand
AAGCTCCGCAGAAGCGAAACAACTTAGCCCAGGGTGGTAACCCTGGATCAGGATCCACCCCCATGGGAAAAAGCCCCGGAGGGGCAACACACCGACCCAAAACGTAATTTACCAATCATATGTGCAGCCCTTCCAGGGCTTGAACGTCAAATTGTTCACCACCGCCCCAGGGTTCCGCTGCGCTCCACCCCGGGCTACGTTTGTGCAGCCCTTCCATGGCTCAGACTCTGGACCAACGTCCCTGGCGGCGCTTCTATGGGGCTGTCTGAGAGTCGAACAAATTGGCTCTTCTTCAAATCGAGTGAGTGAATAGCATCAAAAAAACGCAATGGAATAGTGAGAAGTAGCGTGAGATGAATAGTAAGAAGTTTTATGCAACCATCCTTCTATTGATACAAGAACCGCTTGATCTTCTGGGTGGGGGTTTTCTCGAAGGGTTCCTTTTGTTCCACGATGCGGTGGATGCGTGAGAAGGCGGCCACATTGCGGTTCACCTGGTTTTTGATCTCCTCCAGCAGGCCGGACAAGAACTTTTCACTGGTGAGGCTGCTCATCTTGTCCAGGTGGTGGATTTTATCCAGTAATTCGCGGTTGAGATACACCCTGGCCACGATCTGCCCGCCGCTTTCGAAGACCAGGGCTTCCAGGACGGATTCGTTTTCGCAGAGTTTGGTCTCGATCTCCTCCGGATAGATGTTTTCGCCGGTGGCGGCCACGATCACGTTTTTGGAGCGGCCTTTGATGTAGAGATAGTCTTTGGTGAGGATGCCCAGGTCTCCGGTCATGAAATAGCCATCGCCGGTGAAGGCGGCATCGGTGCGTTGTTTGTCCTTGTAATAGCCCTTCATCACGGTGTCGCCCTTGACCTGGATTTCGCCGATGCCGGAGGCGGGATCGGGATCGGCAATGCGCACCTGCAGCGTGGGCAGCACTTTTCCGGTGGAGCGGAAACGCACCAGTTCCGGGCTGCTACCGGCGATCAGGGGTGAAGTTTCGGTGAGGCCATAACCGATGGCATAGGGGAAGCCGGCTTCGTAGAGGAAGCGTTCCACCTCTTGGGAGAGCAGGGCGCCCCCGATGCCAAAGAAGTGCAGCTTGCCGCCAAAGGTTTTCATCAGTTTTTTTCCGGCGATTTTATGCAGCAATTTGCGGGTGGGAGGAAGTTTATAGAGTTCTTTGAACAGCAGGTTGCCATTGAGCTGGGGATAGATCTGCAGTTTGAATATCTTTTCGATGATGAGGGGAACGGTGAGGATCATGGTGGGTTTGATCTTTTGCATGGCGGGGATCAGGATGCGAGCCGTGGGGGGCTTGTCCAGATAATAGACACAGGCGCCTTGCATCATCGGGATCAGAAAACCGATCGTGCATTCATAGGTGTGCGAAAGCGGCAGCACCGAGATCAGGCGGTCATGTTGGTTCACTTTCTGGATCTGGGTGGTGAGATAGGCGTCCAGAACCAAATTGCGGTGGCTGAGCATCACGCCCTTGGAGTTTCCGGTGGTGCCGGAGGTATAAATGATGGCGGCCAGATCGTCCTCATGCACTTCGGTGTCCAGGAGCCCGACCGCCTGCAACGCCTTGGTTTTCAATTGTCCCAGTTGGGCTGCCTGTTCCTGGATCAGATCCCCCAGTTTGGGTTTCTGGGCCCGGTCTTCGCAGCTGCTGAAATCATCCAGGCAGATCAGAGTGATGGACGGATCGAGGTCGGCATAGCCGATCTTGTCGAACATCGCTTTGGATACCAAGACCAGCTGGGTTCCACTGTGGCGGATGATCTGCAGGATCTCGTTCACATGGAAATCGGTGAGGATGGGCACCACCACAGCGCCCATCGAGGTTATGGCCAGATAGGCAATGCCCCAATTGGGTTGGTTTTGGCTGAGGAGGGCAATCCGGTCTCCTTTGTTGATGCCGTTTTCCCTAAGCAGGGCGATGGTGGTGTCGATCTGCAGGCGCAGCTCGGCATAGGTGAGTGGAGTTCCATCGGCAGTGGATAAAGCCGGACGCTTGGCATAGGTTTCGCAACTGCGGTCGATCATGCTTTTCAGGGTGTAATTTTCAGGCATTGGTTCGGTCTCCCCATGGTTCGATATAGAAAGTATAAAGCCATATGCTGTTGGGACGAAGTGATTCTGAACAGGCAGGGGCGTGGGGTGCGGACTGCTGAATAACTAGGCTTGGCAGGCTGTTCATTTCCGGTTGGCGAGCCTTGCCTGCAGCCTCTGGATGCGTTTTTCCAATTGCTGCACTTTATTACAGTCCACCAAGGGACGGCTGAGCTGCCAGCGCAGCAGGCGCTCCGCCAGCTCCAGGGCTTCGGCGAAGGCTTTGCGCTTTTCCAGCAGCATGGCATATTCCAACATCCCAGCCGGATGGGCAAGGGCAGCCGCCAGACTGAAGCACTCCTCCGCCGCGGCGGTGTCTTGATCCCTTTTATAGATCAGGCCCAGCTCGTGGGCGATATCTCCGCTGACCTGGTTTTGGGAGATCAGGTCCACCAGGATGGAACGCGCCGTGTCAGTTTGCCCCTGGCTGAGGTAGAGCCGGGCCAAAGCATGATAATCGATGCGGGCATCCATGCCCTGCGCCGGGGGATAGCCGATGCTGTCGCAGATCAGGGTAAACAGCGCCGCCGTGTGCAGGATATCGAACTGGTTGTGCACAAATACCCTGCGGATGAGTTCCGGATCGCCGCTGATCAGGAATTGGAAATAGGTTTGGGGGATCAGGCTGCCCGGGATGTCCAGTTCCTTTTCCCGGATATAGCCCATGATATAGTATTCAATGGTCTCCAGTGCGCAGGAGGGGATCTTGTTCTTCCAGAGGCGCCGGGCCAGATGCAGCAGGTCGATATGCTGTTTTTCCCTCAGATTCAGCCAGATGCGGTGATAGAGGAGGCGGGATTCCAGCACTGGAATGTCGAAGGTCTTGCCATTGAAGGTGATCAGCACGGCGCGGGTCTCCAGCAGTTCGATCAGGCGGTCGAAGGAATTGGCTTCTGCTTCGGTCTCGGGCAGGAAGATCTGTTCCACGATGAATTGACCGGCCTCATAATAGCCCAGCCCGATTAGGAAGGCTACAGTTTGGCCACGTCCCAGGCCAGTGGTTTCCAGATCCAGCACCAGGAAATCCTCCCGTTGCCAGTTCACCTTAGGATCCAGTTTTGCCCAATCCAGCAGAACCCGGGGGATTTCCTGCGGATAAAGCGGCAGACCTTCCACTTCGGTGAACATGTCATAGGCGGTGCGGGTGAGGAAGAAGGGAAAATCCTCATGGGTGGAGAATTCCCCTTCGATGGCCGCCTGCAGGGTGTCGCGGATCAGTTGGCGCAGTTCCAGGCTGTACTGGGTGCGGTCGTCATTCATGTCCATCAGGACACTCCATTGTTTGATCCTCGCTGAACAGGGATTTCCGCCACCGGCCATGAAAATTGGTTGTTTGAAGTCCATTTGGCCTTGTAATCTGATGTATACGTAAAGTTTGCGAAGGCCAAAATGAACTCCAAATCAGCTTTAATTTTCATGGAAAGCCTAGATCCGTGCGAGGGTGGAAAGGTATTTTTGCACCAGGGATTGATTGAGGGCGGCGAAGATCTTGTAGGCCAGGCTGGGATTTTTCCTGAGGATGGCGGTCAGGGACAAATAGGGATAGATGCTTACGTTGATGGGGGTCAGGGCTACGACGTTGGCGGTTCGGCGGGTGGGGATGATGAAGTTCATCTCGCCGATCAGGTTTGGGGAGTGGATCTGAGTGATTTCCCGCACGCCCCCATCGCCGGTTTCCACTTGGACGGCAACCGTGCCCTGGTTGAGGCAGACGATATCCCGGTTGCGGTCGTTGGTTCTGATGATGGTCTCGCCGGCGGGGAGATCCTGCTCGATCACGATGCTGTTGACCAGCTTCAGCTCCCCCGGATCGAGGAAGCGCAGCAGGGGATGCAGATCGCTCATTGGGGCTCCCGGTGGGTCAGGCGGATGATCTTCAGGCTGAGGCTGTCGTTGAAGGCGGCGTGGATTCTGGCACAGCGGCCGGCATCAGAGGCAATGAACTCGTCAATCGCCTTAAAGGGCACCAAGCCCAAGCGAGAGGTCTTTTCCGCCAGCAGGGTGAAGGAGGCCGGACAGTTTGCGAAATAGTGGTGTTCATTGACCATCTCGCCGGCGTAGACCCTGCCCACGATCTGATCGTCCTTTTTCAGAACCAGTTCCCCATCCTCCAGCACGATCAGACAGTCCACTGCATCCCCGCGGCGCTGGATCACCTCTCCGGCAGGAAGGTCTTGCAGCGTGATCTGTTTCCTCAGTTCAGTTGCCTGCTGGTCGTCCAGATATTTGCACAGGTCATGGGGTTGGGTGCGGATGTAGATGTTCATGGTGCCTCAGTGGTAAAAGTAGCGCAATTTGATCCAAGTGAGGATGTTCATTGCGGCGATGAAGAGAGCGATCACCGCCCAGTTCAGATGGATGGTCTTCAGTTCCAGCCCCAGCAGGCGGGATTTGTAGCTGAGGAAGATGTTGCGCTTCTGGCTCACATACCTGCCATGGCTGTGGCGGATATAGCTGAGTGCCAGATGGTTGATATAGTCATCCTGCGCCAGCCGCTCCAGGCCCTGATTATACTCATCCACCAGTTCCATGTAACGGGGATCGGATTTGTCCTCCAGCTTGCGCTGGAAACGGGCATCCAACCGGCTGCGGCGGTTGAGGTGGTGCTGTGCCAGCACACTGTGCTCGTATAGCCAGCGGGAGGGGATGAGCTGGCAGAATTCCGGTATCTCCACCCTGCGGTTCAGCTTCAGAGCGCTGTTCATATCCGAAAAGAGGATAACCGCCCCGCCAAACATGATCTGGGGGATCAGGATGAGGGGCAGGACGTTGATGATGGCGCTGCGGTCTGTGATCAGGGCTGAACAGAGCAGACCGATGTGGTAACCGATGATCCCGCTGAGGGTGTAGGAGAGGATCAGAGGCAGCTCAGCGCCCTTCATGCCCAGAATGGCGGAACTGATGATATGGTAGAGCAGGCTTTGCACCAGGGTCATGGCCAAAAGTACGAAGTACTTGCTGTTCAGGCAGGTCATCATGCCCAGATTCATCTTTTTCTCGCGCAGGATGATCCTTTTCTCGCCCAGGATGTCGTCGATGCTGTTCGCCAGCCCGATGAAGATGAAGATGATCACCGAAATGAAGCAGAACAGCGGGAAGTTATTGTTGTTGTAGAAACTATAGTTGCCCGGGGTGGCTTGGTTGCGCAGGATAAGGGAAGTCAGCAAGGCGAGCAGCGGCGCCACTCCCAGGGTCATGCTCAGATTGATGCGGCTGCGTAGTTTATTGATGAAGCTGCGGCGGATCATCAGCTTCAGGTTGCGCCAGAGACAAGGCTTTTCCCTGGCAGTGGGAAGGGACGCCCGATGGTCGGTTTGTCCGGACTCCGGCTCAGCATCAAGGGTCTGGCGGAAGCGATGGTCGCGGTACTTCTGTTTCCAGTAATCGGGTTTGAAGCGGCGCTGGTTCAGGTTGTCCGGCAGCTCGATCAGGTCATGGAAATACTCCGGCATGCTGAGGCTCTTTTTGGTGTGCAGTTGCTCCCGTTCGCTGCCAGACTGATCCAGTTCGGCATCAAAATAATCGAAAACCGCGTCTGTGCCGCCAAAATAGACCTGTACCCCGCCGTTATCCAGCAGCAGGACATGGTCGAAGCTGCGGAAAATGGTGGCATTGGGCTGATGGATGGTGCAAATGATGATCTTGCCCTGCTGCTTCATTTCATGCAGGAACTGGGTGATGTTCTCCGAATCCTTGGTGGAAAGTCCGCTGGTGGGCTCGTCCAGGATGATGATCATGGGGTTGCTGATCAGTTCTAGGGCGATGTTCAGGCGCCGGCGTTGGCCTCCGCTCAGGGTTTTATGCAGCACATCGCCCACGATCATGTCCCGCTGTTCATAGAGGCCCACCGTGTTCAACAGATTCACGATGCGGGAGCGGATCTCCTCTTTGTCTTTTAGCTTGGGCAGACGCAGCATCAGGTTGAAATAGACATTTTCATACACGGTGAGATGGGCAAAGAGCAGATCGTCCTGGGGCACATATCCGACATGCTTTTGAAATAAAGGATAATTGGCAAGATAATCCATGCCGTCGATCTCGATCTGGGCGCGCCCCGGCACGATCTCGCCCAGCAAAACTCTCAGCAGGGTGGTCTTTCCGCAACCGCTGGGTCCCATGATGGCCAGCATGCTGCCCTGGCGGAGGGAGAAGGAGATTCCGTCCAGGGCGGTTCGGGCTTCCCTGACAAAGCTGTGCTGGATGTCCACCACATTCAGCTGTTGGATGTCGATGGGGATCTCGATCAGCTCCCAATTTCGGTTGATGATATAGTTTTCCGTGCCCAGGCTGAGCACATCATGGTTGAAGCTGAAGGGCGCAGTTTCCTTCAGGGCGATGCGGTTGATATAGAGCTCAGGCTCGCCCAAGGGTTGAACCTGCCACTGCTGATCCACCAGCTGGAATCTCAGCAGCGCATTGCCGACCGGATAGCTGATCAGGTGAAAGCGGTTGTCCCGGTATTCCAGGTAATGCTCCCGCACCAGATGGTCGGAATCGGCTGCGCTTTCCGTTTTGGTGAGCAGGGCGGCTAGGGGCAGTTCCTGATCCAGCTCCGGCACGATGTCGTCCAGGGCAACTTCCCTACCCTTGTTGAGTTTGGACGATCGGGAGGGCAGCAGTAGCAGCCTGCCCCGGTCATATTGCAGATAGAGCCAGCGCTCTTTGCCAGCCGGGAGGGGAACCCGGTCGGGGGAAATGCGCAGGCTGTGGATGGTCCAGACCGCTTCCAGATCCAGCTTCAGGGTTCGATCGCCGGGAGCTTCGTCTAATCTGGACAGGCCCAGGTGCAGGGTGGCATGGGGACGGAAATAATAGAACTGATTGGGTATCAGCCAGGTTTTGGTGCTGGACCCCGGCTCCAGGAAATAGCTGTCCTCCAAGGCGGTATCGAGGTCGGAGCAGGTTACGCAGACCAGAGTGAGTTCTTCGATCAGGATGAAGATCACGGGATTGTCGCAATTGCCGTGAAAGATGAAATCGGCATCCTGACAACCCCAGAGCAGGGAATTCTTCAGATGGCGGTTCTGGCGGTTCAGGAAGGCTTGCCAGGGCAGTTTGACGGTCTGAATGTCAGATTCGAACAGATCATAGATGCTGTCCAGGATATTCACATCCAATTGCAGCAGATCCACCAGTTCCACGATCTCCACATTGCCCAGCACCTGCACTTTCTCACGGTCGTGATAGGCCAGGGTAACCAGATTCAGGATCAGCAGCAGCTTGTCCGCTTCGTGGAAATGGGAGTTGAGAAAATTCGCCGCCTCCCGCAAAGGCATGATCTGTCGCCGGGCCTGCTCGATCTGATAGAGCGGTATCTCATTGCCAAACATGGTGCGCAGCAGGCGGTCGATGAAATTCACCTCCGCACCGCTCATGCGCCCGATCTTGGCCATGTAGAAATATACAGAAACCACCGCTTTGAGCAGGATGTCCAAATGCTCGCCACCGGACTGTTTCTGCCGTGCAAACAAGCTCACCTTCACTCCCGTGTTCGAAGATGCGGTAAGGCTTATCAAGGCTCGTAATTAGTCAAGCAATAA
>CAZVXK010000124.1:0-7726 GCA_964631665.1 uncultured Candidatus Cloacimonadota bacterium | reverse complement strand
TCCGTAATGACTCCGTAATGATTCCGTATTGCTAATGGGAGTGAAGAGGATTCCAGGCGTCCCGCCTGGCGATGGAAGACAGCAGAATCAGCAGCAGGGCTCTCTATTCCTGGTTATGCTCCTTCGAAGAATAGAATCCGCAGAAAAATGCTGGACAAGTATGGTACTGCTGCCTAATGGGACAAAAAGTCGGTCCCAAGAGATCGGTTGATATCCTAACTATAAATATTGGCAAAGTGTTATGAAACGAAAACTGGTTATTCTGCTGGTTCTGGTTGTGCTGGGGGCATCTCTCCTGGCCCTGATGCAGCGTAAGCCCTTCGTGGACAGAAGCAAGTGTGTTGGGTGTGCAGATTGCACACGAATCTGCCCCACCCAGGCGATCGGAATCGAAGCCGGCAGGGCAAGGATCGATGATACACTATGCATCGATTGCAAGCTCTGCGTGAAAACCTGCACCTATCGGGCGATCAGGACACCACGATGAAGCGATCCTCTGCAGTTCTGATTATAGTGCTGGTGGTTGTGCTGGTGGTGGCGATCGCCTGCAAGCGGGTCAGCATCACCGAATATCACATTGATTCCAGCTCCTGCAACGGTTGCGGCGAATGCCTGCGCGTGTGCCCCAACGACGCCATCCTTTATAACCATTTAGGCAAAGCGGAGATCGATCAAAGCAAGTGCACCCAATGCGGTGAATGTGTGGCAGTATGTCCCAACCACGCCATCTATTGATCCTGGCCTTTCTGCTGCCCGTCCTGGCCCTGGCGGCGCAGGATGCGTTTCTGCTCAAGACCGGTTTCTCCAGTTTCCAAGACCGGAAGAAGGAGGGAGTAAACGCCTTCAACCATCTTGAATGGGAGCATTGTTTCACTCCCCGGCTGCAACTGGAGCTGTCCTCAGACCTCAGCAGCAGCGACAGATATCTGGCCCCGGCCGACCAAAAATTCTGGCACAACGGCAAACTGGGGGCAAGATACTCAGTTTCGAACTTCGATCTGGCCGCCAGTTACCGCAACACCATCTATGGCAGTTCCAAACTGCTGGGTCTGTATCCCGTCTGGAACAACCTGCAATCCCAACGCAAGGAAATGCAACATGAGAGCTCCCTGGCAGTGCAATACAGCTTGCCCGCCCTCAGTTTGCAAGCCCAGGGCAGGCACAAGCACCTCCGCTTCACACCCTATGAGCTGGATCTGAACACATTTGAACTGGTGGAGCAGGATCCTGCCGGGGTGGATGATGTCTATTATGGAGTGGGGGGGAGGTTTGACTTCCTGGAATACTTCAGCGCCAGTGTGGCAGTGGATCACAAGGATGGATTGTTTGCCAAAGAGGGGCAGTATCGGCTCACCGATATCAGTGCCAGCCTGGCTGCCCAATATCCGGTTTCAGGGCAGAGCCATCTGGAAGCCTCACTGCAGATTACCAACCGCGATGGGGCGGCCATATCAGATGAAAAACGCAACCTGCTGCAAACCCGTATCCGCCTGCAACAGCAGTTCAGCAACGACCTCAGGGGCTGGCTGTTGTATGTGAACAACAGCTGCCTCGCTGCCGATGCCCGGAACATCTATCTGGTGTCAAACTACTTGCGGGCGCAGCTGCAATATACCTCTCCCTACGATGCCAGTGCGGGCTCCTTTGCCTGTCTGGGGGCTAAATACAGCCCCGAGAACAAGGCCAATGCCTGGTTCGGTGAAGTAGAGCATAAGCTGGTGAGGGGACTATATGCCGGGGCGGGCTTCAACCTGCAACCGGAGCGCTTGAACCAGTATTCCGGAAAGCTGAGCTACCACTTCCCAGGAGTGAATGAGGTCTATCTGCAGTATGGGTTCCGGGACTACCAGACCGGCAACCGGCAAACCCGGTATCTGAGCCTGGGCAGCAATTTATATTGGTAGCAGGGTTATACACTTCAGGGCAATAGGATAATTTGCCGCTGCCGGCTTTGCTCTCCCTGGCGCAACACAATCGTGTATCTTCCCGCCGGATAACGAATTCCTTTGTGGTCGATAGCGTTCCAGACCAGTTCAGTTTCACCCTTTGCCCCTGCAAGGATTCGTTCCCAAACTTTCTGTCCCCGGCTGTTGTAGATGATCAACCGCACAGGTTCCGCCCGGTCGCTGGCAAAACGGAACCGAACGCTGGTTTGGAAAGGATTGGGATAGGGTGGCTGCAAGAATAAACCGTTGGCAGGATTCAAGAGGTCAGAATTGCTTACACCCTGCAGGGTGAAATTGACCTGAACATCCTGTCCGGAGGTCACTTCCACTCCGGTTAGATATTCGGTCTGATAGCCATTGGCGGAGCAGGAAAGGTCATAGTTCCCAGGTGGCAGGACCAGGCTGAACTGGCCTGCAGCGTCGGTGATTGCGTTGAATCCCCCTGCCTGGACCAGAGCAGAAGAGATGGGGCTGGAATTTCCGTTGGTAACCGTGCCGAAGATTCTGCCATCGGCGACCACAGGTGTCCAGACCAGGCTCAGGTTCTGGAAATAGGTTTGGTTGGGATAAGTTTCATTCAGAGGGTCAGGCCCTTTGACAAAGCTGATCTGGAGATATTTTCCCAAATTGGCGGCGGTGGCGTTGTGCTCGGTGAATTCCACATTGATCTTGTATTCGCCGTCGGGGACTTCGATGTTCTGGTGATTCCTGCCGTTCCAGGTCACGTTGTGCAACTGATGGTTGTTCAGGGAGGCACCGGTGACGGCGCCGGTGGTGTTGCCTCCGGAGCTGGCCATCCAACGGACAAGGGTGTAGCTGTATTGACTCGCCCACAGTTTGATGGTCTTCACAAACTGGTTCTGCGCATTGGTGATCCAGATCACACCTGCGTTGCGGGGCGCATACTGTCCATAGTAGGTAACGGTGCGCACGCTGAAGTCGAGGGTTCCCTCTGTGCTGCGGTCATTTCTTTGCTCTGCCGTCGATCCCACGGTATCGGCGATGGCGGCGACCAAGAGGCCGGTCAGCACCAGGAACGCGAGCAGCATAAACTTTCGGAACATTCTATACCTCTGGTAGATTCTGTATTTTTGATGTGGTTTTTTTGAGGAGTCATATCAAGCAAGCAGCATGCCAGATCATCACTTTTCAGCATATAAAACAGCCTGAGCGGTGATAATGCTTGACAAAATAGTCGCTGGCGCATTGTATGCTTTTATCAATGTGAATGAGGTGGATCATGAAAGCCAAATGTATGATCATAGTACTGCTGTTCGGAGTATCGTTGCTGCTGGCATTTGAAGACGCCAATTCCCGTGTGGGCCTGGGCTTGCATTTCGGCACCCAAACCGGAAACGGCTATGCCATGCGCTGGATGGGCAGGCTGCATGGTGCGCAGGGAACCCTGGGTGCCTATACGATTGGCAGCAACAATGTGAAATTTGAAGACAGCTTCTGGGATTATGACGAAAGTGCCGCTACCATCACCAGGAATAAAAACGGTAGGGAAGCGGCTGTGAACCTGGCAGCGAACTATCTGTTCATGCTCGATCATTTCAAGACCGGCCGGCTCTATCTGATCGGTGGCGGATCTTACACCTACTATCAGAAACGGGTATATTCAAAGCAATACCGTCAACAAACCCCTGGCTCCGCTTACTATGAAGCTATCGATGGCACCGAATCAGATTATCTGAAAAGGGAAGATCGCTGGACAGTGGGCTTCGGTCCTGGCTTTGAGATCATCCTGGGCAAGCAGTTCCGCTTTTCGATCGAAGTTCCGATCACCTACAACTACAAGGATGAGATCGTAATGTATATCCCGCAGGCAGGGATATACTACTACTTCAAGTAGAATTTAAACTCCGATAGGGAACCCATAATATAGAAAGCACGATCCACTTTATCGTTCCGAAACGCTGAAGCTACAATGATATAAAAAAAGCCCCGCTCCGGCGGGGCTTTGCTATTTATTCGCCGATTATTTTCACCAGCACCCGTTTGTTACGTTTGCCGTCATATTCGCCATAGAAGATGCGTTCCCAGGTGCCCAGGTCCAGCTTCCCGGCAGTAACCGCCACCACCACTTCCCTGCCCATGAGCTGGCGTTTCAGATGGGCGTCGGCATTGTCCTCAAAGCCGTTGTGTTCATACTGGGAGTGGGGTTTCTCCGGTGCCAGCTTTTCCAGCCAGCGTTCGAAGTCGTTGTGCAGCCCGTGTTCGTCATCGTTGATGAAGACCGAGGCGGTGATATGCATGGGATTGACCAGGCACAAACCTTCCCGGATGCCGCTTTCGGACAGGCATTGCTGCACCTGGGCGGTGATATTGATGTACTCCCGGCGTTTGGCTGTGTGAAAGTACAGCTCTTTGCGATATGATCTCATCACACGGCAGGAAACTTTTCCAGGAAGGTGGAGAGCTCGGTGGGATGGTCAAACACATAATCCGCACCGGCTTCCTCCAGTTCTTTCCTGCCACGGAAGCCCCATGCAGCGCCAATTGAAATCATGCCGGCGTTTTTAGCGGTTTGCACATCCAGGGCGGTATCACCCAGGTAAGCGATGTTCTCGACATCGATCTTCAGGCGGTCGGCCAGTTCCAGAGCGCGGGTGGGATCCGGCTTCAGCGGTTTGTCCGGTTGTTCGCCGCTATAGATGCCAAAGGGATTCTTGCCCTGGTTGATCATCACGCCGCGGAAGAAATGGCGGATCATTTTCTTGGTGAAATAGTGAACTTTGTTGGAGAGGATGGCAACCTTGATCTTGCGGGACACGCAAAGCCGGATCAGGTAAAGGATACCGGGATAGACCTTGGTGTGCAGATACCAGCTCACTTCATAGTGATGCCAGAATTTCTCCGCCAGTGCCTCCACCTCGCTTTCGCTGTGTTCACCGGGGGGCATCGACTTTCTGGTGAGTTCGAACAGCCCATTCCCCACAAAATCCTTGTAAGCCTCCATTGGATGCTCCGGCAGCCCACTTTCCTTCAGTGCCAGGTTCATGCTTTCGGCGATGTCCACCAGGCTGTCCAGCAGGGTGCCATCGAGGTCGAAGATGATCGCTTTGATCTTGTTTTTCTTTGCCATGTTACACTTCCTTGTGTGTAGTTATTTTTATTGGTTCTGATTCACTGCCTGCATACAAAGAGATATGCGGGAAGGGGATTTCAATGTTTTCGGCTTCGAAGCGTTCCTTGATGCGGATGATCAATGCTGTTCTCAGCAGGAAGAATTCTTCGGTCTTGCCCCAGACGCCGAACATGATATCGATGCCGGAATCGCCGAAACTCTCGATATTGATCACCGGAGCCGGATCATCCAAAGCCAGGGGCTCCTCGGCGGCAATCCCTTTCAGCACCTCCAACACCTTTTTCAGATTGTCCTTGTAGGCGACCGAGACCTGCACATTCACACGGCGGTTTGGAAACCGGGTGATGTTGATCACTTCAGATTTGATCATGGTCTCGTTAGGAACCCGTACATAGCGGTTGTCAGGGGTTTTCAGCTTCACGGAGAGCAGGTCGATGCTGGCAATGGTTCCGATGGTGGCGCCCACCTGCACCACATCGCCAACCTGAAAGGGCTTTTCCGAGATCAGGAAGATGCCGCTGATGATGTTCGATATACTGGTTTGGGAGGCAAAACCGATGGCAACGCCCAACACGCCGGCGGCTCCCAACAGGGCGGAGAGCTTGAAACCGAATTCGTTGAGGACGCTGATCAGAAGGATCAGCAGGCCCAGATAATAGACCGCTCTCACGATCAGCAGTTCGCTTTGGGCGGAAAGCCGGTCTTTGATCAGCCGCGCCACCAGCCTCCGAATCAGCTTCAGCAGCGGTATTCCAATTCCCAGGATGAGGATCACCCGAACAGCCAGGCTGATCCGCTCCGGGGTGACGAATTCCTTCGCCAATCCAATAGGATCCATTATTTTCTCCCAAGTCAAGTAGTGGTGGGGGACATAATTTGGTGATCCGCAAATCTGTCTATCTTTTTTTTTAATATAATACCAAAAACCACCGGATTTATATGAATGCTTGACACTTTCACCCCTGATACTTTTCATGGCATTCAATCCCAGACTGAAGGAAGAAACATGAAGATCGCCCAAGTGGTGGGAGCCAGGCCCCAATTTGTGAAGCTGGCGCCCCTGTCGCTGCTGCTGCGGAAACACCATGCCGAGATCATCATCCACAGCGGCCAACACTATGATATCCAGATGAATGAAGTGTTTTTCCGGGATATGCTGATCCCGGCTCCGGACTATCTTTTGGAGGTGGGATCGGGATCCCAGGCGCAGCAGACGGGGGAGATCATGATGGCGCTGGAGCCTGTGCTGGAAAAGGAAAAGCCCGACCTCGTGATCGTGTATGGGGATACCAACACCACTCTGGCGGGAGCGTTGACAGCAGCGAAGCTGGGCCTTAAAACCGTGCATGTGGAAGCCGGGTTGCGCAGCTTCACCCGCAGCATGCCGGAGGAGATCAATCGCATTGTGGCGGATCATCTGGGCGATATTTTGTTGGTTCCCACTCCTCTGGCGATGCAAAACGCCGCTGCGGAAGGGCTGGAAGCGAAGTGCCATCTGGTGGGCGATATCATGGTGGACAGCCTGAAGCTGGGCCTGGAGCTGGCGCAGCAGCAATCGCTGATCCTGGAGGAGCTGAAATTGAGGGCAGGGGACTATTATCTGCTCACCCTGCACCGTCCCTATAATGTGGACGATCCGGAGCGGTTGTGTTACATCCTGTCCGGACTGAATGATCTGGGCAGAAAGGTGATCTTTCCGGTGCATCCGCGCACCCGCAATGTCCTGTCCTGCTTTGAGGTGGAGCGTTTTGATGCCATCAGCTATATCGAGCCCCAGGCTTATCTGGATTTCATAAGGCTGATGCAGTCAGCGGCGGCGATCATCACCGATTCGGGCGGCATCCAGAAGGAGGCCTACATTCTGAAAAAGCCCTGCATTACCCTGCGTTATGAGACCGAGTGGCAGGAGACGGTGGAAGCCGGCTGGAATCTGCTGCTGCCGGTCAATTCAACCGATTTTCCCTCTGCCATCACACGGTTCCGGGTTGCGGAGACCCATCCGGAGCTGTATGGAAGCGAAGTGGCGGCAAAGATCATCGGCATATTGGAAGACAATGCCCGGGGGAACTGAGATGAAGAAACCCAATAATTCACGCCTGATCCTGATCGGAGGCGGCACCTGCAGCGGCAAGACCACCATCGCCCGGGCCATCGGAAAACGCATCACCGACCTGAAAAGCGTGATCATCTCCCATGACAACTATTACAAGGACCTGGGCCATCTCTCTCCGGAAGAGGCCAATCAGGTGAATTTCGACCATCCGGACGCCATCGACACAGAATATCTGATCAGAGATATCCAGGCCATGCTTCGGGGCGAGGCGGTCAATGTGCCAGAATACAGCTTCGTAACGCATCGCCGCAGCGAAGGCACCCTCTGCATCGCCAATGCCGACGTGGTGATCCTGGAAGGCATCTTTGCCCTTTACTATCCAGAGCTGCTGGCGCTGTCCGACCTCAAGATCTATGTGGACACCGATTCCGATATCCGTCTTACCCGGCGCCTGCAGAGGGACACCCTGGAACGCGGATTCAATGTGGAATCAGTGCTCGACCAATATCTGGAGACCGTCAAACCCTCGCACCTCGCCTTCATCGAACCCACCAAAAAGAACGCCGATGTGATCGTTCCTGGGGAAAAGGACTTTGACAAGGTGCTGTATATGCTGAATGGGTATCTGTTGTATGA
>CAZVXK010000123.1:5867-7747 GCA_964631665.1 uncultured Candidatus Cloacimonadota bacterium | reverse complement strand
CTTGATTAAGACTTGATTAAGGCTGTCATTTCGGGAGGGCATGAAGATGAGAAAAGAGGGGATCTGGGGTGGAATAAGCATGGAATCAGGGGAAAAAGGGGAAATGGAAGATATGGATTTCGGAAGCCCCCAAGGGACGATACTCCGACTCAAAACGTTATTTATCAAGTACCTGTGTCGCCCCTCCGGGGCTTGATGGTGTTTTTAGTTTCTATCCTTGGGGTTCCGCTTCGCTCCACCCCAAGCTATGGAATGTCGCCCATCCCGGGCTTTTTCAACGGGCTGAAGCCAGCGTTACAAACAGAAAAAGAAAGGGTAACGACCAACTAAGGCCAGCGTTATAGTTCTTCCTTTCCGGCTGAAGCCAGCGTTACCTTGAATGGTTCATATCTCTGATTATATGAAGGCTCTGGGCAAAAAATCAAAACAATCTTATGAATTCTAATATTATTTTTCTTGACAGCATTCTCAGGTGTTGTTTAAAGGAAATCAAGTTCATCTACAGAGATAGCGTGTATGTGCTAAAGCGATAACCTAAAACAAGATAAGGAGGAAATCATGAGAAGCACAAGCCTGATTATGATCTGTTTAGTTTTAGCGGTCTCGATCAACGCAGTGGATTGGACCGGCGCAACCAACACAAACTGGAATTTAGGGTCGAACTGGAGTTCGGGCGTGGTCCCCACCTCCACCACCGATGTGAACATCCCGGTAAATGTTTATGGGCGTTATCCCGTGACCTCGTCAGCCGAGGGTTATTGCCGCCATTTGGTGGTTCAGACCGGAACCTGGGTGTCAGTGCATCAATTCAACCTGAATGTGAGCGGAAACGCCACTTTCTATGGAACTCTGAACATGAACCAGCCCACGGATCTGTGGGTGTGGGGAAACTTCGTTTGGGGAAGCGGTTCCACGGTGAACATCGTGGATTCCGCAGCGGAGATCTACTGCTATGGCAATATGACTTTCAATTCCGGATCAAATGTCCAGATGGCCTGGGGCGTTGTCCGTTTCAGGGGCTCCACCGATTCCAACATCATCAACCACAGCGCGGCAACGGTGTTTCATGCGCTCTTCTCGGAAAAATCAGGAGGAGCTGGCCTCTATATTGCGGCTACAAGCACACAGGATTTCACCATCGATGCCCTGTTCACGAACGCCATTAATTCCTCCAGTTACTTCCAATATGCGGGAAACATCACTATAAACTATAACTTCATAGATGATCGTAATTCTGGACCCGGCGTCCAATG
The DNA here is from genome assembly GCA_964631665.1 of uncultured Candidatus Cloacimonadota bacterium. Classification (GTDB taxonomy): domain Bacteria; phylum Cloacimonadota; class Cloacimonadia; order Cloacimonadales; family Cloacimonadaceae; genus Syntrophosphaera. The sequence goes on along the minus strand of CAZVXK010000123.1, from coordinate 6,494 downwards.
CAACGCCGGCACCCTGATCTTCAATGGGACCAATCGCTTTATTGCATTGAACAGCACCGACGATTATCTGAACCATGTGGTGGCAAGCCACACCGGCAATCTGACCCTGCAGACCGATATCACGATCAAGGGTAATCTCACGCTCCAAAGCGGAACGCTCCAGCCCAATAGCCACAACATCAGGATCGGGGGAAACTGGAACAACACGGTTGGTTCGGGGGCTTTCAATGAAGGAAGCGGAACCGAACGGGTGATCTTCAACGGCACCGTTGACCAGACGATCCAAAGCAGCGAAAACTTCAACATCCTGGAGATCAACAAGACCATTCCAGCCGGAAAAAACCTGCTGATCAACAATGCTGCGGTTTCCGTGACTTGTAATGCCTATGACTGGACAGCCGGCAAGGTGTATGTGAGCAACGGCGTGTTCGATGCTTTGTCGCTGGCGGACAATGGCATAGCCGGTGAAATTCAGTGCAGCTCCAGCGGAACGATCAATCTGCGCAATCCCGGAGGGTGGGTGGACCTCAAAGGAACTCTAACGATATCACATTATAATTCCACTGTGAATGTCTATGGAGGGACCACAGCGTCTTATTGGCCTTATGGAGGCAATGCCACGCTTAC